>JANXOP010000321.1 GCA_025357755.1 Kofleriaceae bacterium | reverse complement strand
GTGCGAGCGAGCCGACGCCCCTATTCGCGACGTTGCCGCGCGCATCGTTCGAATGAAAGCCATAGCCAGAGTTCGCGAAGAGGTCGAGCTTGTCGGTTGCTTCGATCTCGACAGAGAGCTTCGGTGATGCGATGGCCTTGCCAGCAGTGCCACCCGTCGAGCTCGAGGGATTCGTCGTGGTTGCCGGATTCAAGTCCTCGACGTCCCATACGAACTGATCGAAGCGCACGGCAGGCAGCACGTGGATGTGCGGCTCGAAGTGCACGTTCGCTTCGACGTAGCCCGAGAAGCTGCGTATGCGGTCGAGCGTGTGGTTGCACGGATTGACGCCTCGATCGAAGCAATCCGCGAGCCGCACGCGCTTCTGGTCGTGCCACAGCGCGTTCTCGACATCGTCGTTACGCGTCTGCGCGCCGACAGTGAGCCAGGTGTCGTGCCCGAACGCATCGATGTGGCGCTCGTACTTGAGATCGAGACCGTACGTCGAGCGCGCGTCGGTCTGCTCGATCTCGTCGCCGTGCACCGGATCGCGCGCGTACAGCGTGAAGTCCGAGTAGAGGCGTAGGCGATACGCCAGCGCGTACGCCATCGCGGTCCACGAACCACCCTTGCTATCTCGCACCGTGTACGCGAGCTGGCCGGTCGTGCGCGCGGTGTCGCCGCCCTCCGACGGATCGAGCGAGCCGTACTGGCTGATCAGGCCCGAGGTCACCGCCGATTCGGGCACCTGTCCCGAGGCATTCCACTTCGCTTCGTACCAGTTGCCCTCGATGTGGAGCTCGCCGGGGCCGGCATCGCCCTTCCACTTCACGAGCCCGTTCCCTTGCCGGAAGTGCTGCGGGTTCTCGAACGGGCCATCGGTATCACCGATCTCGACTGCGAGCAGCGACTTGTCGGTCGAACCTTCGCGGAGCTCGGGGCTCGCCATCCCGACGATCCGCCGGTTGTATTGATCGAACGCTTTCGGACCCGCGAGCGGTGCACCGCCAGCGATCCAGATCGTCGGTCCATCGACCTTGTCGATCGTCGTGAGCTCCATCGCGCCGGCGGTGTAGAAGTCACCGAACCGCGCCGAGTAGGGGCCCTTGTGAACGTCGACGGAGTTCACGGTTTCGGGGATCAAGAAGTGCGTGTCGGCATAGCCCTGGCCGTGGCCGTGGCTCGGCATGTTGACCGGAATGCCGTCGGCGTAGATCGCGATGTCGGTGCCATGATCGGCGTCGAAGCCGCGAATGAAGTATTGATCCGATTTGCCACCGCCGGCGTGCTGGCTGACCATGAGACCGGGCACCTGGCGCAGGATGTCAGAGACCTGCGTGACCGATCGAAACTGCAGATCATCGCGCGTGATGTGGACCGACGAGGCGGACTCCGCCGGAGCGGTGTCGATGATCTCGATCGTCTCACCGCCGAGCGTCGCCGCTTCGATCTGTTCGATCGTGGGACTTGGTGGTGGCGTCGGCGCGGGCGGTGGCGCCGGCGCGACAGGGTTGCTGACGGTGTCGGCGGGAGCCGTAGCCGAGTCCGACGGTGGGGTGACCGCAGGCGGCGTGCCTGCATCGGGATCCGGAGAAGGGGGAGCATCTTGAGCGTGAACGCGCGCTGCAACGAGCAACGTCGCGACCACGACAAATCGTGTCGAAGCCATGAACGAGAGGTCCGATCGTAAGAAACTATTCCGAAGGTGTTCGTGAGTCAGACGAACAGCAACGGCGGACCACGTGCGGCGGCTTCGGGGACCGACCACGAGCCCGGCTCGATGATCGCTACGTGCGGAGCTACGGTGAGGTAGCGATGAAACGGCAGCGGCGCGAGCGCCGGTGGTGGAGCCGGGTGGAGCGCGAGCGCGTGGTGCGCGAGTGCGTGACCACCGTGCTCGAGCCGCAGCGCCAGCTCGTGCTCGGCGTGCGACAGCGCGTGATCAGCTCGTTCGATGTTGTCGTGGCCCGCTCGAGATGGGTGCGCCATCTCCTCGGGGACGACGTTGCCGTGCTCGTCGACCTCGGCGTCCAGGTCATCGTCGGCTCCATGCTCGACAAAGATGTCGTCGCTGTGATGGTGCAGATAGATCGTCCGGTCACCATCGTGGACGTGCGCCTCGAGGCGCGCGTGCATCGCGAGGTGCAGATTCGGCATCAGCTCGACGCCACCGAGCCACAGCGCGATGCCGATCCACGCGAGCGTGATCCGACGAGCGAGGGTGGGCGAGACGTGCGGCACGCGTGAGACCTTCAGCCTCACACGTCCTGCGCCCTCGGGACAACCCATCGTCGAGATCTACGAGTGGGAGCCGGTCGCAGATCAGTTCGTCAGGGCGTAGTGCTCGGTCAGCAAGAAGCCGTCGCCCATGTTCGTCGCGCGGAGCACGGCGCGGTAGTCGCTCGCGCGATACTCGACCATCGCCTGGCGCAGGGCGCCGCGCGACAGGTCGTCCGCCGTCGCGATGCCCGATTGCTTCACTGGCGCGCCATGCTGGGCGGCCAGCTCGTGCGACAGCGCCTCGAATGCGGCCGTGATCGACGCGGCCTCGGGGCCCCGGCGAGTCACTTCGATCGACCGAACCGCACCCGCGCTATCGATCGAGAACGAGAGCGCTGCCGGTGGGGCGGCCACGTCGCCGAGCAGCGTACTGGGAACATTCTCGCAATCGAGCTGCGCGCCGCGATGGCGTTCGTTGCACGCGAGCCCGTGAGCCTGCCCCCATCGCTCGATCTCGGTGGCGGTCGTCGCTCCGAGCTCGAATCCGAGAGCGGGGCGCGCCTTGCCGGGCGCGAGCGCGACGTGCGGGGCCTGGGTACCGTAACCGAGCGGGCACACCCCCGCACCGTGATGGCCATGCGCGCCGAGCCAGTGCTTGATCGGCGGCAGGTGGATCACGAGCCCGAGCGCGAGGACGAGCCCGACCGTGCCGAGGACGAACTTGCTCGCGGTGCGAACGAGGGGGCGCATCGGCTATTGTCCGACGATCGAGGCCTTAAAGGCCGCCGAGGTGATCGGCGGCGCGAAGCAGCTCGACACGTCGTCCATCGTGACGCCGTTCGTGGTCAGGGCGGGCACCACGATGTTCGCGACGAAGTAGTCGTACTGCGCCGAGGTGATCGCGAGCCCGGTGTGGGCCGTGACCATGTCTTCGCCCTTGCCGTTGTAGGTCACGCCGTCGGTGTACTTGATCGAGTCCGGGCCGCCGTAGACGTAGACAAGGAACGCGGCGAGCGTGCCCTTGAACGCGGCAGCACCGTCGGCCGTCGACGCGGGCATACCGGTGCCGACCTTGCCGAACGAATCACCGAGATTCGTCGTCATGTGGGCGCCGATTTCGGTGCCGACATTCGTGAAGATCGATTCGTTGACGGCGACGAACGCGGCCGCGCCGAACGTGTCGAAGGCATTCTTGCCACTCGAGTTGCAGTACAGCTTCGCCGCAGGGCCGGTGCCCGTCGGGGTGTACGAGTCACTGCTGCAGCCTGCAGCGGTGAGCGTGAGGGCGACGAAAGATAGACCAAGAGTACGCATGCGTAGGAACCTCCGCAGGAACCTACGAGCCTGTTGCTGGATCGGATCACGGCTAATTAACCGAGCGAATCCGCACGGTCAGGCGAGGCGGCCTGCTAGCGGAACAGCTGGCCGCGCAGCTCGGGCGCGGGCTGGGCGATCACCTCGAGGCCGACGATCTTCGTGTCGGCCGCAGCACGTGCGGCCGCCACGGCCGCCTCGATCGCATCGAGCGTGCCGGTCAGCGTGAAGTAGGCCTTGCCCGCGAGGTCGAAGGCGAAGCGGGTGTCGCGCACGATCACGTACGCGACCTTGCATGCCGCATCGGCCGCGCGGATCGCGGCGCAGACAGTCGAGGTCTCGATGATCGCGACCGCTTCGGCTTCGTGATCGCCGGCCCAGTCGGGCGGGGTCTGTGGTGCTCCGAGCATCGGCCAGACCTGAGCATCGGCGTAGGGCAACCAGACGTGATCGAGGACCAGGTCCCCGGCCGCGAGCTTCGCCGCACCGAACGATTCCTCGACCTCGGCAACCCCACCCTCGAACATCACGAGGTGCTTACCGCCGGAGACCGCACGCGAGTGCAAGAGCACCGCAGGTGCGCGCTTGAGCCCCGCATCCGCAGCGACGATGCCGCGCGCGATCGTGCCGATCTCGAGGACGCCCAAGGCGGGCCCGCGTCCGAGCGGATCGTCAGACAAACCGGAACGCTTCTTTGAGCGTGCAGCGGCGCTCGCGACTGAAGTGCAGCGCGGTCGTGAGGCCTTCGCCGGTCGGACTCGCGATGGTGAACGAGGTGTAGCCCTCGCCACCGAGCGCGAGGCCGGCATACGACGCATCGTTCTTGACGAAGATCGAGCAATTGCAGAGCCGTGCCATCGCCGCCATGTTGTCGATGTTCGTCGAGTGCATGGTCGCGGTGTGATGGAAGCCGTGTTCGACGCGCAACGAGGCTGCGATCGCATCGGCCGCATCGCGTGCGCGGAACAGCGGGATCACCGGCATCAACAGCTCGTGCTGGACGAATGGATGCGACTCCTCGACCTCCATCATCAGCAGCTTGAGATCGTGGCCGTGGCCGCTGATGCCGATCGCCTTGGCGATCAATGCGGCGTCCTTACCGACCCAGGCCTTGTTGACGTGATCGCCCTCGAGCACGACCTTCTCGAGCTCCTTGACCTGGCGATGATCGAGCCACAGCACGGGCTGACGCTTGAGCTCGGCGATCAGATCATTGGCGGTCCGGTCGACCGCGATGACTTCCTTCTCGGCGATGCAGACGATGTTGTTGTCGAGCGAGGCGCCGCGGACGATCGCGTTCGCAGCCTTCGCGAAGTTCGCGGTCTCGTCGACGACGGCCGGCGGGTTGCCGGGCCCGGCGCAGATCGACTTCTTGCCCGAGTTCATCGCCGATTCGACGACGGCCGGACCGCCGGTCACGACGACGATCCGCACGAGCGGGTGCTTCATCAAGAGCTGCGCGCTCTTCACGGTCGGCTTCTCGACCGACACCAGCACATCTTTCGGGCCGCCGACCGATTGGATCGCTTCGTTCAACAGATGAACGAGCCAGTTCGAGACCTGCGCGGCGCCGGGATGAACGTTGAAGACCACCGCGTTCCCAGCGGCGAGCATACCGATCGCGTTGCACACGATCGTCTCGGTCGGGTTCGTCGTGGGCGTGATCGCGAGCATCACGCCGTACGGCGCGCGCTCGGTGAGCATCAAGCCGTCGTCGCCCGTGAACGCGACCGGGCGAAGGATCTCGTGGCCCGGGGTCTTCTCGGCGACGAGCTTGTTCTTCTCGAGCTTGTCCTCGTAGCGACCGAGGCCCGACTCTTCGACCGCGTAGCGCGACAGCGCTTCGTTGTTCGCGAGGACGACCTTGCGCATCGCCGCGATCATCTTCGCGCGCACGACCATCGGGGTGCGCTCGTTCTGCTCGAAGCCTCTGCGTGCGGCCTTCGCCGCATCTTCGGCATCTGCATAGACGCCGTTGGTGCCGCGCGGAATATTCGCCTTGGGCGCCACGACCCCACCGGCGGCCGCTGTGGAGGTGGCGGCCGTTCGCGAGACCGCTGGCGTCCCCCCGAGGCGCTCGAGGACCTTGGCGACGATCTCTTCGATCTTGTTCTCGTCGAGCGTCGCCACGGATCAGTCCTTGATGAAGCGGCTCTCGCCGTCGATCGCGATCTGATCGACGATCGCCATGATCACCGCATCGACCGGTCGGTCCTTGGTGACCTGCGTCTGGCGCGCCGAGCTGCCAGAGCAATACAACACGACCTCGCCGAGACCGGCACCGACCGCATCGACCGCGATCGCGATCGATCCGTTCGGTGTGCCGTCGACGTCGCAAGCCCGCACCACGAGGAGCGCGAGCCCATCGAGCGTGGGCTCCTTGCGGCTCGCGACGAGCGTGCCGATGACCTTGCCGAGGATCACGGACGCTTACTTGCCGTTGCCGCTGCCGCCGGTGCGACCGAGCGGCAGCACCGCATCGACGTTCGCATGCGGACGCGGAATCACGTGGACCGAGACGACCTCGCCGACGCGCTCTGCGGCTCGCTGGCCAGCTTCGGTCGCGGCCTTGACGGCGGCGACGTCGCCACGACAGATCGCGGTGACATAGCCACCACCGGTCTTCTCGAATCCGACGAGCTCGACCTTCGCGGCCTTGACCATCGCATCGGCCGCTTCGACCATGCCGACGAAACCTTTGACTTCGATCATTCCAAGTGCGTCAGCCATCTAGATCTCCTAACGATCGACAAACTTCTCTGGCTCTTTACCAGTGACTGCATTGAGCGCCGCGGTCGCCGCCGCTGCTGCGGCATCGATCTCGGCTTCGGGACCGGCCATATAGAGCCGACCGAATGCACCATAGGGTGTCACGTTGACGAGGTTCACGTGCGCGGCCTTCTCGGCTTCGTTCGCGGCGAGCACCACGTAGCCCGCGGGCTCGCACTCGAAGATGAACAACGACTGGCCCGGCAGCACCATCATGCCCGCCGAGGAGCGGTTGATGATCTGGGTCTGGTAGGCCTCGACGCCGCGGATGATCTGGTTGGTCAGCACGCGCGGCTTGAGCCGCTGGGTCTCCTCGACCCCGAGGTGCTTGAGGATCGTGGCGCCCGCCTGGAGCACCTCGCCCTTGTCGTGGTGATGGACCTCGAGCAGGCCGTAGGCGCGCTCGACGACCTGCACGGCAGGCTGGACGCTCGTCGCCTTGAGCGCTGCGTCGGTGACTTGATTGATCGCAATACCCGGCGCGATCTCCACCCAGAGCGAAGCTTGATACGGAACCGGTAAGAATCCACGCGCGGTCTTACCGATAAACGTCGCTTGCTGCGGCTGGAGCGCGTCGAGGAAGCAGTACGTACGAAGTACCGTGGCAGCCATCCCTAGGTTGGGCACACTAGCACCGCTTTCGTAATCGACTCAACGTCAGGGTCCACAAGAGTCGCATCTCGTCGCATGCGTCGCAGCCGTGTCGCACGATGCGGGCCAGAAATGGCCATGCCATGATGCGAGCGATTCCGATGCGCTGGTGTTTGATCGTCTCCATTCTCGCCGCACTTCCGGCCTACGCCCAGGCCGACCTTTTGAAGCGCGTCCTCGACGCAGAAGCGAGCGGTGGTACGGGAGGCTCGGGGTCCGGCTCGACCTCCGCGCAGGAGTCCGATCTGGTCGAGTGGGCGGGTCAGGCCACGCAGATCACGCTGCCCCAGCTCCTCCAGCTGGCCGTCCAGAAGGCGCCTGCGCTCGCGAGCGCGAAGCTCGATATCGCGATCGCCGAGGCCCAGGTCGCCGAGACCTGGGTCCGCCACGACTGGACCGTCGGCGCGGAGGCCACGTACGCGAAGTCGGGCAGCACGGTGTTCAGCGGCATCGTCCTCGATTCGACGACGAGCGCGACGATCTCGGGTGACCTCTCGCGCGCGCTGCCGACCGGCGGCACGATCGATCTGCATGTCGATTCGAACTACCAATCGACCGAAGCCTCGTTGCTCGGCAACGGGGGCTCGACCTACTGGACCAATGACATCACCGGCTCGATCAAGCAGCCGTTGCTCAAGGGCCGCGGTGAGAGTCTGTACGATGCCTCCGAGCGTCGCGCGACGTTGACCCGTGATGTCTCCGTGCTCGCGCGCAGGCTGACCGCGCTCAACACGATCCAGGCCGTGATCTCGGCCTACTGGGACCTCGTGCTGGCGCAGCAGCAGGTCGCTATCACCGAACAGAGCCTCGATCTCGCGCGCGAACGGCTGCGCGTCACGCAGATCCAGGTCAAGGGTGGCAAGGTCGCTGATGCCGAAGTGCCCGCGGTGCAGCAGATCATCGCGACGCGCGAAGAAGACGTCCTCAACGGCGAGCTGCTGGTGCTCGATCGCTCGATCGCTCTGCGCCGCTCGGTCGGGATGCCGATCGGCAAGGGCGAGCTCGGGCTGCGCGTCGCGACCGAGCTCGAGCTCGCGGATTCGAAGCTCGATCTCGGCGACCTCGTCGAGCGCGCGTACACTGCGAGCCCCGAGCTCGCGCAACTCGCGAAGCAGGACAAGCAATCGACGATCGACATCGAGGTCAACGAGAACGGCCTCCTGCCACAACTCGATCTCGCGTTGTCGGGCGGTCCGCGTGGCACCGATACCTCGTTCGGGAGCGCGACCAAGGATGTGTTCGAGCTCAAGGCGTATCAGGTCCAAGGCTCGCTCACGTTCTCGCGCTCGCTGCACCAGTACGACGTGAAGTATCGCGAGAAAGAGCTGCGGCTGGGGCGCGAGAAGCTGCGCGTGAATTCCTTCGATGTACGCGCGCAGATCGCGCAAGCGATGGCGCAGGCGGTCGCACAGATCGAGCTCGCAAAGCGTCGCGTGGTGCTGAGCCACCGCGCGATCGATCTCGCGAAAGAGAACATCCGGATCGAGACCGATCGCTTCAACCTCGGGCGCTCGACCAACTTCGACGTGCTCAACCGCCTCGAGGAGCAGCGCCAGGCCGAGCTCCGCCGCGTGCAGGCGCTGATCGACTGGCACAAGGCCGAGATCGTGGTCCAGACCCTGACCGGTGACCTCCTGCCGACCTTCGGCGTTTCCGTCGAGTAACTGACAGGCGGCTCGCGTGGCCAGCACGTGATTCCGACTAGTTCCGGATGGTCCAGGCTTTGAAGTAGGCCGGAGCATGCGCACGAGCCCGGTCGCCTTGCTCGCGTTGGTCGCTTCGTGTGGTGGGACGGTGGTGGAACCGAAGGACGTCCGTGCTCGGATCGTCACGGATCTTGGCAGGGTGCTCGCCGAATCGAAGGCCGCCTACGGGCTGACGAGTGGCACGCTGCCGGGTGCGGTGTTGCGCGGCTACCTTCCAGGGCTCCCGACGCTGCCCGCGGCGACGGATCTCGAGCCCGACGCGGCGATCAGCTGGCTGACCGATCAGCTGTTTACCGATGCCCACTATCTCGGGGACGGCGTGTATCGGTTCCCCGCCGAGCTCGTGTGCGCGACCGACGATCCGACGTGCGTGACGAGCTGGGACGCCGCGCAGGTCCGGATCCGCGTCGTCGACGACAACGGCCTGCGGTTCTGGATCCAGATCGGGGTGGCCCACGCCGAACCGATCGAGCTCACGGTGCGTCCCTCCGAGCTCGCCGTCACCGCGGATCTCGATGCCGCAAACCCCGCCCTCGTCGCGCTCGCGCCGGCGTTCGGCGTGAGTCCCGATGGTGCCGCCCTCGCTGGCGCGATCACCGCGGAGCTGGAGGTGCTCGGCGCCGCGGATGTGCGCGCGACGCTCTCGTTCGATCGCCCGATCCTCATCGCGCTCGCCGGCTCGAAGCTCGTCTCGGCGGCCGCCACCGTCGCGTCTCTCGAGCTCGCCGAGGTGCTGAAAGGTTCGCTCGCTCTCGGCGCGACCACGATCCACACCGCGAGCACGAACCAGGATCTCGATCTGCCCGGCGCGACGTTCGAGGTGAGCTCGGACGGTGGCCTCGCCTTCGATCATGTCTCGCTCGGCACGCGTCCGACCACCATCTCGGTCGGCGGGGTCGTCGGCAAGACGATCGACCTCAACCCGCACGCGGGACGCAGCTTCTCCGTGACGCTCGCTGGCGATCGTCCGGGCGACGCGGAGACCGCGCTCGAGATCGTGTCGCAGGTCGAGCTGCTGATGACCACGAATCACACCGTGCTCGGCGATCAGGCGTCGACCTATGACGTCACGCGCCTGGTGCTCGACGGTTGGATCTCGCTGACGGCGAGCGAGCTAGACGTCGTCGATGGTTCGTTCTCGCTGACGACAAACCCGGATCCGTACAGCTTCACCGCCACGAAAGACCAGTGCGTCTCGATGGTGGTTGGCAGCGAACACGTCGTCGCTGCGTGCTCGTATTGAGAGCGGCCTGGCTAGAGCGGATGGACGGTGAAGGTGCTCGCACCGTCGTACGAGACGTCATCGGCCGGGACCATGCCGGTACCGCTCGTATCGACCTGACTGCCCTCATCGATATACGGCTTGATGTCGACCCCGCCCTGGACGGCGAAGTTCATGACCTGGACCGCGCCGGGCGACGCGACGCTCGCGATCTTGACCTTCGGTAACGTGGTGCCGCTCTTCGTACTCTCGACGAACACGTCGACCGAGGTCACGAAGCTCCAATCGTCCGTATCGCCGGCGGGCTCGTCGGTCTTCGTGATGGTCAGCGACAGTGACGACAACGTGATCGTGCCGATCGGTCCCGTGTCCTGCGTTTTGATCTTCTGATTGAGATCGAGGCTCAGCGGCAGGGGGAACAGCGCGGCGAGCGGCGATGGGATGCTCGAGCCCTGCACCATCTGTTCGGGGACAGCTTGATCGACATCGAAGTCAGCGATGCCACAACCGGTGAGTGCCACCACAGCGATAAGAAAACGATGCATAGCGACCATCATAATCTGGCGCTCGTAAACCGCGCGTAAGTCTCTGGTGAGAACGCGCGCGCAGGTGCGGGACGCCACATCGCACAGTGGCGCCAGCGCACACTTACATCCGGCCGCAAATCTCGGCGCTGAACGATCCGCTGACCTTCGACTCCGTCGTCGACTGCGCCGCGCTACCGGCGACGCCGTCCTGACCGACTTGGGTCAGCGTCAGGTCGACCTGAGGAAGCGTGATCGTGGACGATTTCTCGGCGGGACCGGCGATGACGACGTCGGCCATGTGATCGCCGGGCTTGGGGTTCTTGGCCGCGAGCGCCGCGGTCGCGAGGTACGCCTTCGGGCACTTCGCCGCGATCGCTTCGATCTCGAACACGTTGTCGCTGCACACGAGGGAAGGGCAACCGCGAACGAACACGATCGTCGTGGCCTCGTCCGCATTGCCGAGCTTCGCGAACGCCTTGTCGTACGTCCCTGCAAACTCGGGGTTGGTCGAGCTCGTGATCGAGACCCCCGGGCCGGTGGGAGGACTCGCGGCGCCCGCGCCGGATCCAGACGTCGCGCTGCCCTTGGTGGGTGCCGCGCCTTCCATCGATCCCGCTTCCTTCTTCTTGCCGCAGCCGCCGGCAAGCACGAGCGCGATCGCGAGAGCCGCGCGCACTACTGGAGCTCGATCTTGACCGACTTCATCACCACTGGCGTGACCGGCTTGTCGCCGGGCGAGGTCGGGGTGTGCGTGATCTTCGTGACGACATCGACCTCTTTGCACTGGCCAAAGTTGGTGTAGCCGCTCTCGAGATCCGAGTGCTCGCCCTCCATGATGAAGAACTGGCTGCCGTTCGTGTCCGGGCCTGCGTTCGCCATCGCGAGCGCGCCGGGACCCATCTTGAGGCCCGCGATCTCGTTCTTGAATTGATAGCCAGGTCCGCCGCGCCCGCTGCCTTCCGGATCGCCGCCCTGGATCATGAACGTCGGGATCACGCGGTGGAACGTGAGGCCGTCGAAGAACTTCTTCTTCACGGGACTTCCACTCGCATCGTTGAAGGCCTTCTGCGCGGTCGCGAGACCGACGAAGTTCGCGACCGCGAGCGGCGCCTTGTCGCCGAACAGCTCGCAGTGGATCGTGCCCATCGAGGTCTCGATCGTGGCGGCGAGCTTGGTGCCCTTACCGGGCAGCTTCTTGACGTACTCCGCGAGGTCGCTCGCGACCGGTGCACGCACGGTCATGTCACCGCCCGCCGGTGCCGTGGCGCTCCCCGAGCCCGCGCTGGCCTCGACGATGGCGCTACCACTGCCACTGCCAGCGTTCGACCCGACAGCGCTACCGGCAGCGGCCTTGTTTGCGAGGGCGCGCGAGGCCGGCGACGGATCGGGGCTCGGCTGACCGGTCGGATCGGCCGGCGCCGCTCCTTGATCGTCGCGCTGGCTCTTGTGCTCGCAACCAGTAATCAGAAGGAGAGGACACAGATAACGAAGGAGCTGCATGGCCGCGGGACCATATCGCAGGTGCTAGGGCAGGGCGAGCGCGCCACCATTGGAAGGGCACACCGCGCCGGGGACATGTGACGCCACGTCGGTGCAGATCGCGGCGTAGCCCGCCTTGGTGGGTGTCAGCTTCGGGACCTCGCCACCGCGCCCGGCGATACCGGCGAGCAGGAATTGCGGCGTGTTGACGAACGCACCGCACAGCTCGCGCAGCTTCGCCGTGGTGACCCCGCTCGCGGGCCCGTCGAGGGAACCAGTGATCGCGGTGAGCGCTTCGATCTCGCTCGCTACGCTGATCGCGGGCTCGCCCATCAGGCGGTCCTTGAGGGCCGCGACCGCATCGCGTGTCGTCGCCGTCGGATCCGCGGCACTCGCGGCCGCGAGCGTATCGATGAAGTCGCTCGTGACCCACGCCGGCCGCGCGCACACGTTCTCGTGATTCTCCCAGACCAGCCGGGCCTGAAAATCGAGGCCCCGGAAGCCGCGCTCGCTGTTACGGAGGAACATGCCGACGCCCCGCTGGAATGGCACCTCGGTCGCGGGCGACACGCCACTCATCTGACACGAGGCCTGGTACGCGGTGCAGCACGCGGCTTCTTGCTGACACGCTTGCTGGATCGCCGGACACGACGACGACTCCGAGCAGCCGTAGTCGGGGAACCGCGAGGCGAGCGGCGGGGCCGACCAGTCGAGCGCGCCCGCGAGCGCCGAGACGAGCGTGCGCGCATCGATCGCTTGCACCGCATCGCCCGGACCATTCAGCCGCTTCGCAGTATCCGGATCCGCGATCACCCACGGATCGAACACGTTCGGATACGTGTACGGACCCGCTCCGCACGCCGCCTCCGCTGGCTTGCGATCGAAGTAGTCGCTCGCGACGATGGCGACGAGCAAGGCCTTGAGCGAGTAGCCGCTCTGCGTGTAGCGCCGCGCGAGGGCATACAAGAAGTCGCTCGCGGCCTTGTTGCGTGGATAGTAGTTCGCGATCGTCAGGCGTGTGCCGGTGACCTTGGACCACACGTCCTCGGTCATCTTCAGCGTGACGAGCCACGCGAGGGCCTGATCGGGATCCGCGATCATGCCATCGCTACCGATCGCGGGCAGCTGTCCTCGCAGCTGATCGAAGCCGTGCTTGAGCGCTGCCTCGAGCGAGTACACCGTCGATTGTTGACCTCCGATGCTCGCGAGCTTCGCGGTCACGCCGGCCGGATCGGGAGGCACGCTCGTCGCGAACCGACCGCAGGCGTTCGCCCAGCCCCACGGTCGACTCGTCCCGTTGCCGACGAAGCTGTCGACGCGGAACGGTGCGTGTGCCGCAGCGATCGTCACGTGGGTGAACGTGCCGTAGACCGGCATCTCGGCGAGTCCCGGCACCGGCCAGAACCGATCGGTCGCCGGGTCATCGCGGTCGGTGACCGAGAAGCTGCTGTTGTGACAATCGAGGCACACCGCATCGCGGTGGAGATAGCCGGAATCGAACGTCGCTCCGAAATCGGCGCGGCGGGCAAGCTCGGCTTCGACATCCGCGACGTTCGCTGCGGGAATCGGGTGCTGCATCATCGAGAACAGCTGCGCGCGATACAGAGGAGTCAGATCGTCGAGCGCGATCGCGGAGACCGCGAGGTCGGCCATGTTCCATTGCGCGCCATCACCGGCGCCGGTCGCGGCTTGATCGCGCACGGCGGTCGCGAGCGCGGCGGTCGTCGTGCCGCGCGTGCCGCGATCCCAGCACTCGGCTTCGGTCTGATAGTCGAAGCGCTGGACCTGCAGTGCGTCCATCGTTTGCTGGACCCAGCGCTCGCCGAACTCCGGCTCTGCCATGATCGCGTGCGCGACCGTGGCTTTCGGATCGAGCCCTTTGGTCACGGCCGCGGCGTAGAGATCGGTGTAGACGTTGACCTCTGCCTGGCTGCGTGGCCGGCGTCCGTCGAGGGCGAGGAAGGTCTGGCGCACGAAGGCATCGGGCGCACCGCCACACGAGGTGAAGGCCACGGGTGCATCACCGCTCACGCCGGCATCGTAGTTGACGGCATCGCTACCGCAGCCACCACAGCCGCCGAGCATCGAGATCGTCATCGAGATGGTCATCGTCAGGACGAGCGCCTTCACGACGCCGTCCTTCCGAGCACGAGCAGCATCGTCGCGGTCGCGGCCTCGAGCTCGGTCGTCGTCGCGGGCACGTCGGAGACCGCGAACGCTTCTTGCGAGAACGGCCAGATGCCGAGCGCGAGCAGGGCCGCGATCCGGTTCTGCGCCGGGTTCGCGAACGCCGTCGCGGTGCCGTTCGGGCCGATCGCACCGGCGATGCCCGCCACCACGGGACCGCCGATGAAGGCGGTCGCGTAGCCGTACGGATGATGGTTGCGACCGTCGCTGCCATCTTGCGGAGTCGGGGTGCGCCCGAACTCGGTGTTGAGGATGATCAGCGTGTCGTCGAGCGAGATCTTGGTCGGGTCGTGCTCGTTCGGTGCGTTGATCCCGGCGACGAGCGCCTGGATCATGTTGTTGAAGTTCATCGCGGTGTCGTGTGCGTTCGAGGAGTGCGTGTCGTAGCCGCCACCGCCGGAGGCCTCGCGAATGCCGGTGTCACTGACGCACACGTACGCGGCAGGCTCGCTCGGATGCGTGAGCAGGTGAAACGCGGCGCGCAGTCCGGTCAGCGGGATGTCGGAGCCTTGCGAGACATCGCAGGAGGTCGCCGGTGCATTCGCGAACAGGTCGCCGCCCGTGTCGGTCTTCAAGAGCGCAGCGATCGCGTCGACGTTCGTCGTCGCGGTGGCCGCGACCACCAGGTCGTCCGTGCGCGGGCTACGCACGCGGCCCTGGTTCGGCCAGGTCAGCCGACCCTCGTATTGATCGACGTAGGATTTGACGAGCGCGTCGTGATGCGCGCGATTCACGAGCGTCGAGCGCCCGAGCAGCGACGTGAATCCCGCCGCGCTATCGGTCTTGATCAACAGCGGGCGCGCGGCACCGGGATGCGCCCCGGCGGCGGCCGCTGCGGCGACATTGTCGCTCGAGATGCCGCCGGTCGCGAACACGTACGAGTACGGCGCGGCACGCATGACGTTCGCGGCCGTATCGGCGTCGAGCCGGGCGCGCTGGATGTGCGCACCGAGGCCTGCGGCGGTCGGTTGACCGACGGGCCGGCCGGTCAGTGCTTGCGGAACTGCGGCCTCGTGCGGCTCGAGGTCGTGCTTCTGCACGACGACGCGCATCCTTTGAATGATGTCCTGGCGGTCCCACAACTTGCCGGCGAAGGGGCCGAGCTCGACGGTGACGCCGTTGGCATCCATCCCGAGCGAGCGCGTCATCGCGGTCACGCCGCAGGTCGCGAGCTGCGCGTCATTCGCGGTCTTGAACGCGAAGTACTGCTGGTTCGGATACGTCGGATCCGTCGGCGTGCCGTACGTCGGCACGTAGTAGAGCGTCTCCCACGGCGAGACCCCGCCGTACAAGAAGATCTCGAGCACCTTCTTCGCGCGCAGACCCACCGGGAGCTGGACCGCGGCGGTGCCCGCGGGAAACTCGCCGAACCCGGCCTCCGCGCGCCGCGATCGCAGGATCGTCACGAGACCGGCCACACCGCCGAGAGCTCCCAGGAACGTTCGCCTCCGCATGGTTCGTACCATCGCGCGAACGCCCGGCGAGCGGCGAAAAAATCGGGGTAGAGGTCCTCAACGCCGCTTTCTAAGCGAGACGTCTACGTGGCATCGTGCCGCGATGCGGACCCTGTTGGTGGTGGCGGTGCTATTCGTGATCGCGCGCACGGCGAGCGCGCAGCTGTGGCAGGACCACACCGCGGAGTGTCTGGGCACGACCGGTGAGTGGAGCAACAAGATCGAGCTCGCCGATCTCGATGGCGATGGCCAGCTCGATATCCTCGTCGCCAATGGCAGTGGCTACGCCAGCCCGGGTCCGGTCGAGCCGACGCGGGTGTGGCGAAACCTCGGCAACTGGGCCGGCGCGGCGCCGCATTGCATGGAGGTCTCCGCCGCGACGGTGATGAGCTTCATGGGCCGATCGCGGATGATCAAGGCCGCGGATGTCGACGGCGATGGTGATCTCGATCTGTTCACCGGCGGTGCGTATCAGACCCAGGCCAAGCTGTTCCTCAACAACGCCGACGGTACGTGGACCGATGCGAGCGCGCAGCTGCCGCAGCAGCTGACGAGCATCGGCGATGCCGAATTCGGTGATGTCGATGGTGATGGCGACCTCGACATCGTGATCGTCGATTGGGGTGCGCAAAACCCTGGAACGCAGGGGTACGTCGGCGGTCCGACTCGGCTCTACCTGAACGACGGCAGCGGCCACTTCACGACCGGCACGATGCCGGATCAGCTGATCAAATGGTCCTGGGACCTCACGCTCGCCGATGTCGACAACGACTGGGACCTCGACGTGCTCGTGTCGTGCAAAGAGTGCACGCAGAGCTATCTGTTCACGAACGACGGCACGGGACACTTCACGAACCAGCCGAACGCACTGCCGCACTTCACGAACAACTACGCGCTCGAGCCGATGGATGTCGATGGGGACGGCTATCTCGATCTAGCCACGATCAACGATGGCACGAATGGCGAGAACCACCTGTTCATGAACAAGCACGACGGGACGTTCGCCGACGAGACCGCCACGCGGATGACCGCGACCGCGAACCCGGAGAACGTCGACGACAACGCGGCGGTGTTCCTCGATGTCGACAACGACGGCGATGCCGACATGCTCGTCGCTTCGTTGAGTGGGCCTGAGCGCTTGTTGATCAACGATGGCGGCGGCCACTTCACGCTCGCCACCGGCAGCGCGACGCCGAATGATACGCCGGGCTCGCTCGGCATCGCCGTCGGTGATCTCGATGGGGATGGCCGGCTCGATGTCGTGCAGTCGCAGGGCGAGGTCGCGTTTCCCGAGAAGGTCCAACTCGCATCGCCATCCGCGGTCAACGCCGTCGCGATCGATACGCGACCTCCGGTGATCGCGGTCGAGAAGGTCAGCGCGACCAGCTCGATCGTGCGCGCTCGGATTCACGATCATCAAAGTCCCGGTCGACCCTCGGACTTCAAGAACGTCGTCTTGAAATACGATTCGATCACGGTGCCGATGCAGTGGTACGGCGAGTACCTGTGGATCGCGAAGCGGCCAGCCGATGTCTACCTCGCGCACTACCAGGTCTGCGCGACGGATCGCGCCGGCAACACCGGCTGCACCGAAGCGGACACCGGCTCTGCGGTCGACGCCGGTACGATCGGCGGCGAGCTGACAAACGACGTCACGCACCACTCCGGCGGATGCTGCGAGACCGGTAGCTCGAGCACGACCTTGGTCGCCCCGCTGCTGGTCCTCTTCATCGGTTTGATCAGTGCCAGAAGCCGATCGAGAAGCCGAGGTTGTTGTAGCCCGAGGCCTCGTCGATCGTCGCCGTGACGCGCCCGCGGCGCAGCCCCCACAGATGGAACTCGAGCCCGCGGACCTCGATACCGAACGTCCCGTGCAAGCGACCGGGCACGCCCTCGAAACGATTCGGCTCCCAGTAGCTGCCGCCGCGTAGCCGCAGCCGTCCCGGCAACCACTCGTACTCGACGCCACCGCGGATCGAGATCGAGTTGTGCCGGCCACTGCGCTCGAGCTCCTGCAACCCGAACGCGTCGAGGCCATAGCCATTCGCTGAAGGGCCGGTGACCACGACATCGGCGAGTGCGGTCAGCGATCGCTCGTCGCGGAAGACACCGCCCACGGTCTGGTTCCACTCGGTCTCGGCGAACCGGTACGCGATCCCGGCGCCGAACCGCGCGGGCGAGACGACGTGATCGGGGAGGATCGTGCACGTGTAGATCGTCGTCGGGCAGCTATCGACATCGACCTGCGAGCCGGTGATCGCGCCGACGAGGCTCGCGCCGATCCGGAAGCTCTGGTGACGTGGGATCCATTGCGCGCCGGCCTCGCCGCCCGCACCCTGGATCGAGAACAGCGGCTGGTCGAGCCCGTCGCGCACCGCGAAGCCGTCGCCGTCGAACGAGAGCCCGATCGCCATGTCGAGCTCGGGGAACCACTTCGCGAGCGCGACCTTGTATTGCGTGGTCTGGGCGCGCAGGCCACTGACATCTGGCGCATCGATCGTCGCGGTGCGGGCGACCGCCGTGAACGCGATCGCCCAGTCGTGGCGGCGCAAGGCGAGGCCGCCGGTGAGCGTGTTGTTGCCGGTATCCGAGCCCGCAGGGTGGGTGAGGCCGCTGTTCGCGTAGTCGCTCGAGAGCGAGCCGATCAGATAGTCGATGTGATAGTCCCAGCTCCACGAATCGGTATCGGTCGTCGGCCGTACGGCCGAGGCCGAGGCGTTGAGCAGCGTGCCCGACGAGCCGATCGAATCGGCGATCGCGGCGCCGCCCGTGCCGATCACCGCCGCGTTGCCGAGCGGTGCGCCGTCGTAGAGGTCGATCGCATAGCTCTGCCCGGGTCGGATCGTCGTCGTGGAAGGGTCGGCGCTGGCAAGACGCGGCATGCCGGCGAGCCAGACGGCGAAGACCACCCTCTTCATCACCTCAGTATACGGAGTAAGCTCACCGCCATGAGCGTGGAAGGTAAGCAGACCGAGACGGTGGAGACCCCGTCGGTCTCCGTCACCTCGGGCGCGACCCCCAGCTCGATCTCGAACGCGATCGTCCCGTTCAAGCGTAGGTTCGTGGTGCCGGGGATCACGCTCGGTATCCTCGAGTTGCTCGGCGTGGGCTATCCCCTGTGGCGCACGTTCGATCTCGGCGCTCTCGGTGCCGATACGCTCGTGCGCACGCTGCTGCCAGTCGGCATCGGCGCGATCGCGGTGTGGGTGATCGCGATGGGCGTGTGGTTCGCGCCGCTCTATCAAGCCGTCGCCTTGCGGCGCCTCGGTCAGCGCGTTCCCAAGGAGCTCGCGGCGCGCGCGTATCGGATCACGATCAAGGGTCCGGTGCGCGCGCTGCTCCTGCGTACGATGGTGTGGACGACCGCGGCGTCGCTGACGGGCTTGTTTCTCTACGTCTACGACGCGTGGCCCCTCGATCGGATCGCTGCGATGATCGCCCTGGCGGCGGTCCACGCGTACGTCGTGTCGTGCGTGCGCGCGCTGTGGCTCGAGCAGATCTTCGATCAGGTGCGCAAACGGCTGTTCGCAGGCGGCTCGCCACTCAAGAAGTTCGACGAGAGTCACTTCCGCCGCTTCATGCTGGTGACCATGGTCGTCGCGGGCGGCGTGCTCGCGGCGCAAGCCGCGTTCGCGAACTACTTCGTTCACATCACGCGCATCCAGTATCTCCAGCTCGAGACCTACTTCTCGGTCGCGACCGCGGCGGGCTTGATCATCTGGGTCGTCCTCGCGCGGTGGATGACCGGCGACCTGCGAAACTACCTCGCGGTGTCGCGCGGCGAGACCGCGGTCGGCCAGGCCAACATCGATGCACCGCCGGCTGCGGTGATCTATCGCCGCGCGCAGGCGCTACCGTATCGGCTCGCCCTGCTCACGATGACGGTGTGGTTCCTGATCGCGATCGCGGGGGGGCTCGTCATGCGCTTCCACCTCGGCTTCGATGTCGATGACACGATCATCCTCGGCACGGCGACCCTCGTGCTCGCGATCGCGGGCTCGATCTACGAACAACTTTGGCATCGCGACGTGTTGCGCCCGTTGCTCGCGCACCTCACGCAACGCTATCGCGTGCCGGTGCGCCAGATCGCGCCGTCGCTGTCGATGCGCTCCAAGCTGTTGCTCTCGTTCGGAGGCGTCGTGTTGCTCGCGTGCGGCATGGCGCTCCTGTGGGGCTTCGTCCAGTACAAGAACCTCGCGACGGAGTCGGCGGTGCGCCAGGCCGATATTGGCCTCCACTGGCTGCGCTCCGAGGTCGGCACCGAGCTCGGCCAGCTGACCGCGCGCCCCGATGAAGAAGAGGTTCGTGCATCGCTGCGCCGCATCGTCGGCACGTCCCCCGAGGCGAACGCGGTGGTCTATTACATCGACGATCACGGCGAGATGCTCGCGCTCGGTGGCGGCCCGATGGGCGCGCCGAAGGCACCGTGGTACGTGCGCAAGCTGATCGAGCAAGCGAGCGGCTCGCTGATCAACTTGCACGGCGCCTTCCTCACTGGTTCGTCCGCGCGGCTCACCGTCACCTGGCGCGGCGAGCGGTTCCAGCTCGGCTCGGTCGCGATGTTCTATCCGAGCTATCGCGGTCGCGGCGAATCGATCGCGGAGCCACTCAAGGAGCTGCTCGTGTTCTTCCTCGTGCTGTTCGCGGCATGCGGCGGGATCGTCGTGTTCACGGTCGCGCAGTTCATGGCGCCGATTCGCCGCCTCGAGCAACGCGCCGACGGCATGGCCCGCGGAGAGCTCGCCGATCCCGTCGCCTCGGCCGGCGAAGGCGACGAGATCGGTCGCCTCACGCTCGCACTCGAGGAGATGCGTCGCAAGCTACGCGACAAGTTGCGCTCGACCGAAGAGGTCAACCTGGATCTCGAGCGTGCCGTGCAGATGCGCACCGCCGATCTCGCGCGCAAGAACCGCGAGCTCGCGGAGACGCTCGACAAGTTGACCCGCGCCCAGCAACAACTCGTGCGCTCCGAGAAGCTGGCCTCGATCGGTCAGCTCGTCGCCGGTATCGCGCACGAGATCAACAATCCGGTCAACGCGATCGTCAACACGGTCGGTCCACTCGAAGAAGCCGCGATGCAGATCGATGATCCCGATCCGGCCGCGCGTATGGCGGCGGCCAAGGACGTGCGCGAGATGGTACGGGTGGTCCAGCGCGGCGCGCAGCGCACCAAGGCAATCGTCAGCGCGCTCCACAACTACTCGCGGACCGACGAGGAATCCGTCGTCGATTTCGATATCGATCGTTCGATCGATGATTCACTCGAGCTGCTCCGTCACCTCCTCAAGGGCAACATCGACGTCGTCAAGCAGTACAACAACCCGGGTCGGGTTCGCGGACACGCCGGTCAGATCAACCAGGTCTTCATGAATCTGTTGACGAACGCCGCGCAGGTCCTCGCGGGGCGCGAGCACGCGAAGATCACGATCGAGACGCGCGGCGAGGGCGAGTTCGTCGAGGTCAAGATCGGTGACAACGGCGCGGGTATCCCGAGCGATGTCCTGCCGCGGATCTGGGATCCGTTCTTCACGACGAAGGATGTCGGCGAAGGCACCGGCCTCGGCCTCTCGATCGTGCACGAGCTCGTCGAGCGCCACGGCGGCGTGATCGAGTGCGATACCAAGCTCGGCGAAGGCACCACGTTCACCGTTCGCTTGCCGCGCCTGATCGCGGTCACCGCCGAGCTTCGCAAGCGCTCGCCGACCGACATTCCGAAACCGCGCGCGACCGTCTCGTGATGCCAGCACCCGGTGATGCATCGTCTGGGATCTCGGTCGCACTGCTGCGCCCGATCGCCGAGCTCCTCGACCGCCTCGACGAGGACGAGGCAGGATTTCTGGCCGGCCTCGGCATCACCGAAGCGAGCGCGCCGAACTCTTATGTCGCCGGTTCCGCCGTCGATGCCGCACTCGATGCGCTCGCGCTCCGCCGCGGCGATCCTTCGTTCTCGCTCACGCTCGCGTGGACCGCGGCGATCCGTCCTCTCGGCTTGTTCGGCCACATGGTCTGGCTCAGCGGCACGGTGCGTGACGCGATCGAGCGCGCCGCGAAGCGCTACCAGCTCGTCACGCAGCGTACGCGGCTCGCACTGGTCGAGCACGATGGCTACAGCATCCTGCGCTCCACGCCGGTAACTGCGGGCGCGCGCCGCGGTCGCATCCTCAGCGAGTTCCCGTTCGCATCGCTCGCGATCCGCGCGCGTGAGACGACGAAGCAGGCGTTCCATCTGCGTGCGATGCGCTTCGCCCATCCAGGCGAGCCGTCGGCCGCGTACGAAGAGGTGTTCCGCGCGCCGGTCTCGTTCGACGCGGCGCTCGACGAATTCGAAGCCGATCACGCCAACCTCGCGCTGCCGCTCACGAGCGCGGATCCGATCACGGTCGAAGTCCTCGACTCCACCGTCGCGCAGCTCACGGCGAGCGCCACGACCCAGCCGACGCCGTTCCTCGATCGCGTGCGCAAGACGATCGCCGCGCATGCTGATCGCGAGCCGTCGCCCGACGAGATCGCGAAGGAGCTCGGCATCAGTGCCCGCACCCTGCGTCGGCATCTCGAGCAAGATGGGACGTCGCTGCGCGCCGTCGTCGACGAGGTCCGCCGCGCGCGCGCAGACGAGCTCCTGGCTGCCGGAAGATCCGTCAAGGAGGTCGCCTTCGCTCTCGGCTTCTCCGAGCCCAGCGCGTTCAGCCGCGCCTACAAGCGCTGGACTGGCAAAGCGCCGAGCGGCGAATAGGCGCGACGTGCTCCGTCTTCGTCGGAACTTGTCAGTGGTGGCCACGTCTTGGCCACCCCGGTCATGCACTTGGCCGAACACGGTCATGTCCTCGCCGAGCCACCCGGTGTGTTGTACGCGGCGATGAGGATTCGAGCTCTCGCACACGTTGCACACGTTGCACTGCTTGCTGCTTGTGGCAGCAGCTCTCCGGCCACGTCGGGCGACGACGCCGGAGGTAACACGAATCCCGATGCCGCCGGTTCCAATGGCAGCGGTGGTGGCGCCACGCCGAAGATTCCGGCGCCGACCGGGGTGTGCCCGACGATCGCGAACGGCGACGTGACGTTCGCGCCGGCTGGCATGGCAGCACGCAAGGTCAAGCTGACGTTCGACGCCGCGGCCGCGACTGGCGCCGGGCCCTTGATCATCTACTGGTTCGCGACCGGCAGCGCACCGCTCGAGGCGGGGTACTCGCTCGGCGCGACGCAGGGTCAGATCACGGCAGCGGGTGGCGTCGTCGCGGCCCCGTATGCGGACTCGACCGCAGGGCAGTTCGAGTGGTTCATCGTCAACATGAGTCCGAAGCTCGACGACTTCATCCTCGCGGACGAGATCGTCGGTTGCTTGGCGGCCGCCCACCGGATCGACACCAACCAGATCCACTCGATGGGCATGAGCGCGGGCGCGCTGCAGACCACCGCGTTCAGCTTCCTGCGCTCGGACTACGTCGCGAGCGTGGCAACCTACTCCGGTGGGATCCCGCCAGGCTTCATGCCGGCGATCGAGAACCCCGACAACAAGTTCGCGGCGCTGATCTTCGACGGTGGGGCAAGCGACAACGTGTTCAGCGTCGACTTCAAAGCGGCGAGCGAGGCGTACGCGGCAAAGCTGACCGCGAGCGGCCACTACGCCGAGCTCTGCGATCACGGCCAGGGCCACGCGATCCCGCTCGATGCGGCACCGAGTGTTGCGGCGTTCTTCACGGCGAATCCATTCGGCGCGTGGCCGTCGCCGTACGCGGCGAGCGGTATCCCGGCGACGTTCCCGACGTACTGCGCCCGCTAACTCGAACGGGGCGCGCAGCTACGCGCGTTGCTCGACGACTTCTTCGACGGGGGGCGCGGCCTCGAGCTCGGCATGCGTGAGCGGCTCGGAGGTCTGCTTCGCCGCGGAGACCGTCATCGCGTCGATCCGGCCATCGGCCTTGCAACCATGGGCGAGCTGGAACTCCATCACCTTCTCGATCGAGATGTTGCCGCCCTCGGTGCAGGCAAAGTCGGTGACCTGGTTGAACTCGGCGACCAGCGCGGCGTGACGCTCGTTGAACTCGATCGCAGCCTGGTTCTTCGAATCGGTCTTCGCGAGCTCGGGCTCGCCCGCGACGGTCTCGGTTGGAGCGTCGATTTTTTCGGCGACCGGGCCCGCGATGATCGGGGCCGCGACGACCGCTTCTTGCGCCGGCACTTGTTCGATCTTCTTCGGCTTGAGCTTGGATTCTTGCGCGGCCTCGTAGGCCTTGGTCTGCTCGCGAACCTCGGAGCTCCGCTTCGCAGCGGCGAGCGTCCACGGACCGATACGGCCGTCGGCATCGAGGTGCGCGGCCTTCTGGAAATCGCGCACCTTCTCGATGTCGAGCGCGCCGTTCTTCATGCACGCCGAGTCGGTGAGCTGGTTGAACTCGGCGACGTTGTGCGGGCGATCGGCGTTGTACTCGGTCGCCGCCTTGATCGCTGCTTGATCGGCTTGTGCCGGAGTCTCTTCGGGCGAGAACGCCTGCTCGGAGGCGGTCGGCCCGGCAGCCGCTGCCTCGATCGCAGGTGCTTCGGCGACGGCCGGAACATCGCCTTCGGCGAGGTACGTCTCGCTCGTGCCCGTCTCGGCAGCGACGGCGGCCTGCTCGGTAGCGACCTCCGGCTCTGCAATCGCGGGTTCAGTTTGGAGCTCGGGATCCTCGCGCTTCATACCCGTATCTTACGTCCGCTCTTCCTGGATCTTCCTCTAAGATGCAGCTCGAATGCGAGGGGGTCGCCACATCGCTGCCATGGCTTTGGTCCTCGGTAGTTGCGGGTTTTCGCCCGCGCAAATCGACACGGATGGTGGTGAGGGCGTCGATGCGGCAGACACGTGTGGCGCGGCCGCGAGCACGACCTGCACCGGCCGAACGCGTCGCACGTGCGGTGCCGATCATCGCTGGGATTCCGCGGCCGACAAGCTCTGCGACTACACCTGCTCGGAAGGCACGTGCGTCGCGGCGAGCAACGTGCCGCTCACGGACGTCGTGACCTGCACCGCAGATGCACCGGCGCTGACGCCGGCTGCGGGCTCGACCGTTTCGCTCAGCGCGAGCGGCGGCACGCACATCGATTGCTCGCCGAACTGCGGCACGGTCGGGGTCACGCGGATCAATGCCGTGAAGACGTATGCGACGCCGCTGCCGGGCTTCAGCTTGTTCTGTCTCTCCAAGATCGAGCTCCAGGGTGCGACGCAGCTCCTGGTCGCGACGAACACGGTCCCTCCCGAAGCGATCCTGATGGTCGTCGACGATGCCGTGTCGATCGCCGGGATCATCAGCTTTGATGGTGCGGGCGCAGGCAGCGGTGCCGCGGTCGCGAGCGGTGGCCCGGGTGGGTTCGCGGGCGCAGACCTGTCGACCAATTCGGGTCACGATGGCCAAGGTCCGTGCCGCGGTCACGGCGGCACCACGAGCGGTCCGCAGTTCACCGGCAACGATTACTCGGGTGGCGGCGGCGGTGGCGCCGGCAACGCGAGCATCGGCGGCGATGGCGGCACGGGAGAATGCGTCGACGGTGATCACCACGGCGGTCCAGGCATGCATGGCGGTCTGTGCGGCACCGACGAGCTGATTCCACTAATCGGCGGCAGCGGTGGTGGTGGTGGCGGCGATGCGACGATCAACGGCGCGTACGGCTATGGCGGCGGTGGAGGTGGCGGCGTGCTCCAGATCTCGTCGCGCACCTCGATCGCGGTGACCGGCTCGATCTCTGCTCGCGGGGGCGCAGGCTTTGGCACCGCGACCGTCGACGGAGGGAGTGGCGGCGGTGCGGGTGGCGGCCTCTTGCTCGAAGCACCGGCGATCTTGTTGACCGGCCAGCTCTCCGTCGACGGCGGCAACGGAGGACTCGCGGGCGCGGGCGCCGGTGGCACGGGCGCGAGCGGCGGCAACCAAGCGGCGAACGGTCGGTCGCATACAGCGAACGGGCAGGGCGGTACGGGCGGCGGCGGTGGCGGTGGGCGGATCCGAATCGTCGGCGGCAACGCGACGTGCACCAGTGGCGTGTCCCCGAACACCGCGTGCACCACCGGTGCGCTCGTCGTGGCGCCGTAGTGCGGATCGTCTCGCTGCTACCCTCGGCGACCGAGATCGTGTGTGCGCTCGGCGCGGATGCCGAGCTCGTCGGACGTTCGCACGAGTGCGATTTTCCCGAGGCGATCACGGACCGGCCCGCACTCACCGCGGCGCGCATCATGACGGGAACCAGCTCGCTCGAGATCGATCGAGCGGTGCGCGATGTGATCGAGAACGCACTCTCGATCTACAGCGTCGACGAGGCGCAACTCGCTGCGCTCGCACCAGATGTCATCGTGACGCAGGATCTTTGCGAGGTCTGTGCGGTCTCGCTCGATGACGTGCGCGCGGCCGTCGCGCGGCTCGCGCATCGCAAGGGCATCGATGCCATCCAGATCGTCAGCCTCTCGCCGGTGTGCCTGGCCGACGTGATGACGAACATCGTCGAGGTCGGTGCCGCCATCGGCCGCGATGGCCAGTCGCTGCGTCGCTCGCTGGAGGCGCGCATGCACGCGCTCTCCTCACGCGTGACCGCCCGCCCGCGTCCCCGCGTCGTCACGCTCGAGTGGCTCGCACCGCTGATGATCGGCGGCACGTGGATGCCCGAGCTCGTGGAGCTTGCCGGCGGCATCGCGCTCGGCGCCACGGCAGGTGGCCCCGCTCCGACGATCGATCTCGCGAAGCTCCGCGCCCTCGCACCCGACGTGATCGTGGCAAAGCCGTGCGGCTTCACGATCGCGCGAGCGCTGGAAGAACGCTCGCTGCTCACCGAGATCCAGGCCGCGGTCCCCGAAGCACGGGTCTACGTCACCGACGGCAACGCGTACTTCAATCGTCCCGGTCCGCGCCTCGTCGAGTCGCTCGAGATCCTCGCGGCGTGCATCCATCCCGAGCTGTTCCCGACGCCGAACCCGTTCGACGCGATCAGAATTTGATCCGGAACCCGAACGCGATGCCTTCGTTGTCGGGGCTGACGATTCCCTGCGTGTAGATGTTCGCATGCGGGATCGCGAGCTGGAGACCGGCGAGCACGTGCGCCGTGATCGAGCTCGGCGAGGCCTGACCACTCGCTTTGATCGTCGCGTGACCGACGTCCTCCATGTTCGAGCGGATGTAGAGCTCGCCGTCGAGGTTGACGTCGATCGTCGCGGTCGACGAGGTGAGATCGAGGCCACCACCCGCGTACAGCGTGACGATCTCGCCGAGGCTGATGCCGGTCGTCACCTCGAGCGGGACCGTGAGCGTGTTGGCCTCGACGTTCATCACGCCCATCGACTGGAACACGAGGTGCTCGCCCTTCCCGGTGTCGGGATTCTCGACCTTGAAGTTGATCGCGAGCGAATCCCGCTTCGTGCTGATCTGCCAGTTCGCGAGCTCGAGTCCGGTCGTGACATCGAGCCCGATCCAGCGCACCGGTCCGCGGTGCGTGCCTTCGAGCGCGCGGTACTGCACGTGCGCCCCGCCGGTCGTGAGATGCCCCTGAAGGTCTTTGTAGCCCGCGGCTTCGTAGAAGCCGTTCGCGAAGACGGTCCACCGCGGTGCGCCCCACCGCCCGAGGTTCGCGCCCACCATCACGCCGAAGTTGAAGATGAAGCCGCCGATCACGTTCGCGCTATCGAGCGATGGATCGGTGGGCACCGCGCCGTTCGCGACCGCGCCGACCATCATGTCGTGGCCCGTCACGGCGTAGTCGACTCCGAGGCCACGATCCGAGATCGCCGTCGTCGATGCGAAGGCCGTGAGCAACGACGGCAGGTTCGCGGTCTGGAACAAGCTGTTGAACTTGTCCTGGGCGTTCTGGATCAACGCGGGCACCGACAGCCCGAGGTAGCTCGCCAATTGTTCACCGGCTGGTGTCAACGTGACAACGACCGACGAATCGGCACGGGCGCGTGTCGCACCGGCACCCGAGACCGCGAGCAAGACCGCGATCCAGCCCATCGGAGCGCGGCGCATCCGACGAGGATACGGGTAGAACGGTCGTTCGAGGGGCGGCTTGCCACTTTGTCAGCGCCATTGTTGCGACCTGACACGATGGCATTTTCGAGCTGGCAAGTGCTCATAACTTATAAGTAATGTTAGGTACTTAGCTGAAATACAAACTGGCACTGCACTTGTTAAGAGGTAAGCCGGTATGTGGAACCAGCCAGCTCAGAGCCCGTTCCGTCGCTTCGCGTCTGCCCAGGTGGAAGGCGGTAGCGGCCACTCGGTGCACGACGAGCCAACCTCGCTCAAGGACGCCCCGGCCGAGGGCGGCATCGTCCTGGTGGTCGATGACGAACCGGCAATCGTCGAGTCGCTGACCAAGATCTTCAAGCGCGAGGGCATGCACGTGCTGTTCGCGACAGATGGCACCGCCGCGCTCGACATCCTTCGCAAGCACCGGGTCGGCGTGCTGCTGACCGACCTCATGATGCCGCAGACCAGCGGCATGGACCTGCTCCGCGCAGCCAAGACGATCGCACCCGAGACCGAGGTCGTGTTGATGACCGCGTACGGCACCGTCGAGACCGCCGTGGATGCGATGCGCGAAGGCGCATACGACTTCGTCACCAAGCCGCTCAAGCGCGCACACGTCGTGCGGATCGTGCGCAACGCACTCGAGAAGCAGTCGTTGCTCGTCGAGGTTCGCAGCCTCAAGGCTCAGATCTCGGAGAAGCGTCGTCGCGCGATCATCGGGACGTCGCTCGCGTGGCGCCGCACGATGGACATCATGATGCAGGCCTCGCCGAGCGAAGCGACCGTCCTGCTGCTCGGTGAGAGCGGCACCGGCAAGGAGCTCCTCGCACGCGCGGTGCACGAGAACTCGGCGCGCGCGAAGGGCGCGTTCGTCGCGGTCAACTGCGCTGCGATCCCGGAGTCGATCCTCGAGGGCGAGCTGTTCGGCTACGAGAAGGGCGCGTTCACCGGCGCGACGACCGCGCGCGATGGTCGCTTCGAAGCGGCGAACGGCGGCACGCTGTTCCTCGACGAGATCGGCGAGATCAGCCGTCACGTCCAGGTCAAGTTGCTTCGCGTGCTCCAGGAGGGCGAGATCGAGCGCCTCGGCGGCGGCGGCAAGACGCGTCGGATCGATGTCCGCATCGTTGCCGCGACGAACGTCGACCTTGCCGGCGAAGTGAAGGCTGGCCGGTTCCGCGAGGATCTCTTCTACCGGCTCAATGTGATCCCGGTGAACGTGCCGCCGCTGCGCGATCGCCGCGACGACATCTCGCTGCTCGCGCAGCACTTCGTGCAGGTCTACGCCGAGAAGAATGGCAAGGCGATCGCCGGCTGTTCGGCCGCCGCGATCGAGCGGCTCACCGAGTACGCCTGGCCGGGCAACGTGCGCGAGCTCGAGAACTCGATCGAGCGTGCGGTCGTCCTGACCCGCGCCGGTCACACCATGATCGACGAGGATGCGCTGCCTCGCGAGATCCGCGATGCCACCCCTGGCACCGCCTCCGCGACCTCGCTCACGTTTCCGCTCGGGATGCCACTCGCCGAGATCGAGATGCGCGTCATCCACGAGACGCTTCGCCACACCCGCGGAGATAAGCGGCTCACCGCGAAGCTCCTGGGCATCGCGACGCGTACCATCTACCGCCGTTTGGAGCAGACTCCCGATGGTGAGGACTCCACCGAGGAGGAGCGCTCGGGCTTCGCTCCCGGGCGAGGGATCGATGATGTTGGAGTAGAGGACTAGCGCATGCAGGATCTGATCAAGCGGTACTTCTGGGTCCTCGGTGCGATCGTGGTGCTGGCGTGCGCCGTGTTCGCGGCCAAAGCGACCGGCTACTTCGTCGCGGCGAAGTATCTCCCGGATTCGGATCACGCGACCGCGCGACCCCCGGTGTTCGGTGCGATGCCGGTTGGCCCGGCGAAGGTCTCGCATTCGAAGGACGGTACGTTGCTCGCGTCGCGCAACATCTTCTGCGCGGAGTGCACGCCCTCGGTCGCGGCCACGGCGGTCGCCTCGGATCCGAGCTCGATCGTCACGACGTCCCTGCCGCTGTCGCTCGTCGCGACCAGCGTCTCTCTCGACGACGAGCAATCGACCGCGACGATCGTCAACACCGAGAGCGCGCGCCAGGGCTCGTATTCGATCGGCGACCAGATTCCGGGCGCGAGCGGCAAGCTCAAAGAGATCCACTACAAGTTCATCGACTTCGAGAACGCGGGCCACACCGAGCGCCTCGTGTTGCTCGGTGCGACGCCGCCACCGATGGTCGCGAAGGTCGAGCCACCGGCGGGTGATGGCTCGGGCGACGAGATGCAGGCGATGATCGACGCGGGGGTCAAGAAGATCGACGACAACCACTACGAGATCGATCGCAAGCTGGTCGATAGCGTCAGCGCGAACCCGATGGGGGTTGCGAAGGGCGCGCGGGTCGTGCCGGCGGTCAAGGATGGCAAGCCCGATGGCTTCAAGCTCTACGCGATTCGCCCGAGCTCGGTGTTCTCGAAGCTCGGGTTGCAGAACGGCGACACGCTGCAGTCGATCAACGGCTTCGATCTGACGTCGGCGCAAAACGCACTCGAGGCATTCACTAAACTACGCGAGGCGACCTCTCTGGAAGTGTCGATCACGCGTCGCGGCAAAGCAGAGAAGCTTTCGTACTCGATTCGGTAATCATGATGAAGAAACTACTCGTCGTTGTAGCGCTCCTCGGAATCACGTCGCCCGTGCTCGCGCAGCCCGCGGGGACGGCGCCTGCAGATAAAGACAAACCGGCCACCGGTGAAGACGACACGCTCTATCACTGCGGCAAGAAGACCGGCCCGGTCGCCGTCACGTTCAAGCCGGAGACCGAGCTCAAGGATCTCGTCGCCTGGGTGATGGGCTTCACCTGCAAGAACTTCATCCTCGATCCGCGCATCGTCTCGACCGGCAAGAAGGTCACCGTGATCGCGCCGCTCAAGATGAGCCAGCAGGAGGCATATCGTGTGTTCCTCGTCGCCCTGTCGACGATGGGGCTCACGGTCGTGCCGAAGGGCAACGTGTTGCGGATCGTCGAATCGGCGACCGCGAAGAGCGAGACCGTGCCGATCTACAAGAAGGGCATTCCGGCTGACGAAGATCAGATGGTGCGCTACGTGCTGCGCCCGTCTTATGCCCAGGTCGAGACGCTTCGCGCCGCGCTCGATTCGGTGCGCTCGCAGGCCGGCAACGTCCAGGCCGCCGGCAACATGATCATCATCACCGACTACGCGTCGCAGGTTCGCGACATGATGTCGCTCGCGAAGTCGATCGACGTCCCCGGTAACAACGAAGGCGTCTACACGATCCCGGTGCTCCACTCGGACGCGACCGCGCTCGCGCAGAAGCTCAACGAGATCCTCGGCATCGCGGCGAACAGCGCTGCGGGTGGCGCGAAGGCGAACCCGGTGCCGCAACGCGGTGCGACCCCGCAAGGCGGCGCCCCCGCATCGTCGGGCGGCGACGACATCTCGGGGGCGCTGCCCTCGAAGATCCTCGTCGACGATCGCACGAACACGCTGATCGTCGTGTCGAACGAAGCGGGCTATCTCCGCGTGAAGTCGCTCGTCGAGCGGCTCGATATTCTGCTCGATACCGAGGGTGGCGCGGCGATCCGCGTGTTCCCGCTCGAGAACGCACTCGCCAAGGATCTCGCGACCACGCTCAACAACGCACTCTCGCAGGGCCAGCAGCGCCCGGGCGCGACGACCGGTCGCCCGGGTCAGTCGGGCGCGCCCCCAGCCCCGACGCCCCCGCCGGCCGGCGACCTCGGTGCCGCGCTGGAGGGTCCGGTGCGCGTCGTCAATGACGATCCGACGAACTCCCTGATCGTGATGTCGAGCGGTCGCGATTACGTCGCGATCAAGGACGTGATTCGTCGCCTCGACCAGCCGCGTCGCCAGATCTTCATCGAGGCGCTGATCCTCGAGGTCACGCTCAACAAAGAGCTCGATATCGGTACCAGCTCGCACGGTGGTCTGCCGGTCTCGAACGGTGATGCCCTCGTGCTCGGTGGCGTCCAGACCTCTACCCTCAAGTCGTTGCAGGTCGCTTCGCTCGCGTCGCTCACCGGCCTCATCGGTGGTCTCGTCGGTTCGCCGCTGACCAGCTCGCAGACCTTCCTCGGCACGAGCATCCCGTCTTACGCGGTGCTGTTCCAGGCGCTCGCGACCCAGGACAACACGAACATCCTCTCGGCGCCGCACATCATCGCGATCGATAACGAGAAGGCCGAGTTCTCGGTCGGTAACAACATCCCGTACCAGGCGGGGCTCTCGTTCGGCGGTCTGCCGACGAGCGGCACCACCGGCGCGGCGTCGCCGCTCGGCTCGATCGGTCAGAACATCCAGCGCGAGAAGCTCACGCTCGATCTCAACGTCACGCCGCACATCTCCTCGAACGATGCGGTGCGTCTCGAGATCGAACAGAACACCAAGGATCTCGGCGGCAAGGATCCACAGCTCGGTCCGACCTGGACGGAGCGCAAGCTCAAGACTCAGGTGGTCGTTCACGATCAAGAGAGCGTCGTGATCGGCGGCCTGATCCAGGAGCGCGAGGCCTTCAACGTCACGAAGGTGCCGTTGCTCGGTGACATCCCCTTGCTAGGCTACCTGTTCAAGTACACGACCAAGGCAAAGAAGAAGACCAACCTCCTGATCCTGCTGACGCCCTACATCATCAAGGACCAGCTCGATCTCCAGAACATCCGCGAGCGCAAGACCCGCGAATACCGCGAGTTCACCGCCTCGTTTGCCAACCTGAACGATGCGAAGTACGAACCCAAGATCGACTACCGCCGCAAGCGCGGCCTGGTCGAGGAGATCAACCGCACGCTGCAGGGTGTCGAAGAAGATGCCGCGCTCCTCAACGCAGCGGGCAAGCGCCAGCATGTCACCGAAGGCGCGGTCGAATATGGCCCGTCTGGCATCGATGCCCCTGAATCCGATAGCCACGGCACCGGTGGGACCACCAACAATGGTGGAATGGCTCCTGCAACTGGAACCAAGAAGTAACCATGGCGACGCCGTTTCTATCCCTGCCGGGTGCCGCTCTACTGATCGGCGAGATCCTCGTCGCGAAGTGCAAGCTCGCGCCCGAAGCGATCGAGCGCGCGCTGATCAAGCAGCGCGACGAAGGCGGTCTGCTCGGCGAAGTCCTGATCCGGATGAAGCTGTGCGACGAGGATCAGCTCGCGCTCGCCCTGGCGAGCCAGTTCGATCTCACCTACGTCCGCGACCTCCCTCGCGCTGACGATATCCCGGTCGACCTCATCGATCGGATCCCCATCAACTTCGCGCGGCAACGCGTGGTGATGCCGCTGCGGCGCGAGAACGGTCGCGTCGTGATCGCGGTCGCGGATCCGCACGCGGTCGAGGTGATCGATGCGGTCGCGGTCTTGATCGGCGAGCCTGTCGAACCGGTCGTCGCGGCGACGCACCGGATCATCGAGTGCATCAACAAGACGTACTCGCGGCTCCGTGGTGGTGCCGAGCTCGAGGAGAGCCACAAGAAGGCAGAGTCGTCCGAGGACTCGGAGTACGGCAACGAAGAGCTCGTCGACATGCTCGACGCCAACGACGAGGCGCCGATCATTCGCTGGGTCAACTCGCTGATGTTCCAAGCCGCGAAGGACGGCGCGTCGGATATTCATATCCGCCCGGGCGAGAAGGACATCATCGTCCGCAACCGGGTCGACGGTGTGCTCCGCGAGGCGAAGCGCGCACCGCGCAAGTTCCACGCATCGATCATCGCGCGCGTGAAGATCATGTCGGGCCTCAACATCGCCGAGAAGCGCTTGCCGCAGAGCGGTCGCATCCGGCGCAAGATGGCCGGCAAGGACGTCGACATGCGCGTCGAGTGCGCGCCGACCGCCGCCGGCGAGAGCGTCACGATCCGGCTGCTCGATCGCAGCTCGGTGCTCCTCGGCCTCGCCGACATCGGCTTCGCGAACGATCAGCTGAAGACGATCCGCGACATCATCAAGCGCCCGCACGGCATCTTGCTCGTCACCGGTCCTACCGGCTCGGGTAAGACGACCACGCTGTACGCGTGTCTCTCCGAGATCAACGCACCGGATATCAACATCCTCACGGTCGAGGATCCGGTCGAGTATCAGCTCGAAGGCATCTCGCAGACCCAGGTCAACTCGAAGATCGATCTGACGTTCGCGTCCGGCCTGCGCTCGTTCTTGCGCCAAGATCCCGACGTCATCATGGTCGGCGAGATTCGCGACCGCGAGACTGCAGAGGTCGCGATCACGGCATCGCTCACCGGCCACCTCGTGTTCTCCACCGTGCACACGAACGATGCCGCCGGTGGCATCACGCGTCTCGTCGATATGGGGATCGAGCCGTTCCTCGTGGCGTCGTCGCTCGTCGGCTTGCTCGCGCAACGCCTCGTGCGTCGCCCTTGCTACAAGTGCACGCGCGCGGTGCGGCCTTCGGAAGAGATCCTCGCGGAGCTCGGCCTCGACCCGGCGATCTTCTACGCGGGCGGCTATCGCTTCCCGGACGTCAAGGGTATGCGCCCGTGTCCTCCGGGCACGGTGTTCGAGCCGGTCGGCTGCCCGGAGTGCAACGAGCTCGGCTATCGCGGCCGGACCGGTATCTACGAGCTCCTGATGATCAACGACAAGGTGCGCCGGCTCGCGCTCGCGAAGTCCGATGCAGGTGCGATCCGCAACGCCGCGATCGAGGACGGCATGGTCGCGCTCCGCGCCGATGGCGCACGCAAGGTTGTCCTCGGTATGACCACCCCTGAAGAGGTCTTGCTCGTGACCGCGGAGAGCTCTGATTAATGCCGATGTACGCCTACAAAGGTCTCGGCTCGAGCGGCAAGAACGTCGCGGGCAACCGCGAGGCCGAGACGCCGAAACTGCTTCGCCAGATCCTGCGCAAGGATGGCGTGATCGTCACGAGCTTCGAGCTGACCAAGGGCGGCAAGCACGCCAAGGATCACAACGCCACCAAGGGCGGACTCAACAAGAGCGTCGACTTCGGCGGCGTGTTCGGTGGCGTCAAGAAGACCGAAATCGCGTCGTTCACGCGCCAGATGGCGACGCTGATCCGCGCCGGCATTCCGCTCGCCGAGGCGCTCGGTGCGCTCGTCGAGCAGATTCCGAACATGCGGTTGAAGACCGCGGTCGCGGAAGTGCGCGCCAACGTCAACGAAGGTATGGCGCTCGCGGATGCGCTCGCGAGACATCCGAAGATGTTCGACGAGCTGTTCGTCTCGATGGTCCGCGCCGGTGAAGTCGCCGGTAACCTCGACGAGGTCCTCACGCGGCTCTCCGAGTTCCTCGAAGGTGCGCAGAAGCTCAAGTCGAAGATCCAGGGCGCGATGATCTATCCCGCCGTGATGGTCTTCGTCGGCGCCGGCATCATGACGGTGCTGATGATCAAGGTGATTCCGGAGATCACGCAGATGTTCAGCTCGCAGGGCAAGACCCTGCCGCTCAACACGCGATTTCTGATCGGCCTGTCGCAGTTCCTCGGCCGGTACTTCCTGTGGCTGATCGCCGGCATGATCGCGTTTGGCTTCGCATTCAACAAATGGAAGAGCTCCAAGGAGGGCAAGCCGATCTGGCACCGCTTCGTGCTCAACATGCCGGTGCTCGGCGAGCTGGTACGCACGATCAATGTCGGTCGCTTCGCACGCACGCTCGGCACGATGCTGCAGTCCGGCGTACCGATGCTGCGCTCGCTCGATACTGCGAAGCAGATCGTGGGCAACGTCCACATCCAGGCCGCGATCGAAGAAGCGAAGAAGGCGGTCACCGAAGGTGAATCGCTCGCCGCAACCCTCAAGAAATCGGGGCAGTTCCCGCCCACGATGATCCACATGACCGCGGTCGGTGAGCGCGCCGGTCAGCTCGAGCAGATGCTCGATCGCGTCGCCACGACGTACGAGAGCGAGGTCGACACCAAGCTCTCTCGGTTCACGGCCTTGCTCGAGCCGATGATGCTCGTCGTCATGGGCGGAGCCGTCGCCTTTATCGTGTTTTCGATCCTGCAACCCATCATGGACCTCGGTCAGCTCTCGGGACCTAAGTAAGGAGACAGATATGTTGAACAAGCTCATCGCCCTTCACATCGCTAGCCGCGACGGCCGTCGTCGTACAACCCGCACCAAGCAGCGAGGTATGACCCTGCTCGAGATCATGATCGTGCTCGCGATCTTGGCGAAGCACATCACCTTCAGCTTCGACGGGTCAACCAAGGAAAGTTTCGAGCACTATCGCAAAGGTGCCCGCTTTGAAAAAGTGCGCGACAACTTTGTGCGCTTCGCCAA
>JANXOP010000309.1 GCA_025357755.1 Kofleriaceae bacterium | reverse complement strand
CCGCGACTCGGCCGCAGAGCTGCTGTTCGCGCCTCCGGGTGGCCGAAAGCGCCCCGCCAATGGCGTGCCGTCGGCGCTGTTCGCGGTCGAGCTGCCGAGCCTGGTGCCGGCACCGGTCGCACCTGCGCCGGTCGCGCCGACGCCCGCCCCCGCCGCGACGCAGCGCCGATCCGATCCCGGCTCGCGTCACGCCGCCGCGGTCGCGAAGGCTGCCCAGCCACGCAAGTTCGCAGTCGAAGTCGCGGCGGAGCCGACCGAGATGCGAGCCACACTGCCGAAGATCTCGACCCGCACACCTCAGTTCGAAGCCACGCCCGCGAGGGCGCTCGCCGCGTTCGAGCCGGTTACCGGTCGCAAGCCCCGGCAGGCGCCGGCGATCCACGAGGAGCTCGAGACCACGTACATCCCGCGCGCGGCGGCGACGGACCTTCCGAGCCTCCTCAGGAAGCTCGCGCTTCCGGCCGGCCTCTTGTTGATGGTCGGTATCGGGGTCGGCGCCGCGATCTCGATGACGCGGCATAAAGATGAAGGCAAGCCGTTCGACTACATCGCGGCCACCACGCTGCCCAAGTTTCAGCTCGCGCTGCCGACCGTGATGGTGCCGCCACGCGTCACGGCCCCAACCGTGGCGGTCCAGGCGAAGCTCGTCGCCGTGCGCATCGAATCGACGCCCGCCGGCGCGAGCGCGACGCTGCTCGATCGCGACACCGGCAACTCGATGCCGCTCGGCTCGACGCCGCTCGAGGCCTCGCTCGATCCAGCGAAGTCGTACGACGTCCGGTTCGAGCTCGATGGTCGCGCCACGCAGACCGAGCACCTGACCCTCGCCGCGAACGATGCGAGCCCGAAGCTCGCGATCGCGTTCGCCGCGCCAGAAGCTGCGCCGGCGCCCGCGCCCGCGCCGGTCGGCAAGAAGCACCATCGTCATCACGAGGCCGCGAAGAAGGCCGCGGCCAAGCGCGTCGCGACCGCACCGCGGAAGGCCACCGCACCGAGCAGTGGTGAGGCCGCGCTCGCGTCGCTCGGTCCTGCAAAAAACAAGACCATCGAGGCGCCCGGCGCGATCGCGGTCAGCGCCTCGGTGCCGTGCTCGATCTTGCTCGATGGTGTGAACACCGGCATGTCGACGCCAGCGAAGCTCACCGTCGCTGCGGGCCATCACAGCGTGCGGCTGATCGCGGCGACCCAGCACATCAACAAGCAGTTCGGCGTCGACGTCACCGCGAAGAAGACGACGCGTCTCGATCAGACGTTCTAAACAGACTGACGAGGACGTGCCCTGGCCGTGCTGCGGTCGATCGACGGTCCGACTGCCGCGCAGGACATGACGGGCCCCGTGGGACATCGAGCGCCGCGGTCGGACTGCGGCCGATGATGATCGGGGAGATCGCATGACGAACCGAGACCGCGAACATCGACGAGCCCAGCCCATCGACGTCCATCGACGTGACGCCATCCTCGGCCGCGATGGCCGTGACCTTGCGGCCGTCGATGGTGATCGGTCGTCAAAGCGTGGGCGTCGGCCATCGACGGGCCGACCAAAGGCGCTGTATCCCGCAGCGAGCTACTTGGGTCGTGCCTTCAAGTCGTGCTTCTCCATCAACCGGATCAGCGCGAACCGTGACACCCCGAGCTGGCGGGCCGCGTGGGTCTGATTCCACTTGTTCGCTTCGAGCGCCTGCTCGACCGCTTCACGCTCGACGAGCAACACGCGTTGGCGAACATCGAGGCCGCCGCTCGCCGCCACCGGAGCGCTGCGCTCGCGGACGTGCTCCGGCAGATGGATCGGTTCGATCCGCCCATTGCCACTCAGCACGAGCGCACGCTCGATCACGTTGCGAAGCTCGCGCACGTTGCCGGGCCAGCCGTAGTTCGAGAGCAAGGCGAGCGTGCTCGGATCGACGATCGCGCTGTGATCCGGTGACAGCTCGCGGGCGAAGTGAGCAGCGAGCACCGGAATCTCGCTGGGGCGATCGCGCAAGGGCGGCACCGGGATCCGGAAGCCACTGATCCGGAAGTAAAGGTCCTCGCGAAACCGCGCGCGCCGCGCCTCGAGCTCGAGCTCGCGGTTGCTCGCGCAGATCAAGCGAACATCGATCGCGATCTCGCTCGTGCCGCCGACACGCGTGATGGTGCGGTGCTCGAGCACGCGTAGCAGCTTTGCCTGGACCGCGAGGGGCAGCTCCCCGATCTCGTCGAGGAACAGGGTTCCGCCCGAGGCGGCCTCGAAGAAGCCGAGCTTGGCCGCGACCGCGCCGGTAAATGCGCCCTTCTCGTAGCCGAACAACTCGGCCTCGACGAGCGACGCTGGCAACGCCGCGCAATTGAGACGTACGTACGGACCCGAGGCGCGCGGACTCAGGCGATGGATCGCCTCCGCGACGACCTCCTTGCCCACGCCCGTTTCCCCGCTGATCAGGACCGTGATCGACGACGAGGCGACGCGCTTCGCGAGCTCGAACAGCTGCTGCATCTGCGGGTCGACGATGACGAGCGACCGGCCGAGCAGCGTCTGCAGATCGACCCGCTCGGCAGGGCGTGGCCCGAGCGCGCCGCGCCGGCGCGCGCTGGCTGCGCTGATCAGCTCGCCGGAGCTCGAGCCATCCGCCGGAAACACCGCGATGCCGATCTGGACCTCGAGCCCACCGGCTTCGCGCGCTCGCGCAGCGACGACCTCCGCGGCCACGAGGCCGGCCTCGGGCAAGACGAGCGCGATCTCGTCGGCGCCGTACTCGGCGAGGAGGTCCATGCGACGGAGGTGTTCGCCGAGGCGCTCGATGTGCGTCGTGATCGCATCCGCGGAGCCCGTGAACCGCACCATCACGAGTGACAACGATCGCTGATATCGCCGCGCGCGATCGACCTCCGAATCGAGCCGATCTTCGAGCTCGGTGATGGTCGCGATCTGGCGCGAGCTGCGCGCCGCAGTCGACGTCGCGAGGATCGCGGTCATCGGACCGATCGAGAGCACGTCGCCCGCGGTGAGGCGACGCGCGCCGTCGATCGCGACGCCATTGACCAGCGTCCGGTTGCGGCTGCCGAGATCCTCGATCGTGATCCGATCACCACGCCGCCGCAGCACCGCGTGCCTGCGCGACACGGCATCGTGATCGACCGGGATGCCGCAACTCGCGAGCCTCCCGATCTCGACATCGCCATCGTCGCCGAGCTGGACGACGCGAGAGGACTCGGAGCCCTCGATCGTCGTCACGAGGTACCACCGGGTCTGCGGCGTGCCGTCGACGAAGACCGCGTGGGTCGTGGTGGGGCCGTCGTCGTTCACGCGCGTACGGCGAGTGTAGCTGGGCACGGCTGACTGCGTGTGGGCAGCAACACCTATGCCGCACCGAACCCGTTGATCTTGCTCGTGTCGTGACCTGCATTCGATGTGCGGTATCCGCACTGTACGAACGGCGCACCCAGGCCGGCTACACTCCACCCGTGGCCGTTTCCGCTGCACCGCTGACCGACGACTCCGTCGAGGTCTCGAGCGCGAATCGCTACGCGATCCTCGCCAAGCTCGCGACCGGCGGCATGGCCGAGCTGTTCCTCGCGCGGACCACGAGCACGGGCGGCGTCGAACGCTACGTCGTGCTCAAGCGGGTGTTGCCGAACAAGCTGGCCGACCGCGACTTCGTCGCGATGTTCCTCGATGAAGCGCGCCTCGTGGCCCAGCTCCAGCACCCGAACATCGCCCAGGTCTTCGATACCGGTCGGCTCGGCGAATCCTACTTCTTCTCGATGGAGTACGTGCACGGCGAGACCGTGCGCGAGCTGGTCGCGCGCGCACGCGCGCTCGGCCAACCGATTCCGATCAGCTGCACCCTGACGATCATCGCGAACGCCGCGGCCGGGCTGCACCACGCCCACGAGAAGCTCGGCCTCGATGGCGTGCCGCTCGGCATCGTGCATCGCGATGTCTCGCCGTCGAACTTGCTCGTCAGCTTCGAAGGCAACGTCAAGCTCGTCGATTTCGGGGTCGCGAAGGCGACGACGAAGCGCTCGGCCGACACCGCGGATGGTCGCGTGAAGGGCAAGATCGGCTACCTGTCGCCCGAGCAGTGCCGGGGTCGAGCGAGCGATCGCCGCAGCGACCTGTTCTCGCTCGGGATCGTGATGTGGGAGCTCCTCGTCGGCGAGCGCTTGTACAAGCACGACAACGACTACGACACGATGGAGGCGATCGTGATCGAACCGTTGGTCCCGCCTTCGTCGCGACGGCCCGAGATTCAACCTGCCCTCGACGCGATCGTGATGAAGCTGCTCTCGAAGGCTCCGGGGGACCGCTATCAGAATGCCGAGGAGCTCGGCGAGGACCTCGAGCGCGTCGCCGAGCTCACCGGAGCGCGGATCTCGACCGCGAGCCTCAAGCGCTTCGTCTTCGATCTGTTCGGCAAACGACGCGAGCCGTGGATCGAAGTGCAACAGCGCGACATGGCCGCCGAGATCATCACCGTGTCCGCCGCTGCCGGCGTCGACACGATGGTCACCGTCGCGGATGCGCAGCTATCACGACTCCTCGACCTCACGCACACCCGAACGATCGCCGAGGCTTCGCATCCGAGCATCGCCGTTGCACCACGCCGCCGTGCTCGCCCGTTCGTGCTCGCCGCGGTGATCGCGCTCGCCGTCGTCGGGCTCGTCGAAGCCGCGCTCCATCGCGACGACCGGCCGTCGACGCCAGCGCTGCTGCCCTTACTTCCTACGACGCGTCCGATCGATCCGCCTCCCACGATGCGTCCGATCGATCCGCCTCCGACGACGGTGCCCGCACTCCCAGCTCCGACGCCGGTCGAGGCTGCCGCTCCGCCTCGTCCGGTCAAGCCCCACCTCCGGCGCGTCCCGGCGACGTCGACCTGCGCCACCGATCCCGCGCTCTGCCCGACCATGCCCATCGTCGAGCTTTGCGACGATCCGATGGCTTGTCGCAAATAGCCTAGCCGGGCGGCTGGACCGCGCCGTTGCCAGAACGCGCGCCGTCGATCCGGATGTAGCCGCTGCTTCCGCCGCCACCCCCACCACCGCCGGTGACGCCCGGGTAACCGTTTTGCGCCATTCCGTTGAGAGCGCCGAGTCCGCCGGAGCCGGCGCCGGCATCCGCGATGCCTGGATCGCCTGCGGTGCACGCACTCGCACCTCCGGCGGCATCACCACCCACCGCACTCGGGCCGGTGCTCGAGCCCGCGGCACCGCTGCCACCGATCGCGCAGACCGCGCCCGAGATCGCGACGACAGGCGCATCGACGCCGATCGCACCACCCGAACCGCCCGCGCCCCCGCCTGCACCGACGACCGTCGCGCTGCCACCGCCGCCGCCGGAGGCATCGATGCGCCCCTCGATCGAGATCGAGGTTCCGGCGATCAAATAGACTCCGCCGCCGCCGCGGCCGCCGGTGCCGCCACCGTTGCCGCCCGGATGACCGTTACATCCCCCGTGCAGGGTCTCGGGATTGCCGAGCGAGCTGCCGGCCTGGCCCCCGACCGTGCCGCCGCCGGCGCCGCCGTCTCCGCCCTCGTCGAGAAAGCTGCCGCCCTGACCTCCCCCGCCATACGTGCCGTCGCCCGCGTCCGTCCCGTTCAGACACGCGAAGTAGTCACCTCCCGCTGGCGTCGTCGAGGAATCGCGATGACCGGCGACGTCGAGCGTGCCGGCGATCGTGATCGAGGTCACCCCGACCAGGACGAGCGGGACGTGCGGATCGGCCCCCGTCGCGCGAATCCGAGCGCCCGCCGCGAGCGAGATCGAGGAGCCAGCGACCACACACGCGCTCGATCCCGCATCGGAGACCACGTGGCTCGAGCAGGTCGCGCTCGCGGTATCGATGTCCTGGGCGAGCTCGATCGTGCCCGTCGGCTGCGCGTCGAAACAGATCTGGACGAGCCCCGTGCCGTAACACAGTGCAAGACTCCCATCGACCGTGATCGGATTATCGATCCCCGCGAGCTGGCGACATCCCGCAAACGTTACGATGCCGACGGCCCCGACGACGATCAGCCAGCTACGAACCACGGTCGCAGCATAGAGTCGCGCCGGATCGTTGGTCAATGCACGTTGCGAATTGCAGACGATCTGACCGAGGATCACACTTCATCGTGCGAACGCTCACGTGGATGCTGTGCTGCAGTCTGCTCGCGCGAAGTGCGCATGCGGACGGCGGCGCCGAGGCCGATCGATTGTTCGAAGAGGGCCGCGCGTTCGCGAAGGCAGGGCAGTACGCGGAGGCGTGCGACAGCTTCGCGCAGAGCCTCGCGATCGATCGGACGATCGGCACGGAGCTCAACCTCGGCGACTGCCACGAACACCTCGGTCACCTGCGCGAGGCATGGGATCAGTACACCGGTGCGGCGACCGATGCCGAGGCCGCGCACGATGACAAGCGCACGGCTTTCGCGCGCGAGCGCGTGCGAGGACTCGAAGCGAAGATGACGACGTTGATCATTCGCGTCGCCGATCCCGAGCGCACCGGACTCGCACTCACGATCAACGGACGGGCGGTGTCACCGGCGAAGGAGCTGCGTGAGCATGTCGCCCCAGGGCCGATCGAGATCGAAGCAACCGCACCCGCGCTCGCACCCGTGCGTCGCCGCGAAGTCGGCGGCGCGGGGATGACGCTCGTGATCGAGCTGCCGACGGTCGGTAGTGTCGGCGCGGCCGCGCGACCGAGCGAGGTCCCGGTCGCACCGGCGCTCGAGGCTGCGGGCTCGCGGAACGTCGCGCGCACGCGGATCGCGTACGGGCTTGCCGCGCTCGGCACCGGCTCGGCGATCGCCGCCCTCACCCTCACGCTGGTCGCGCGCAGCCACTACACCAGGGCCGCGGATGGAGTGAACTGCACCGATAACGCCAGGCTCGAGTGCAACGACGCGGGGACGAGCGCCATCCACGATGCGCAACATCTGGCGGATCTCGGAACGGTGTTCGCGGTCACTACGGCGGCCTTGTTCGCGAGCGCGGCGGTGGTGTTTGTCACCGCTCCGCGCGACCGGATCTATGTCCGCCCGCAGGCGAGTCAACATGGTGCAGCGCTCGTGTTCGGCGGCTCCTTTTGATCGGCTGACGGACCGGCTGATCGTGCGGTGAACGCACAGTGTACGTTCGGGAGTTCGCAGTTTCTCGACGAGCTGTGAGGTGAGCTTGGTAGTCACCGAGAGGACGTCACTCCTATAGTCCGGCCATGAGCCGACGTCTCCAGCTCCTCTTGGTGGTCCTCCTCGTGTTTGTTTCAGGTTGCCAGAGCGATTGCCTCGCCGATGCGCAAGCCCGTGGGTGGATCTTCGTCGTGCTCGGCGCCTTCGGTGCGGGCTTTCTGACCTCGCTCACGCCGTGCGTCTACCCGATGATTCCGATCACCCTCGCGATCTTCGGCGCGCGCGGCAAGGATGTTCCTCGCAAGCGCGCCATCACGCTCGCGGTCGCCTACGTCGGTGGCATGTGCGTGATGTACGCGGCGCTCGGCGTGACCTTCGCGATGATCGGCAAGGCCGGCGCGTTCGGGACCCAGCTCGCGAGCCCGTGGGTCGTGTTCCCGCTGGTCGCCTTGTTCTTGACGCTCGCCGCATCGATGTTCGGCGCGTTCGAGCTCAACCTGCCCTCCGGTATCCAGGCTCGCCTCAACCGGATCGGTGGCAAGGGTTTCGGCGGCGCCTTCGCGATGGGTCTCGTCGGCGGCTTGATCGCGGCACCGTGCACGGGCCCCTTCCTCGCAAGCCTCCTGATCTACGTCTCGACGAGTGGCAACGCGCTCGGTGGTGGCGGCCTGTTGTTCACCTACGGCCTCGGTATGGGCGTCTTGTTCTTCATCCTCGCCGCGTTCGCGGTCGCGCTCCCGAAGAGCGGCGCGTGGATGGACGCGGTCAAATCGATCGGTGGCATCGGGCTCCTGTTCGCGTGCGTGTACTACCTGATGCCGTTCTTGCCGTGGCTCCGCGACGCGGTCGTGCCGACCACGGGGTTCGTGGTCGTCGCTGCGATCGTCGCGGTGATCGGGTTGGCCGCGGGCGCGGTCCACAAATCGTTCCACGGCTCGTGGGGCGAGCGTGCGCAGAAGGGCTTCGCGGTCGCGATGGTGCTCTCGGGGGCGGTCGCGATCTGGTTGTGGCGTCAGGCGCCGAAGCATCAGGTGACGTGGGAGACCGACGAGGCGGGTGCGATCGCCAAGGCGCGCAGCGAGCACAAGCTGCTGATGATCGATTTCTCGGCGAGCTGGTGCAACCCGTGTCACGCGATGGAGCGGACGTTCGGCACCGACGATGTCTACACTGCGATCACGAAGGACTTCGTGCCGCTCAAGTTCGAGGTCACCAAGCAAAGTGACGTCAACGACGCGCTCAAGCTCAAGTACGATTCGCTGACCTTGCCGTCGGTGATCTTCATGGATCCGAGCGACGGCACGGTGTTTCAGCGGATCCGCACCGAGATGGAGCCCGACGCGATGCTGAAGGTGATCGACGCGGCGGCGGCCCGCCAGGTCAAGATGAAGGCCGGCGGCTGCTAGCCGCTTCAGTACGTGAGTGCGAGCCCGAGCCCGGTGTTCGTGCCGGTGCGTGAGGTCAGCGGCGCGAACTCGGCGTACTTGAAGTAGAAGATATCGACCTTGAGCTCGGCCTCGAGGTGCGGCGTGAGCAAGTAGCTGAGCTTCGCGCCGAGGGTCTCGGACCACAGCGACGAGAGCTCGCGATCGAACGTGATGTACTTGGTCACGGTCGTGTAGTTCTCCTGATAGAAGCTCGCGCTGCCCTGCGTGTAGAACCGCTCGCGCAAGCGGAGCTCGAGGTCGTGCGTGAGGTGCGTGAAGTACCGCAGGCCTAGCGTGTGGCTCGTGATGCCCCAGTCATCGAAGTAGTACCGATAGTCGGCCTGGACCGACGAGTCGTCGCCGATCGCCCGATTGACGCCGAGCACGAACGCGTTCCGCATGCGCGTCGAGGGATCGGTCTCCATCACCCAGAGCTCGGGTGCGGCATCGACGTTCATCCGCACCGGCACGAAGCGATACGGGCTCGACTGAAACCCCGAGGCGTAGCCGAGCTCGTACGTGACCTGGGTGACCAGCGTCGGAGACACGATCTGCGTCCACGAGGCCGAGACACCGTGGTTGTCGAGGCCGCGCGAGAAGTTGAGATCGCCAGAACGCCCGACATCGTTGAGCGACAGGCTGTAGCCGAGCGACAGCGTCGTGTTCTTGTCGAACAGCTCCTGGTCGAGACCCGCGTTGAGCGAGTTCGAGAGGTAATCGTTCTCGTGCGAGTACGAGTAGCCACCATGCAGCTTGAGCGAGCCGATCGTCTGCACCACCGAGGCCGAGGCTTGCTGGCGCGTATCGTGGATCGTCGTCGCGGAGGCTTGGCTCACGACATCGACCGAGGCCGAGCTCACGACATCGGCGACGTAGCCGAGCGTGACCGTGGTCTCCGGCGTGACGTCGGCGGTCCCCTGCACGAGCGGCGAGATCACGGTCGTATGATCGCTGTCCGCATAGACCTGGACCTTGGAGACAAAGCCGGTGTCCGCGTTCGCGACCTGCGAGATCGCGAGCACGCCGAGCGCGAGCTTCAGTTGCATCCGCAACCGCCTCCCGACGAGCCATACCCACCCGACGAGCCTTCGCGCGACTCCTGCATGTGCAGATCGAGCTCGTCCTCGGCGCCATCGGGGGCGAACGTCATGTTGCGATGAGCGAGTGTCTCGCGCTGCCGCGGGCGAACGTGGACGCATCCGGTCGCGGCCGCGGCAACGAGCACCCCGATCAAGCCGGTCACGAGCGTGCGACGGCGGCGCGCGGCCAGCAGCACCAGGGCGAGGACCAGCCCGAGTCCTGCCGAATCGCCGGTGGCATTGCAGCCGCCGGTGTTCGAGGACGACGAGGATCCCGCCTCGGTAAGTGGCACCGCGCCGGCCGCGACATCGTCACCGATCGTATCGTTCGGAAAGCCTGCAGAGCCGGTACCGCCATTGCCGTCGACGACCGCGAGGTACGCGGTGATGTCACCGGTGCCGGATGCGGGCGCGGTCCAGCACACGTCCCACGTCGTCCTGCCATTGTGCTGCTCGTGGATCGCGGCGCCGCTCTTCGAGATCGCGACGATCGGGTCGGCGGGAACCGCGGTGGTACACGCGTTGTTGGCGACCTGCGCGAACGTGCCGGTTGGATGATCGGTGCGATCATCGAGCTCGAGCGCGAAGCCGTTGTCGTCGCACGGCTTGTACGGGACATCGGAGATCTGACCGCAGCTATCGCCGTTCGCGACGTACTCGAGCCCCGCCCACTCGTTCAGCAGCTTGACGCGCAGGTGATACTGCTGCTTCGCGACCCAGCCGGTCGTGAACAGCTCCGGGTGGTCACTCTCGAGAGCGATCGAGATCGTGTGCGGTGCGCCGGTATGACAGACCTCGCACGTGTGCTCGGTCCAGCGCGGTGCGCCATCGAACGGGATACCACCGCCTCCGTCGCCAGCGACCGGATCCTGATCGAACTGGAACGCGGTCGGGTACGCGCTCGCACGGGCGGCCAGCCCGAGCAGGAGGACGGCTACGAGCTTCAATTGCATGACGTCGCTCCGTTGAGCCATTGCGTGATCGTCGCGTACTGGGGATCCGCGGGCCCGCTGTAGATCGCGCCGCCCCTGTGCTCGTAGCCGCCGTCGTTCGGCGGCAAGGGTTTGCGGAGCAGCCAGTTGTTCGCAGGCGTATCGGTGAAGGCCGCGAAGCCTGCCGCCGAGGTGTAGTTCCCGTGCTGCTCGCCCTCGGTCAACGCCGCGGTCGCGCCGGTCAGGTCCGTCGGGGTCGTCGCGCGGAGCTTGCCGATCGAGTACACCCGCAACGCACTCTGCGCGTTGCCGTGGCAGGCGTTGAAGCTGCACTGCGCGATGAGGATCGGCTGGACCTTGCAACGAAACATCGTCTCGCTCAGTCCCGTCGTCGGATCGGGACCGGCTTCGTTCACGACGGTCGTGCAGCCGCTTATCGCGAACACGATCAGCATGCGGGACAACATCGCGCCGAACCCTAGCGGAACTGGTCGAGAATCGTCACTGTGAACATGCGTTTTCCCGACGACGTGCGCTTGCCGCACAATGATGTTCGGACCTCGCGGATTCGGTCACTCGATGTGATGTTTCAGGCGAGCGAAGCGGGCGTCGAACGCGCACTACTACACGGCCATGAAGCGCTCCTCCGACCTCGTAGAGCTCTCGCGTCGGGACTTTTGTGCGCTGGCCGCTCTGGGCCTGGCTGCGGCAGGGTGCCTCGATAGCGGCAGTGGCTCGGTGAAGACCGGCGGCCTCGACGGCACGGGCGACGGTAACGGCAATGGCCCCGATGCAGGCTCGGGCGCGGTCACGCATCCCGACGGATCGGTCGCGACGACCGACGGTGGCACCACATCGGCGGCGACCTGCAGCGGCACGTATACCGACGTCGGCGCGCCGTCGACGTACGCGCTCAATACCCCGAAATATATCAGCGCCATCAAGATGTTCGTGATCAAGGATGCGAGCGGGTACTACGCCTTGACGGCGAGATGCCCCCACCAGGGCGTCACGATCAACTCCGCATCGACCTCGTTCCACTGCCCGGCTCACGGCGCGGACTTCACGCTGACCGGAGCCGTGATCGATGGCCCGACGTCGAAGGCTCTTCAAGCGTACGCGATGTGCACCCTGGCGAGCGGCAACCTCGGCGTCGAGACCGCGACGAAGGTTGCCTCGACGGTCCGGCTGGTGGCGTGATGATCTTCGCGGAGGCGGTCATCGTATTCGTCGGGGTGGCCGGCAACCACCACGAGGTGGTCGAGCGCCAGCTCGCGCCGTTGCTCGACCACGCGGGCGTCAACGAGATGGTCATTCCGGCGGCGGATCTCGCCGCGATCGTGCGCCACACCGACGCGAGCCGCGACGCCGTGAAGCGCCTCCACGTCGATGGCGTGCTCGGTGGCGCGTTGATCACCGCGAATGGCCAGCAGACGTTTCGGTTCGTGATCTACGACGGCAAGGGCAACATGCGCTCGCTCGGCGAGACGCCGCTAACCAGCCCGAAGCTCTCGAGCGGTGATCTCGAGATCCTCGGCATCAACCTCGGCGAAGAGGTGTCATCGCTCCAGGCGGCAGCTCCGCGCGTCGCGAGTCATCCGGCACCGGCACCCGCACCCGCACCCGCGCCGGCTCCGATCGCGGCCTCGCCAACGCCGACCGAAGCGCCCGAAACGCCCCCCGCGGAACCGACCCGGGTCGCGAGTGCCGATGCGGTAAGTGTCGATGACATCGAAGCGATGACCGGCGGGGATAGCAGCCCCGCGACGGCGGATGTGACCACGGTGACCGAGCCCACCCCGGCGACGCTGCACCTCCATGTCGATGCCGGACTCGGCATGACCGGGCGGGTCTTCGCGCCACCGGCGGGCGTCACCGGCTACACGTCCACGCCCGTCGGCACGTTGCACTTCGGCGCGGGCGTGACGCCGACGCGACGCACCTCGATCGAGCTCGCGGCCGAACGCACGATCTCGATGTCGACCTCGCTCGACGCGGGGAGTGCGAGCACGTCGATCTCGCGATGGCAGATCGATGGCGGCTACGTGCTCGTCGATGGGGCCACCCAGATCGTCGCGAACGTCGGGCTCGGCAATCGCGCGTTCTCGATCGAGGCCGCAGCGTCCGGGGGCCGGACCCCCGACAGCGAGTACAACTACGTCGCTTTCGGTGCGCGGATCGCACACGCGATCGGAAGCCACATCACGCTGCGCGGTCGATTCGATTTCGAACCGGTGTTCGGCGGTATCGACGGTATGGCGATGACGCTCGGCACGGCCTCGCGCTGGGGGCTCGACGTCGGCGCCGCCCTCGACCTCGACCTCGCTCGCCACTTCGCCGCTCGCGCGGCATTCGACTACCAACGCTTCTCGTGGTCGTGGGCCGCCGCCGGTTCGGCGGCCGATAGCTATCCCACCGCGACCGTCGCCCTCCGATCCGAATTCTAGGAGTCCATCTATGAAGTCTCTCGTTGTCTCGCTCGCAGTTTGTCTCGCGACCGCGCCTGCGTATGCCGAGCTCAAGAAGGGTGATCACTTCGTCGAGCTCGACGCGAAGTCCGCCGCCGGCAAGAATTTTCATCTCAAGGACATGGCCGGCAAGTGGGTGCTGTTCACGTTCGGCGCGAGCTGGTGCCAGCCGTGTCACAAGGAGCTGCCGGCGTGGGATCGCGTCGCCCCCAAGTTCAAGGGCAAGGTCGTGTTCGTCGCGGTGAACATCGACAACAAGCCCGAGGATGGCAAGCAGTTCCTCGATTCGCTCAAGCTCAAGCACGTGTTCCCGGTGTTCATGCCGGACGAGACGAGCACCGCGATCAAGAGCTACGACCCCGACAAGATGCCCTCGACGTTCGTCATCGATCCGCAGGGCCTGATCCAGATCATTCGCTACGGCTACGACAAGGGCGACGAGGACAAGCTCTCGGCGACGCTGTCCGAGCTCGTGAAGTAGCAGACGTATCCGCCGACGATCGATGCGCTCATGCGCACGTTGTGGCGTGACCGCGCTGTGCGGTAACCGAACAACTAAAGTGCCGAAATTTATAGTAGAAGTTCAAAAGCAGTTCCGTTAGAACGAGTGCAATGAGACGCTGCGCGTTATTCGCGTTCCTCCTTGCCGTCCTTGCTGCCTGCGGAACTGACGACCCTCGGAAGCCCACCGTCGAGGTCATCGCCACCGAGATCTTGGCGCCCACGTGCGGCCAGGTGCAGTGCCACTCGACCACGACGATGACGAGCGGCCTCGCATTCGACACGCTCGAAGCCGCGAAGCGCACGCTGCCGGAGATGACCGCGATGGATGGCAAGAAGAGCCTCTACCGGGTCATCCACGCGACCGGCGGTGAGCGCATGCCACCCGACTCGCCGCTCGATCCCGCAGATATCGACTTGATCGATACCTGGCTCGGAAGCGGAGCCAAGGGGCTGTAATGAAGACCTCGTTCGTCCTCGCCGTCGCGATCGCGATCGCGTTGCTCGGCTCGACCAGACAAACGTTCACCC
>JANXOP010000291.1 GCA_025357755.1 Kofleriaceae bacterium | reverse complement strand
TGATCGGCGTGATCGGCGGCCTCGTATCACCGGTGTTACCGACGACCGGCAAGACCCTGCGGACGTGGGTCGGCATCCCTGAAGCAGAGCTCATGCAGTGGCCGAGCTTCGACGATCTGCAGAAGCCGATCCGCAGCGATGCGGTGATCGCGCAGGCCACGCCGCTGTATCCGCGGCTCGACGAAGCAGCGCAGACAAAGATCTTCGAGCACATGGTGCCCGAGGATCTCGCGGCACCCGCACCGCCCAAGAAGACCGAAGCGAAGTCCGACGCGAAGCCGCCCGGCATCATCGAGTTCGCCGATTTCGAGAAGCTCGAGCTCCGGGTCGGTACGATCGTGACCGCGGCCGCGATTCCGAAGAAGGACAAGCTGCTCGCGCTCACCGTCGATCTCGGCGAGGCCAAGCCGCGCTCGATCGTCGCGGGCCTCGCGCTCGCGTTCGAACCCCCTACCCTCGTCGGCAAGCAGGTGATCGTGGTGTGCAATCTCGCCCCGCGAAAGCTCGGTGGGCTGATGTCGGAGGGCATGATCCTCGCCGTCGGTGACGAGCAGATCCTGGGACTTTCGTCGGTCGACCAGGACGTGCCCGCGGGAACGCGGGTACGATAAGCCGTCGTATGTCCGAGCCACGTCGTGCACCACGCCTGGTCGTCAATGCCCCCGCCGTGATCGAATCGATCGGCCAAGCGTCGATGCAGCTCCACCCGAACCTGGCGCGCGTGTTTCGCCGGGTCGATGCAGACAAGAGCTCGGTCGGCACGAAGTTCCCCGCGATGATCCGCGACCTGTCGACGAACGGCGCGTTCGTCTCGGGCGCACCGCTGCCGCTGATGTCGCGGGTCGCGATCAAGTTCGAGCTCAAAGGTGTCGGCACGGTCGATGCGATCGGCTGGGTGCTGTGGCAGCGCATGGATGATTGCGAAGTACCGGGCCCCGAGGGCAACACGCCGCTGCCGAAGGGCTTCGGCGTGCTGTTCGAGGCGATTCCGATGGAGACGCGCGCCGCGATCGCCGCGCTCGTCAGTCGAATCGGTGCCCAGTAAGCACTACCGCTTCCGGCCGCGTTATCGCGGCATCGCGCTGACCTCGGTCGGCGTCGGCGGAACGTTGGCCACGATCGCGCTCGCGAGCCTGGGCGGAGCCTTCCTCCCGCTCGCGACCGGCGCGATCGGCGTGGTGCTCGGTGGCGGGTATCTGTTATCGCCATCGTGGTCGCTCGAGGTCGTGACCGACGACGACGCGCTCGAAGTGCGCTCGCCGAAGAAACTCAAGTTCAGGTTGCCGTGGAGCGAGGTCGTCAAGGTCGTGTCCTCGACATCGACCGACACGTGCTTCGTCGACGGTGGTGCGCCGGAGCGGAGCTTACTCGTGCCCGGCGACGGTGCCCCTGCGCCGTACGACCTCGCCGACAAGGCCGCGCTGTGTGCAGACATCCTCGCGCACGTGCCCGCCGACAAGGTCGAGACCGTCGAGCGCCTGACCACCAAGCGCTAGGCCCGGGTTCGGCCGGCTCTGGCTCGCGCGTAGGACCCGACCAGGTGCTACGGTTCGCGCTTGTCGTACCTGTTCCCGTCCTCGACGATCACCTTCGACGCGGCGCTGCGCGATATCGCGAGCGGTAGTCCAAAGGCACGCACGTTCGCCGCACATGCGCTCGGCGATGTCACCGAACCGGCGGCACGCAAGCGCGCGCTCGATGCGCTGATCCGCGCGCTCGATGATGATCGTCCCGAAGTGCGCGCCGAAGCGGCGAGCTCGCTCGGCGGTCTCGACGAACCGGGCGCACTGCCCTACCTGATCAAGCGGCTCGACGACGGCGTCGCCGCGGTGCGCCAGAACGCCGCGATCGCGCTCGGCACGATGCGCGCGGCCGAGGGCTTCGAGCCACTCGCGCAGGCGCTCGCCGAGGGCCCCGCCGATCTGCGCTTTCAGGCCGCGACCTCGCTGGCCGAGATCGATCCGGTGCGCTCGTTCGAGTACGTGCTCAAGGCGCTCGGCGACAAGGACCCGCAAGTGGTCGGTGCCGCCGCGCTCTCGGTCGGTGCGATCGCGAGCGAGCTCGGCGATCCCGAGCGCAACGCGACGGCGAAGACCGCGCTCACCGCGCAGCTCGTCAACGGTGATGCGGGAGCGCGCTTCGATCTCGCGTACGCGCTCGCGGATCTCGACGACGACAGCGGCAAGGCCGAGCTCGCGAAGGCGCTCACCGACGAAGGTCGCGCGTGGGATGCGGTCACCGCGCTCGGTCGGCTCGCGGCGGCCGCCGAGCTCGCACAGGCGGTCTCGAACAAGAAGACGCCGGCGGAAGCCGCCACCCTCGCTGCCGGCAGGCTGATCGCGCTCGAGCCCGATCACCTCGCGGCGCGCAAGCTGCTGATCGATTCACTCACATCGCGCAAGGTCCACGTCCGTGGCATCGCGATCGAGCAGCTCACGCTCGTCGGTGGAGCGTGGGCAAAGCGCCCGCTCGAGAACCTCGCGCGCAGTGGCAAGGGCGCCGATCTGCTCGAGCCGATCGCGAGTGCGCTCCGCGCGATCGGAGACAAGCCCTGATGTCGGAGCTACCCGAGCTCTTCGACACGCACGCGCATGTCGATGGCGAAGAGTTCGATGCCGATCGCAGCGAGGTCCTGGCGCGTGCGCGGCAAGCCGGCGTGAAGCGGCTCGTCGTGATCGGTGCGGTCGGTGAACCCTCGAGTGCCGAGCGTGCGGTCGCGCTCGCCGAGCACGATCCAGATGTGTGGGCCACCGTCGCGACGCATCCGCACGATGTCGACAAGATGACGCCCGCGTGGTGGGCCACGCACGAGCGCCTCGCGCGCCACCCGCGCGTCGTCGCGATCGGCGAGACCGGCCTCGACTATTTTTACGATCACTCGTCGCGCGAGCTCCAGCAGGCGTGCTTCGGCCGCTTCATCGAGCTCGCGCGTGCGGTGGGCAAGCCCGTCGTGTGCCACATCCGCGACGCGCACGAAGATGCACGTCGGATCCTGCGCGAGCACCACGCCGCCGAGCTCGGCATCATCATCCATTGCTTCACCGGAACTCCCGATGATGCGAAGGCCTATGCGGAGCTCGATGCGTACGTCTCGTTCAGCGGCATCGTGACCTACAAGAATGCCCAGCCGCTGCGCGACGCCGTGCCCTGCGTGGCCACGGATCGGCTGCTGATCGAGACCGATTGTCCGTACCTCGCGCCCATCCCCAAGCGCGGAAAGCGCAACGAACCCGGGTTCATCGTCCACACCGCGGAGGTCGTGGCCAAGGAAGCTGGGATGAATTTCGCGGACTTGGCACGCCAGACCACCGCGAACGCCCATCGGATCTACAGGATCGAACCGGCGCCGGGCCCCATGGCCTGAGCGACCGAGGTTGGTTGACTCCCAAGGATTTGGCCGGTATAGATTCGCTCCCTATGTCGGCACAGCTCGGCCTCCTTGGCAAAAAGATCGGTATGACTCAGGTGTTCGCGGACGACGGAGAGTCCGTTCCGTGCACCGTGATCCAGGCAGGCCCGTGCGTTGTCGTCGGAACGCGCACGCAAGAGCGCGACGGCTACACCGCCCTCGTCCTCGGTTTCGACGAGAAGCCCGCTCGCCTCGCGAACAAGGCCGAGCTCGGCGCTGCGAAGGCCGCGAACGCGAAGCCCCAGCGCTTTGTGCGCGAGCTGCGCGTCACGGCCGAGGATCTCGCCAAGTACACCCTCGGCCAGGTCATCGGTCCCAAGGACGTGTTCCAGGACGGCGCCCCGCTCGACGTCGAAGGTTGGAGCAAGGGCAAGGGCTACCAGGGCGTCATCAAGAAGCACCACATGAAGGGCATGACCCGCGCCCACGGTACCCACGAGTACTTCCGGCACGGCGGCTCGATCGGTTGCCGTCTGACCCCGCAGCGCGTCCACAAGGGCAAGCGCATGGCTGGCCAGATGGGTAACGAGAAGGTCACGCAGCAGAACCTTCAGCTCTTCCGCATCCTCGCGGACGAGAACGTCATCCTCGTTCGCGGCTCGGTGCCGGGCGCGACGGACGGCTATGTCGTGGTGACCCTCGCGGCCACCCGCAAGCAGTACAAGCGCAAGGGCATGGGCAAGGAAGAGGTTCGTTCGAAGAACCCGCTCAAGGCCTCCAAGAAGGCAGCCGCGGGTCGCGGCTAGTAGTTCTCGAAAGAACTGCTATCTACGCCCGGCTCGTTGCCGGGCGTTTTGCTTTTATGGCTAAAGACTCCAAAGGTCTCGGAGACCGCGCGAACCGCCACGATCGCTTTCACCAGAAGGCGAAGAAGGAAGGGTTCCTCGCACGCGCGGTCTACAAGCTGTCCGAGATCGACGACAAGCACGATCTGTTTCGACCGGGCATGCGCGTCCTCGATCTCGGCTGCTCGCCGGGATCGTGGCTGCAGTACGCGCGCAGCCAGGTCGGCATCACCGGCCAGCTCGTCGGGCTCGACCGCAACGCGCAGGCCGGCGGGACGAGTGGCGCACGCGTCCATGTCGGCGACGTGCTGACGGTCGACGTGAAGCTGCTGCTCGGCGACCTGACGCAATTCGATGTCGTGCTCTCGGACATGGCTCCCGATACCAGCGGCATCCGGAGCCAGGATCAGGCGCGCTCCGAGGCGCTGTTCGAACGCGCGCTCGAGATCGCGCAGCTCACGCTCGCGCCCGGCGGCAACTTCGTCGGCAAGCTATTCATGGGCCCCGACTTCAAGAAGCTGACCGAACAAGTGCGGGCCCTGTTCACCTCGGCCAAGACCCAGAAGCCCGACTCGAGCCGGCCCCAATCGATCGAGCAGTACGTGATCGGTAAGGGCTTCAAGAAGCAGGCAAGCGGAGAGATCAAATGACCGTTCGCCTCGCCATCGAAGCGTGGGGCGAGCCGAATCCACGCAAGATCCAGCAGGCCGTCGAGATCCTGCACGGCGGTGGCGTCGCCGCCTACCCGACCGATTCGGTCTACGCGCTCGGCTGTGCGATCGAAGCGCGCGACGCGATCGAGAAGATCTATCGCGCCAAGAACATGCACAAGAATCAGCGGCTCGCGCTGATCTGTCCGGACCTCTCGACGGCGTCGGAGTACGGCTTGTTCTCGACCACCGGCTTCCGGCTCGCGCAGCGGATCTTTCCAGGCCCGTACACGCTGGTCGTGCCGGCGACTCGTGCGACGCCGAAGACCCTCACCGATGCGAAGCGCCGCACGGTCGGCATCCGCATCACGAGCCATCCGATCACCCAGGCGCTCGCGAAGGAGCTCGGTCGCCCGCTGCTCACCACGAGCGCGATGTACACCAACGAGGATGACGAGCTCGTCGCTTGTCGAGACGCCGACGAGATCCTCGAAGCATTCGGTAAGTTCGTAGACGTCGTGATCGATGCCGACCAGACCCAGGCCCAGCCGTCGACGGTGCTCGAGGTCGATGGCGACAACATCAAGCTGCTGCGCCAAGGCCAGGGCTCGATCGAAGACTTCCTCGATCTCGTCGACGTCGGCGCGTAGCTAGCTCACGGTCACGCTCGCGAACTGCTTCTCGTACTGCTGCGCGAGCGCGGCGATCTTCTCGCGCTGCTGCTTGGTCGGATGATCGGTGAGCACGATCGCGAGCTCGCCAACGCCGTCGACGCCCGCGAGCGTGTCGGGACCGAAATCGCGCTCGTCGCAATACTTCGAATGGTGGAACGTCCACACGAGGCGGCTGGGCAGCCGCTCGAACG
>JANXOP010000038.1 GCA_025357755.1 Kofleriaceae bacterium | reverse complement strand
TCGGTCGTGCCTCCAAGCTCCTTGGGGTTGTACTCGGCCCACGCGGCGAGCGGCAGAGCCAGCGTGACGGCGACGACCTCGAGATCGATCGGAACCTTTCGGCCGGCGACGTCGAGCTCGCCCAGATAGTGCCCGGGTTCGAGCGTGGGCGGCACGGTGATCGTGAAGTACGCCGGATCGCTCGCGGGCGTTGCGGTCTCCGTGAGGCCATCCGGATAGTCGCCCGGACCACGCATGCCGGTGCCGTACATCTCGCTCGAGCCGCGCTTCACGATCGCGCGGTCGACCGCGTAGCCGTGGACGACCGTCTTCGCGAGCGCGACCGCCACGGGCCCGCCCCCGCGATGAAGGACCTGGAAGCCGAGGATCTCGCCACGAGCCGCGACGAACGTGACGCGCGTTCCGTCGAACCATGGCGAGCTGCGGGGGACGGGGTCACCGGTACGCAGGCGCACGGTCTCGCCAACAATCTGGAGCTCTGGGCCCGGATCGACCGGCTTCTTGCACGCCGAGACCGAGACTAGAGCGGCGAGGATGGTACGTTGCAAAATCAGCACGTGACGACGCCGCCGATCATCGCATTCGCGAAAGACTGGCACGAGGATCCGACCTCGAATCATCATGTCCTGCGAGAGCTTGCCAGATCGCGGCGGGTGGTGTGGCTGAACTCGATCGCCACTCGTACGCCGTCGCTGGCGAGCGGCCGCGACCTGGGCAAGATCACCCGCAAGCTGCGCGAGTTCGCGAAGGGCCCGATCAACGTCGAGAACGACCTCTGGGTCTACACACCCCTCGCGCTGCCGTTCCCGCACAGCGTCGCGGCGCGGACCCTCAATCGCCAGATCCTGCGCGCCACGATCCGGCTGCTGCGCCTGCGGCTCAAAATCGAGGAGTTCCAACTCTGGACCTTCCTGCCGAACGTCGGCGACTACGTCGGCACGCTCGGCGAGCGCAGCTCGGTCTACTACTGCGTCGACGAGTGGTCGATGTTCGGCTACCTCGATCGCGCGCAGACCGTGGCCGCGGAGCGTACCTTGCTCGAGAAGGTCGATGCGGTGTTCGCGATCAACAGCGCACTCGCCGAGGCCAAGCGCGCGGTGAATCCCGCGACCTTCGAAGCGCCGCACGGGGTCGATCATGCGGCGTTCGCGAAGGCGCTGGACCCCGCGACGATCGTGCCGCCGGACCTCGACGCACTGCCGCACCCGCGGCTCGGCTTCTACGGCACGCTGCGCGACTGGGTCGATTTCGAGCTGCTCGCACATGTCGCGCGCGCGCGGCCGACCTGGCAGATCGTGCTCCTCGGCCAGGAGCTGTGCGACACGAGCGCGATCGCGGATCTGCCGAACGTGCACTTGCTCGGGCAGAAGCCTCACCACGAGCTGCCGGCGTACTGCAAAGGGTTCGACGTCGGCATCATCCCGTATCGCATCGACGAGCGGATGAAGTTCGTCAATCCACTCAAGCTGCGCGAGTACCTCTCGGCGGGCCTGCCGGTCGTCTCGACCCCCGTGCCCGAAGTGCGGCGCTATCCGAAGCTCGCCGAGATCGCAGCGACGCCGGACGACTTCATCGCGGCGTGCGAACGCGCGCTGGCGAGCTCCACCGAGCGCGCCGTGCGTTCGGCGGCGATGACCACAGAGACCTGGGCGGCGCGCGTCGCGACCGTCGAGGCCACGCTCGCGAAGATCTTCGAGGAAAAAAGCCATGGCTAGGGAATTTCATACGGGCCTCGTCGGAGTCGATCCGATCTGCGAGCTGCACGTTCGAGCGATGAAGCAGCTGCCGGAGATCGAGTTGATCGGCATCGTCGATTTCGATCGCAAGCGCGCACAAGCGAAGGCCGAGCCGTGGGGCACGATCGCGCTCGATAGCTTCGAGCAAATCGTCGACGCCGGCGCGAACGTGGTCCACATCCTCACGCCGCTCCCGAGCCGCGCGAAGCTCGCACTCTCGGCGCTCGCGAAGGGCTGCCATGTCTTGATCGAGGCGCCGATCGCCGAGACCGAGGCCGAGGTCCTCGCGATCCAGAAGCTCGCGGCCGATAAGGGCCTCACGGTCGCCGCGGCACACACGTTGCTGTTCGATCCGCAGATCATCCGCGCGCTCGCGCAGGTCAAAGCGGGTGCGCTCGGAGAGGTTGTCGCCGTCGAGATTCATCACACCGCGCACTACCCGGCCTACGAAGGCGGCGCGCTGCCACCGTGGGCGGCTCGTGCGGGTTATCCGTTGCGCGACCAGGGCGTCCACGGCATCTACGTGCTCCAAGCGCTGCTCGGTCAGATCGAAGATGGCGAGTGCGAGCAGCGCTCGCAGGGCAGCGAGCCGAACCTCGCGTACGACGCGTGGCTCGTACGGCTGCAGTGCAAGCGCGGCCTCGGCGAGCTCCATCTCTCGTTCGGCGGCACGCCGGTCCATCAGGTGATCATCCAGGGCACCACGGGGCTGCTCGAGATCGATCTGCTCGCGGCCTTCGGCGGCACGCGCATCTCGGCACAGCACAAGGGACTCGATCGGATCACGCATGCCGTGACCGGCGCGTTGCGCCCCTTGCGCCCCTTACGCCCGATGCTCGAGAAGCCGATCGGGTTGTGGAAGCGCGTCCGCAAGGCCGATCCTGCGAATCACGACGTGCGTGCGCTCGTCGCCGATTTCTATGCACGCCTCGCCGCGCACGAGCCCGCGGCGACCGATCTCGAAGAGGTCGCCGAGGTCATCAAGTACGTCGATCGCTTCGCGCGCGCGGCCGAGACCGATCAAGCCGCGGAGCGCGCGGCCTTCACGACCGCGGCGACGGTGCCGTTCGTCGTCACCGGCGCTTCGGGCTCGCTCGGCAAGGCGCTGGTCCACCGCCTCGTCGCCGATGGTCACAAGGTCCGCGCCTTCGTGCGGCGGATGCCCGCGCGCCGCGAGGCGAACGTCGAGTACGCGTTTGGCAACCTCGGAGATCTCGACGCCGTCGAACGCGCGATCGCCGGTGCGGAGACCGTGATCCACTGCGGCGCGGCGACCCGAGGTGACTGGGCCGAGCACAAGGGCGCGACGATCGTCGGCACGAGCAACGTGATCGCCGCGTGCAAGAAGCACAAGGTGAAGCAGCTCGTGCACATCTCGTCGCTGTCGGTCGTCGACTGGGCGGGCTCGGCCAGCAACGGTGCGGTGACCGAAGATACGAACCTCGAGCCGCGGGCCCAGGAGCGTGGTGCCTACACGCAAGCAAAGCTCGCTGCCGAAAAATCGGTGAGCGAGGCCGCGCAGGCAGGGCTGCCAGCCGTGATCTTGCGCCCCGGTCAGATCTTCGGCGGTGGCATTCCCCTCATCAACGGCGCGGTCGCGCGCAGCGCGGGTGGCCGCTGGCTCGTGCTCGGCGATGGCAAGCTCGAGCTGCCGCTCGTCTACATCGATGACGTGGTCGATGCGATCACGAGCGCTGTCACCAAGCAGCTGACCAAAGGCGAGGTGATCCAGCTCGTGGATCCGGAGCACCTCACGCAAGCCGAGGTCCTGAACCTCGCCGGCGGCGCCAAGAAAGTCGTGCGCGTGCCACGCCCCCTGGTCTTTGCCCTCGGCAAGCTCAGCGAGCTCCCCCTCGGCGTGCTCGGCCGGCAGAGTCCGGTCGCCGAGTACCGGTTGAAATCCGCGCTCGCGCAGCTCCACTACGAGAGCACCCGGGCGAGCACTCTCCTCGGGTGGAAGCCGCGCGTCGGTGTCCGCGAGGGCATCAAACGCGTCAGTTCTTAACCGGCACCTACCAGCTCCGCGGCAGGCTTTACGCGGACATGCAGCGCGGCACGTAGGTCGCAATGGTCCGACCTCATGGTTCGCGCACTCCAGACTGTTCGCGTCGCTCTCGACGTCGTCGTTGCCGCGCTCGACCGCGATCGCCCGCTGATCACGCACTTGGTGATCACGCGCCGCTGCAACCTGGCATGCGGCTACTGCTTCGAATACGACAAGACCTCGCAGCCCGTGCCGCTCGCCGTCCTGTTCCGACGCATCGATCACCTCGCGAAGCTCGAGTCGGTGTTCGTCACGCTCACCGGCGGTGAATCGCTGCTCCATCCCGACGCCGTCGAGCTCGTGCGCTACGTCCGCGCCCGGGGCATGACGCCATTCCTCAACACGAATGGCTACCTCCTCACCCAGCAGATCATCGAGGATCTGAACGACGCCGGGCTCTACGGCCTACAGCTCTCGATCGACAACGCGCGGCCGAACGACGTCTCTAAAAAGTCGCTCAAGCCGCTCACCCCGAAGCTGAAGCTGCTCGCGAAGCACGCGAAGTTTCATGTCCGGATCAACACCGTGATCGGCGCGGGCCCGCCCGCAGAAGCACTCGAGGTCGCGCGCGCGGTCACCGCGTTCGGCTTTCACAGCAACATCTCGCTCGTGCGGGACGAGACCGGTGCGCTGGTCCCGCCGACACCCGAGATGCGCGCTGCCTACGAACAGATTCGCGCGCTCGGCAAGAGCCGCTTGCCGGCGCTGATGGACGACACGTACACCCAGACCCTGCTCGATCACGGCACGATGGACTGGAAGTGCCGGGCCGGTGCCCGCACGTTCCTCGTCGACGAGCACGGCCAAACCCACCTCTGTCAGCCGCGCGCTGGTGAGGGTGGAAAGCCCCTGCTCGAGTACACTATCGAAGATATTCGTGCCGCGTTCGATGCGCCGAAGGCATGCGCGAAGACGTGCCCGATCTCGTACGCCCACCACGCGAGCAAGTTCGATGGCTGGCGCTCGCAGAAGGGCCCGTTGATGTCGCCTGCGGGCCTCCACGCTCGGCGCAGTCCAGCGCTCGCGGTGCTCGGGTAGTCGAACGTTGCCGAAGTACGAACCGTCCGCTCCCACCGAAGCCACCAGCGGCCGAGCTCGCGAAGCGTCCACGGCCCGATCAAAATGCCGTGGTGCGATAGACGAAGCCGGTCCTGGTCTGAAATGCGCTGTTCGTATCGTAGCTCGCACCGAGCGATACCTCCATGGTGCGATTGATGTTCCACTGAACGCCTCCCGCGCCGACGATCTCGCCGGCCGCGAGCTCGGGGACGAGGACGACACCGCCCGCGTCGCCCGTCTCGCCATCGGGAGACGCAGCGGTGTTGCCGAAGCATTCGGCGAACACTTCATACCGATTGCCGAGAGGCAGAACCCCCGCGATCGCGAAGTTGTAGATGTTGTTCGCCGTGACTCCCATCGGCTTACCGATGACCGTGTAGCCGAGGTTGACGTGAACGTCGACCGGCCCGAAGAGCTTGCTCATCACGAGATAGCCGGCGACGTCGGTCTTCCCCGTGCCGATCGAGTTGTTGCGAGCCGTCGGTAGCTTGACCTCTGCGGCGAACGAGATCGCGGGAGTGTAGGGAGTCTCGTGCACCACGAGCTCGAATGCCGTGAGCTCGAGATCTCCGATCCCTGTCGCGCTCGGTCCGTTGCCCGCGCTCGGTCGGATCGCGGTCAGCGCGACTGGCTCGACCAGGAACTCGAACCGATCGCCGATTCCCGCCTCGAATGCAAAGGGCAACGCGTGTTCGAGTCCCGTGTTCGAGACTTGAAACTCGTACGCCGTGCCAAGTTCGACCACACCGTGACCGAGCGGTCGTGCGGTCTCGGTTTCGATCGCCTGTTGCGCCTTCGACGCACGGCCAGTCACGAGTATGACGAGCGTGACGACGAACGACATTATCAACCAGTTTCGATTCATGCGGATGAGTAACCGCAGCGACAGAAAGCTTCACCGAAACCGTCAGCCCAGAGACGTGGCTTCGAACCTGCCGACAGCCCGGTGGCCGTCAGCGTGAAGTTGACGGAGACCTCGAAGAGAACATGAGAATCCTCACCGATGTTCCATGCAGCTTGCCGAGAGCGTGATCAGCGGGCCGGGGCCTACTCCTCCTCGACGAACGCACCGGACTCGCTGAACGTCGCCTCCTTCTTCCCGGCTGGTCCGGTGAAGGCGATCTCGAAGAATACACCCTTGCCGGGCCGGGTTTGCTTCTCCGCACGCGTTGGCGCGAGGTTTGGATACTTCGTCGCGAACGCGGTGCTAACGACCGTCGGCAGCGTGAGAATCGTGATGGCCTCTTCGATCTGGAGGATCGTTCCATCGGGTGCGACATCCACCTCGGCGGACGTGCCCTCGGATTTCGTGAGCTTGACCTCGAACTGATGATGCCCGTCCTCGACTTCGTCCTTACACGCAATAGCGGTCGAGCCTGGGAACGTGGAAGCGAGCGATCGCGTCACGGGTTCCGTGCATTCCGGCGCCGACGTTTTGGCTGCCGATGTTGTGGGCGCAGGCGTGCCTCCGCAGGCAACAAGCGAAGCGATGGTGAGCGTGAGTAGTTGTTTCATTTTTCGAGGTCCTTCTAGCTAGGGTGACTGGTGCCGTCGCGCGATCTCGGCCAATCCAGCTCTGGCATTCGCACGAACATGTTCAGAGGAGTCGTCGAGCGCGCTCGTGAAGTGCACTTCGGCGCTGCTGAAATCGTGCGCCTCGATGCGTATCCAGCCCACGAGCACCTCGGCTTCGCCCGTCCGGACCGAATGCGGAAAATCGCGGAGGAACCTCGCATAGGCCGCCTCGGCTGCGTCAGCGTGACCGGTTCGTGCGAGTGCCGCAGCGCGCCAGAACTCGGCATCCTCGACGAGCGCACCATCTGGATCGAGCGCGATCACCTCGTCGAATCCCGAAGCCGCGATCGCGGCATCACCTGCGTGAAGCGCATCCCATGCCACCCGGAAGGCGTGCTCCGCTGTCTCCGCTTCGTGCTTCGGACGAGGGCGCTCGACCGACGCATGTGCTGGACCCAGCGTCTTGGTCGCTGTGATCGGTGCGGTCGGTGCGGTCGGTGCAGTCGGTGCAGTCGGTGCAGTCGGTGCAGTCGGTGCAGTCGGTGCAGTCGGTGCGGTGGCTGCCACGACCAGAGCCGGTGGAGCGTTCCAGCGATCACCCGGCCCGAGCGCCCGAAGGGCGTCGTGCGAGCGCACCTCGACTCTGCCATGCACGACGGTGACGTACGTCAGGTGATCGTGGTGAGCAGAGACGTCGAAGGCGGTCCCTCGAACCTCGACCTCGCCATCACCGATCATGACCATGAATCGCTCTTCTCCATGCAGTGGCGAGACCTCGACATGGATCGTGCCGTCGAACAGCCGCACGATCTCGTTAGGTGAGCTACTGATCCGGACGAACGTGGCTGCGTCGCGCGACGTGATGACTCCGTGGTCGTGTCGTGCAGGGACGCGGACCCATACGACTGTCGCTGCTGCGAGCCCGGCTACGATCAGCCACGGCTGGTGAGCACGACGGGTGGCCGGTCGCCGAGGCATGCTCGCGAGCACGGCAGTTCGCATCTCCTCGATCTGATCGCGCCGCGGGGCCGCGAACTGGATCTCTCGCGCTAGATCGACGAGCTCCGCGTCGGTGCGCTCGGTCATGCGGCACCTCCGATGGCGGCGCGAAGTGCTCGGCGAGCGTCATGCAACCGCCGCCACACCGTTCCCTCGCGGACCCCTATCACGGTGGCTGCGTCCCGGGCAGGGAGGTTCTCCAGGTCGCACAACACGAACGCTTCGCGCAACGGATGAGGCAGCTCGACGAGCGCGGCGCGCAGCCTGCCGATCAGCTCGTTGCGCTGGGCCTCGTCGTCCGGCCGCGATGCGCGGCGGGCCGGTACTGAAGCGAGAGAGCGCTCCATCCGCCTGCGCCGCGCGAGCAAGCGGATTTGATTCCGTGTGAGGTTTGCCGCGATCCCGAAAATCCAGGTCTGCGCGGATGACTCGTGGCGATAGCGATGCGCGCAATGCGCAACCTCCACAAACGTCGCCTGCACGAGATCGGCGCGATCGCTGCCATCCGATCCGAGCAGGCGCGAGACGAAGCGGTAGACCGGCTGCTGAAAGCGATCGATCAGCGCGCTGAGCGCCGCCGTGTCACCAAGAGCACTCGAGGCGACGAGTGCCTCGTCCGACAGCTCCTCGGTGCGGCCATCGGCACGACGCAGCGGGATCAAGCGACCGGTCATCGCTGCACCATCGACAGACCGACCTGTACCCCGCTATAGATGACAGGTTCTCCTGGAGCGCTGCGCGTCTCGACGAGGAATGGCTGGGCGTGTGCGGTCGGTGAGACATCCAGCGTGGCACCGACCGTGAGCCGCATCGAGCGCGTCAACGGCAGCTCGGCGGTGATTCGCACGCTCGTCCGCAGTTCACCTTCATCGACCTCGACGACATCGGTCATCACGTCGCGACGCATGTGCAACCAGCCAATGCCGATGCCGAAAGCGGGCGTCAGGCACCAGCCTTCGCGCTCGATCGGCCACTCCGCGAACAACTGCAGGTCCCCGCCGCGCCGTTCGGTCTCGGCTTTCTCTCCGTCACCACTGACGAGCAGGTCGGTCGCGATCCGCGCCTGGCCTCCCACGCACACGAGGCCGAGCTGCGCGCACGCGCGCGCGCCGATCCCAGACCACACCGAGCCATCACTGGCGAGCGTCGTCTCTTCAAGGATCGCGATCGCGCCGCGTGGTCGAGTGTTCGTCGTCGACACCACGAGGATGCGCGGCTGTTCGCTATCCAGCACGTGACTCGCGAGCGGCACCGTATGCGGTAGCAGTTGTGCCGAGAAGGATTCGATCAGCGCGGCTGCGGTCGCCGGGTCGGCGACGCGACGCGACGTCTCCCGGCCGTCAGCATCGAGGATCGAGACGACGAACATACCGTTTCGAGTCTCGATGTGCGCGGTCTCGCTCGGGCACCCTTGCATCGGAGCCTCGAGCCCGCGCTCCCTCAACGCGTCGGTCACGGGTGCGATGACAAGCGCGTCGCCAACGAGGACCACCGCGGGCACGCATGGTTCCGCATGCGCGCTGCCGTTGCTGATCATGATCGTTGCGATCGTCAGACGCGTCGTCACGTCACGACCATACGCTTACGTGAATCGAAGCGGAGATGAGTTTCTTTTCATGATCACGGTGCGGAGTGCCTGTGAGCGCCTGTCTCATTCACAGCTCATGAGACGCGCATCGCGTGACACCCGAACTCGAAGCGAATCGTTTCGCTGTCGATCGGAACCGCGTAGGGTTCGCAGATGCGTTGGTGCCCATCGGTGTTGATCGTCTTCGCGTGTGGAGGATCCTCGGCGACGCCAGACGGCGGATCTGTGAATGGAGATGCGGCTCCGAGTACGGACGCATCGACCAGCATCGACGGCGCGCCGACGCGACAGCCGTGTACGAGTCAGTTCGGTAACGCGATGACGTCATCGTTCGGGCGGCTCGACGGATTTCTCGTGGCGATCGTCCCGCCGGGCGGCAGCCATTGTCAGAGCGACGCGAGCCACGTGCATCTGCAGGTCAAGGTGAATGGAGCGGTCTACGATGTGGCGGTCAACGTCGGATCGACGGGCATGCAGGACGTTCACTCGACGACACGCGACGCCCCGATGCCAGGCATGCCGTGGACCGAGGGATGGCATGCGAACGTCACCGACGACTACACGGCGCTCGGCGTTCACTCCTCGGATCTTCCTCTCGGCACGGTCGCGCAGCTCACGAGCGACATCACGGCCGAGCTCGCGTCGGTGAATCACATCAGCGTGTTTGCAACCGGATACGGCCCGAGTGGAGGCCACCTGGTTCACCACAACTCGTCAGGTCATGACGGCTTGATCGTCACGAGACCACTCTCGGCCACGGCGCACCTGCGTTTGTTCTCGTTCACTTCCCAGACGTTCTAGGACGTCTTCCGGACCCGCCATTGCCGGGTCCTAACTAACTAACCCGGAGCCGGCTTCCGCAGACAACCTGACCCATTGTTCGTTCGGGCCGCGCGTGCAGAGGGCATGCGCCACGCCCACGTGGAATATGCGATCGCTGTCACGGTCGCGGTCCGGTCAAAGCCACGGTCAGCTGCGAGCTTCGTGTACGATCACGGGATGCGCCGAGCCTCACTTCTCGTTGCCCTTGGGGCCGTCGGGGCCATTGCCCTGGGTCTGCCTGCCGTCGCACACGCGCAATCCGCTGTCACGGTGACGCTCTCACCCCAGGGTGAAGCGGCCGCGGCCGCCGCGGGCATCACGCCCATGGATCTCGCATCACGGATCAAGAGCCAGATCGATACCGCCTACGACACGGCGCACGTGAGCAACTTCCTGCGCTCGTTCGGCGATGCGACTTCGTTTGCTCAGCGCGGCCTCGGCGTCGATTACATGTCGCTGCCGAAAAATTTCATGATCGGAGTCGGCGTGCAGGTCGGCGTGTCTTCGACGAACGAGATCGATTTCAAGGAGCGCCCGACCGAGGGAGGCGCCGCGGCAAATGCGTCGGTGATGCTCGGTCTCAACCTCGCAGATTGGGGGGCGCCACGCTGGACGCTGTTCGCGAACGGCTTCTACGAGAAGGGTTCGACTGCCAAGCTCGACGGCAACATCACGACCGGTGGCTTTCACATCCAGTACAAGTTGATCCAGCCGCAGGCCGACGAGGGTGTCGCGAACGTGCTGCGCTGGGCCGGCGTCGATCTGACGACCGGTGTCGAGTTCACCAAGTGGTCGCTCGGTGCGAAGCAGGATGCGATCGCGCAGGACTTCAATATCGATCTCGGCAACGGTATGACCGATGCGACCACGTTGAATTCGACCGGTAAGTTCAACCTGACCTCGACCGCGGGCACGATCCCGATCGAGCTCACGACCGGCATCCGGATCGCCCTGCTCGTCAGCCTCTACGCGGGTGTCGGCTTCGACATCACGGCCGGCAAGAGCGAGGTCGATGGTGACCTCGCCGGTACGCTGACGCAAAAGAGCGACGGTACGAACCTCGCCACCGTGCATGTCACCGAGACCGGCAACAACACGTCGAGTCCGGGCCAGTTCCGCGGACTCGCGGGCGTCCAGGTCAATCTGTGGAAGCTCAAGGTCTACGCGCAGGCGAACGTGTCGCAGCTGCCAGCGGCGAGCCTCGGCTTCGGCATCCGGCTCGTGCTGTAGCTACCCGTCACCAGCTACCAGTTTGGCGGCCAGTCCATCGCCGTGATGGACGCGATCAGCGCTTCACGCGTCTTGGCTTCGACGTGGATGACGCCGGTCGGCTTACCGAGATCGTAGTGCTGCTCGGGCGTCCAGTTCTTACCCTTGGCCGCGGCGCGATCGCTCTCGAGCTTTGCTTCGCTCTCGTCGATCACCAGATCGCGAATCCGGAACTGGCCGTCTTGTTCGAGGATCATCGCGATCGGGTGAGGCGAGCCGAGCGTCGCGGGGAGCTGGTCACGACGAAGGCTTTCGAGGGCCCCGCGCTTTCCGACTGGAGGAATGGGGGCCATGCCGCAGTCTAGCGCAACGGCGCGACGTTCCAGATCTGCTTTGCGTATTCTGCGATCGACCGGTCGCTGGAGAACCGCCCGGAGCGCGCCACGTTGATGATCGACGAGGCCACCCATTGTTTCGGGGTCTTCCAGACCTCGACTACGGCGCGCTGCGCTGCGGCGTAGGCCTCGAAATCGGCACACACGAGGAACGGATCGCGGTTGCGCAGGTCGGTGACGAGCGGCTCGAACATCGCCTTGTCGCCGCGCGAGAACGCACCACTCGCGACGAGCTCGAGCGCGTTCGCGAGCTCGCCGTGGATGTAGCGACCCGGGTGATAGCCGTCGCGCTTCTCCGCGCTCACTTGCTCGGCGGTGAGGCCGAACAAGAAGAAGTGATCGGCGCCAACCGCCTCGCGGATCTCGACATTCGCGCCATCGAGCGTGCCGATCGTGAGCGCGCCGTTGAGCGTGAACTTCATGTTGCCGGTGCCCGAAGCTTCGAGCCCGGCGGTCGAGATTTGCTCGGACAGATCCGCGGCGGGATAGATCCGCTGCGCGACCTTGACGCTGAAGTCCGGCACGAACAACACGCGCAGTTGATCGCGCGTGATCGGATCGGCGGCGAGGCGTTCGCCAATGCCCGCGGCGAGGCGGATGATCAACTTCGCCATCCAGTAGGCGGGCGCCGCCTTGCCGGCGAACACGAACGTGCGCGGCGCGCCGATGTCCTCGCCGTTGCGGATGCGCTGCCACAGCGCGATCGCGTGCAGCAGGTTCAGGTGCTGGCGCTTGTACTCGTGGATCCGCTTGCACTGCGCATCGAGCATCGCGCTCGGATCGAAGGGGCTCGCGCCGAGATGATTCGCGAGCGCGGTCTTGTTCGCGAGCTTGACCGCGCGCCACTTCGCCTGGAACGCGGCATCGTTCGCGAACTTCTCGAGCCCGGTGAGGCGCTCGAGGTCGCGTTGCCAACCATCGCCGATCGCGCTCGTGATCAGCTCGCCGAGCTTTGGATTCGCGAGCGCGACGAACCGGCGCGGGGTCACGCCGTTCGTCACGTTCGTGAAGCGCTCGGGCCACATCTCGGCGAAGTCGCGCAGCACGGTCTCGCGTAGCAGCCGCGAGTGCAGCGCAGCCACGCCATTGATGTGGTGGCTCGCGACGGTCGCGAGGTTCGCCATCCGGACCTGCTTGGTGCCGCCTTCACCGATCAGCGACATCCGCGCGAGCCGCGCCTCGTCGCCAGGGAAGCGCGCGCGGACCTCGTCGAGGAAGCGCCGGTTGATCTCGAAGATGATCTCGAGGTGGCGCGGCAGCAAGCGCTCGACGAGCGGCAGCGGCCAGGTCTCGAGCGCCTCGGGCAGCAGCGTGTGGTTCGTGTACGCGAAGGCCTGGCGCGTGATCGTCCAGGCCTCGTCCCAGCCGAGCTCGTGGAGATCCATCAAGAGACGCATCAGCTCGGGGATCGCGAGCGTGGGGTGCGTGTCGTTGAGCTGGATCGCGAGCATGTCGCCGAGCTGGCGCACGGTCATGCCGCCGTGGAGCAGCAGCCGAATGCAGTCTTGCAGCGCGCACGATACGAAGAAGTACTGCTGCTCGAGCCGGAGTTGCTTGCCCGCCGGCGACGAGTCATTCGGATAGAGCACCTTCGTGAGGTTCTCGCTGCGGATCTTCGCGTCGACCGCGCGCCAGTAATCGCCGAGCTGGAACGCATCGAGATCGAGCTCCTCGCTCGCGATCGCGCTCCACAGCCGCAGAAAGTTCGTGGTCTCGGTGCCGTAACCGGCGACCGGCATATCGTAGGGGACGCCCTCGACGACGCGCTCCGGGATCCAGCGCACCCCTTCGGCGGTGTGCTCCGTGTGACCGCCAAACCCGACGGTGTGGCGGATCTCGTAGCGCCGGATCTCCCACGGATTACCGGCACGCAGCCAGCGATCCGTGCGCTCGACCTGCCAGCCATCGCGGATGTCTTGATCGAAGATGCCGAACTCGTAGCGCAGGCCGTGACCGACCGCGGGCAGGTCGAGCGTGGCGAGCGAATCCATGTAGCAGGCCGCGAGCCGACCGAGGCCTCCGTTGCCGAGGCCCGGCTCTTCCTCGGCCTCGACGAGCTCCTCGAGCGTCGAGCCGAGCGTCTTCGCGGCCTCGCGAGCTTCGGCTTCGAGGCCGAGCGTGAGGAGGTTCGCGCCGAGCTGAGGGCCGATCAGATATTCGGCCGACAGGTAGACCACCGTACGCTTCTGCTCGGTCAGGATGGTCTTGGCAGACGCGGCCCAGCGACGGAGCAGCCGGTCGCGGACCGCGAACGCGAGGGCGAGATACTGATCGTTCTTGGTTTCGACGCCCGGGAACTTCGCGAGCTCGGTGGTCAGCTTGTCGAGGATGTCGTCGGCCAGCGTGGGCAGCGTGGGCATCGTGGGCATCGTGGCCGAGCATATCTTGCCCTCCCTGCCGGGACGCCCCATCATCCCGCGAGATGCGCGAGTGGGCTGCCATCTTTCGCTCGCGCCGCATGGCGGTGATCTATCTGCTCGGCTTCTCGTCGGGGCTGCCGAACATGCTGATCGGCCAGACTCTCCAGCAATGGATGGTCGACCAGCACATGGACATCAAGAAGATCGCGACGGTGGTCACGATCAAGGCGCCGTTCGCGATCAAGTGGGCCTGGGCTCCGCTCCTCGATCGCTATCGCCTTCCATTCCTCGGGCGCAGGCGCGGCTGGATGCTCGTGTTCCAGATCGGCTTGCTCGCCGGGATCGGCGCGATGGCGTTCCTCGATCCCGCGACCGGGCTCGGCACGATGATGAGCGTCGGCTTGTTCGTGGCCGTGATGTCGGCCTCGCAAGACATCGTGATCGATGCGTACAACGTCGAGGTCCTCGCGCCGGCGGAGCGCGCGGCCGGATCGGCGACCTACGTGATCGGCTATCGCACGGCGATGTTGATCTCGGGCTCGCTGACGCTCGTGATGGCCGATCACATCGTCTGGAATGTGGTCTACGCGATCATGGCGGCGTTGATGCTCGTCGGCATGGTCGCGGTCGTCCTCGCCGAGGAGCCTGCGGAGATCCAGCGCGCGCCACGAACGCTGTTTCAGTCGGTCTATCTGCCGTTCCGAGAGGTCGTGGTGCGCTACCGGTCGCGCTTGCTCGTCGTGCTGTTGTTCTGCGCGTTCTTCAAGTTTGGCGAGCAGTTCGCGCAGGTCGTGAGCCAGCCGTTCTACCGCGGCCTCGGGTTCACCAAGAGCGAGATCGGGGTGCTGTCCAAGGCGATCGGCTTTACCGCATTTGCGATCGGCGGTGGCATCGGCGGCACGCTCGTCGCGAAGTACGGCATGCGCAAGATGCTCGTCACGTTCGGCATCTTGAGTGCCGCCGTGCACCTCGGCTATCTCTTGATCTCGGTGATCGGCCACAACCTACCGGTCTATGGCTGCACGCTGTTCGTCGAGAACCTGTCGTTCGCGATGGGTACGGCCGCGCTCACCGGAGAGCAATATTCGTTCTGCTCACCTGCGGTCGCCGCGACGCAGATGGCGCTCTTGTCGAGTCTCTCCGGCCTCGCGAGCAGCGTCTTCGGTCCGCTCGCTGGTGGGCTCGTCCACGACTATGGCTACACCCAGTTCTTCTTGTTCTGCATCCTGCTCGCGGTACCGGGCATCGTGCTCGCGTACTTCGTGACGAGCCCTGCTATCGAGCGCCGCGGATCCGCTTCAGTGTCGTCAGCAGCGTCTCCCGCGTGATCAGATCGACGAGCTCGAGCACGCCGGCATCGCAGCGAAACAGCATGCGGTGATGGATGCCGACGCGCGCCATGTAGAGCGGTCGCACCATGTCCTTGGCCTGCTTGACGGTCTTCCACGCGAAGCCATCGCCCGCGGCGAGCACGCCGACCGAGCGCATCGCTTCGGACGCGACCGGGCCGGGGACTTCGTGGAGCGCATCCGTGAACTTGCGCTCGAATTTCGGCAGCGTGATGCCGCGCGCTGCGGCCGGTAGATCGTCGACGCCTTCGTCCGGCGATGGCTCGTCGGCGGGGCGACGACGGGGTTCTTCTTTGCCGATGCGCGGCACGCTCTCGAGCTGCTTGCGCAGCTCGCGGCGCTCGGCCTGGCCCTCGCGGATCAGCGACTCGAGCTCCTCGATCCGACCATCGAGCTCACCGGTCTCGCCTGGCCTGGTGGCCTTGACGAGCTCCGCGGCGGGCTTGGTCCGTTCGGAGGCGAGCTCGTGGCGCAGTGCTGCGAGCGATCGCTCGAGCTGATCCGCGCGCGCGGTCGATTCGGCGAGCTGGGTCTTGAGGGCTCCGTCTTCGCTCTTCTTCGCGCGCTTGCCCTGGTGCTCGGTGCGCTCGGTGATCGTGAGCGCATCGAGCACCGCCCAGGCCGGATCGGTCGGCTTGAGGTTGAGGCGGTCGCGCGCCTCCTCGACCTCCTCGAGCAGGGTGTCCGCATCGTCGACGCGCATCGTGCCGATACAGGCGCGCGCGAACATGATCCCGAGCGCCGGCTCGACGCGCAGCATCGCGTACGCGAGGTCGACATCGTCGAGCTTATCGGAGCTCGCGACCACCGCCTTCACGCGCTTGGTCAGCTCGGTCCACGCCTCGCTCCCACCGCGTTCGATCGCCAGCTCGAGGTCGTAGTGCGCGCGGAGCTCCGGCGACAGCCGTGCGATCTGCGCGTTCGCTCGATCGCGCTGAGCCGGACCGCAACGCAGTGCCGCCTGGACCAACCATTCGCGGCAATCGTCGACCCATTCCTCTTCGCCCTCGCGTTTCTCGAGCTCGGCGATCGCTCGTTCGGCGTGCTCCCACGCCTGCGCGTCGGCGAGCTTGCGGGCGGCGGCGACGAGGGGCTTGCGTCCGAGCTTCGCGAAATCGACCTGCAAGAGCTCGCGAATCTCGAGCTCGGCGACGTGCTCGTGCGTGAGCTTGTCTCCGGCGAGGAACTCCTCCCACGACAGGCCCGAGACCGGCGAGCCCTGGGCGACCGGCTTGTCGGCGCAGCACTTCTTGTACTTTTGCCCGCTGCCGCACGAGCACGGCTCGTTGCGTCCGGGCTGCTTCGCCGCGCGCACAGTGAAGCCACCGCGCGAGATCTCGACCTCGGCCGGGAGCGCCGCGATCACCGCCTCGATCGGTGCCGACATCGCCTTGTCGTCGGCGGCGACCGCCTTCGCGTACTCCTTGCCGAACGTGGCGATCGGCTTGATCGCCGCGGTGACGTTGGGATCTTCGATCGTGGCGCCGATCGTCGACAGCAGGGCGTAGCCCTCGGCCGTCATCGTGCGCGCGGCCAACCTCCGCAGCTCGGGCAAGAGCTCGGGGCCCCGCACGCCGGCCTTCCACGCCGCATACAAGACGATCGCTTCGAGCTCCGCGGCGCCCTTGAACAACCGAAACCGACGCTCGCGGATCACGTCGAACAGCGGGGTCTTGTCGCCGCTCGTGATCGCGATCAGGGCGTTCGCGATCGCAGGTAGCTCGATGCCCGGCAGGATCCGCGCGACGAGCTCGACCCCGACGCTCTGGGTCCGCGCCCGCGCGATCGCCAGCATCGCGGCGCGCTCGTGATCCCATTGCGCGAGCGCAGCCTCGATCTCGGAGATGCTGGGCTCGCCCGCCGCGTCGATCTGCGCGCGCGAAATCCGCTCGCCCGCGAGGACTCGGTTCCGCTCTGCCACGGTCGTGTCTTACTTCGTCAGCACGAGATAAGCGAGGACGATGATGGCCGCGACGAGCACGCCGACGAGCACGAACACCAGCGCGTTCGACTTCGACGGTGGCGCGATCGTGGCCGAGGACAGCTGCATGTTGCGCATCGACATCGCCGCGATCGACGGCGCCGACGGCGGCTTCGAACCATTCAGCTGCGGCGGCCGCGAACCCGAGGTCCGCAGTGGCGCTTGTTGCGGACCCGACGACTGATGGGTGCGCATCGGGCCCGTGCTGTTGCGCTGGATCGAAGGCAGCGACGGCACGCCGGGCGCGATGTTCGGCTGGCTCGCGCGCGACTTCACCTTGTGCTTGCCGCTCGGCGTGCCATCGGCAGCTCGACCGGTGCCGAGATCCTTCACGGCGCCGTTGACCTTGTCGGGCTCGGCGAGCTTCTTCTGGTTCGAGAGGAACGCGAAGTACGAGTCCGGCATGTCGTCGAAGTCCATGACGAGATCGCACTCGTCACAGCGACAGGTCGGGGGCTCGTGAGGTGGCGGACCCATGTCGCCGGCCTCGACGAGCAGGACCTTCTCCTCGTCGCACTCCGGGCAGAAGTACGGCACGTAGAAGCTCTTCACCACGCCGCTGCCGGTGAAGTTATTCACGAGGTTGATCTGCGCGACGATCGCGGGCGAGCACTCGACGAGCACCGAACGCGTGCCGTTGGTCTCGAGCTTCGAGAGCCAGTTCACCCAGTCGCGCACGCCGCACGAATTGATGCGCTCGATCTCGCCGAGATCGATCACGGCGGTGCCGTTGGGGATTTTCTCGACGAGCTCGCCGAGCTCGTTGTCCTCATCGATCACACCGCCCAGCTTCACGTAGCTGACATCGCCACGATGCTGGACCGTGTGTTGAAACTTTTGGCTCATCTCGCTTTGGCCCGCTGCCACCCTCCGTCACGTAATGACGGTATGGCTCATTACAGCACACGGGTCGTAGTCGATCCAGTGCGGCTATGTGATCCGGTGTAGGACCTGGTTAGCCGGGCAGCGCGAGCAGGTCGCGGATCATCTGGTACTGGTCGCTGAGGAAGAACCGGACCAGGTCAGGGCCTCCCAAAACCGAGCCCAGTGCGACGGTGTCCTGGTGGTTGGTGAAGTTCTCGCCGGCCTGTTTTGCCACCATCCAGATGGCGGCGGCGAAGTCGTCACATGCCACCAAACCTGCACGTTTAGCGCACGCCAGCATGCTGTCGATCCAGGCGCCGGGATCGAGATCTCGGGTCCCGACATGGCGTTCGAGCACCTTGGTGGCCGCGGGGCCGGCGTTTTGGATGATGTCGGCGGCCGGCCCGGTCGCTTCATCGGCATCGCTGACCAGCGCGCGTAGCAAGTGCGCGAGCTCGCGGCGCTGACGCGCACCGAGCTGGAGGAGCGCCGCATAGCCACCGCGGATCGCTTCGAGCGCGTAGCCGAACAAGAACCGCAGCGGCAGGTCGTTTTCGGCGAGCAGCGTCCGATCCATCACGATCAGCCTGCGCGGGAACGCCGTGACGGCGACGAGCCCGGGCACCTTGTCCGCGAAGAACAGATCGGCCTCGCACGCGAACAAGCTCGTGATCTCCGCGAGCAACCGGGCGACCCGCGCATCGCCTGCGCCAGGCGCGAGGTTCTCGCCGAGCGAAGGCTGGCCGACGAAGCTCGTGATCTGCTCCGCGAGCGCCGTCCAGACTTCGCCGAGCGGCTCGCGCGCCGCCGTCGTAGCGAGCAGGCGCTGACGATTCGCTTCGTCGAGCGCGCGGCGCAGTGGCTGCGAGCTGCGCGCGGCCTGAAGCCGCGCCATGGTCAGGCGATCCGTCTCCTCGGCAAAGCCCAACAGGTCGAGCGCGGTCAGCACGCGCGTCGCACGCTCGGTATCGCCGGTGCGATCGTAGAACGAGGCGAGCAGGCGATACGCGGGTGCGTGATGGATGTCGCGCTCGAGCACCTTGCGGAGCTCACCGATCGCGCGCACCGGATCATCGACTGCATAGATCTCGGCGAGCGCGACGCGATCGCTCGCGCCATCGGGCTCGACATTCAAGATGCCGCGATACGCCTCGATCGCGGCAGGCCGATCACCGGAGCCGAGGAGGATCCGCGCGAGGCCACGCTGCAGCGGCACCGCGGCCCGCGGGCCACCTTGCGCCATCGCGGCGTGAGCCGCCTCGATCAGCAGCGTCTCGGCCTGGCGTTGATCGCCGCCATCGGCGGCCCGGCGCGCGAGCACGAGCGCGGGCGGGGCATAGCCCGGGTCGTATTCGATCGCGCGGCGATACTGCGGCGCGGCGGAGCGCATGTCGCCGGCCGCGTCGAGGATCCGGCCCTTGTAGTAGTAGTAGCGAGCGAGCGCCTCGGGGATGAGCGCCTGGCCGGGGGCGGTCGCGAGCTCGATCACGCGATCGATCGCGCCGCGCGCGTCGCTGTAGCGACCGACGAGGAAGAACTGCTGGGCGAGCTCGTAGTACGCATCCTGGTGCGATGGCTCGATCTTGAGCACGTTGTCGAGCACCGCGATCGCGCGCAGCGCCTCCATCTCGCCATCGGCGTGGATCGTGGCCTGGCGCATCAGCGCGCGGATCTGATCGTCGGGCGATGCACCAGCATCGACGAACTGCTGGATCGCATCGATCGCGTCGGCCCAGTGGCGCATGTCGGCGTGGAACTTCACGAGCGCCGAGAGCACCGTGAAATCCGTCGGCGCGAGGGTCAGGGCCTGGCGATAGAGCGTCGCGGCCCCGTCGAGCTCGCCATCGCGCTCCTGGATCGCGGCGCGCGCGGTGTACACGCGTGCGAGCAGCGGCCCCGCGTCATCGCGCTTCTTGTAGACCTTCTCGAGCTCCTTGTACGTGCCCTCGAAGTCCCACGCATCGGGTTGCTCGCGCGCGAGCGCGCCGAGGTCGTCGAGGGCGGTCGTGTTCGTCGGCTTGATCTCGAGCGCTACGACGTAGCTGTCGGCGGCGGCCTTCGGATCGAAGGTCATCTGCGAGACCATGCCGCGCTTGCGATAGAACTCGCTGCGCGTCGAGGGATCGCCATCGCGCATCGCCTTCTGTGCGAGCGAGGTCGCGATCGGTAGCGCCTTGTCCCACTCGCTGCGATCGAAGTAGTGATCGAACAGCGCCTGGTTCGCCGGCAAGCACTCGGGATCGACCGCGAGCGCGCTGTCGTAGAACGTCATCGCGCGTTCGGGATCGTTGAGGTGCTGGTCGTAGATCCGGCCGATCTGCGCGAACACGCCGGCGCGCTCTTTATCCTCGGTCCAGAGCTTCACTTCGAGCTCGAGCGATTCGATCACGCGCGGCCACTCCTCGCGCCGACGATAGAGATCGCGCATGCCGTGGACGGCCGGCAGGCAGTTCGCGGAGGTCTTGATCGCCGCGTCGTAGTAGCGCAGCGCATCTTGCTCGCGCCCGAACTTCGATTCCATCACCGAGCCGGACTTGAAGTAGAGCAGGGCCTTCAGGTTGCGATCGGTCGTCACCTTGATCAGCCGGCGCGTGACATCGATCAGCTCGGCCCACTGCTCCGTCGATTCGTAGATCCTGCCGAGCGCGTCGAGCGCCTCGCGGTTCTCGGGCTGGAGCTCGAGGATCTTCTGGTAGTGCTCGGTCGCGCTCTCGACATCGCGAGCACCTTCTTCGGAGGCGCGTGCGATCCGCTTGAGGATCTCGACGGTCTCGTGTGCGGGCGCATGCTGCAGCCGCATCTTCAGGACATCGATCAAGCCGGTCCGATCCTGATGCTCCTCGTAGTAGCGCTCGAGGGTCTCCGACGCGGCCTTGTCGCCCGGATCGATCGTGAGCAGCTTGCGGTTGAGCCGCACCGAGGCCCGCGGATCATTCGTCTGCTCGGTGACCAGTGCCGCGGCCTTGCGCAGCGCCTCGGTGCGCCGCCCTGGCTCGCGCTGGGTCTCCGCGCGCTTCTCCCACGCCGAGATCAGGGGCTGCCAGTTGCCGCGCGTCCGGCAGATATCCTCGAGAATCTTCACCGCTGCTTCGGGTTTGGAATCGACCTCGAGCACCTTCTGATACGACTCGATCGCCGCATCGATCTGGCCGAGGAAGTTGAGCTGGACGCTACCGCGGCGCGAGTACAGATCCCCTAGCCGATACGACTTCGGGGCGGTGCCCTGACCGGCCTCGACGTGCGCGATCGCGGTCTCGTAGAGCTGCATCGCGGCAGCCCAGCGCTCCGCCTTGTAGCTGACACGCTCCATCGCCGTGAACACCTCGCGGTTCGTGGGATCGGAGGTGAACGCGCCGAGGTATGCCGCGATCGCACCATCGATATCGCCGCGGTTCGCGCGCAGCCCGGCGACCCGATCGAGGAGCTGCGCTCGTGCGGTCGGTTCCGTGACGGTCTCGGCGCGTGCCTCGAGCAAGCGCGCGAGCTCGCGCTCCTTGCCGAGCTGTTCGTAGAGCGTCTCGAGGCGTTCGAGCGCGACCGGATTCTTGGGATCGCGTTCGAGCGCGCTCTCGTACGCCTGGACGGCGTCTTGTTTGCGATCGAGGCGATCCGTGCGGAGCTCGCCGAGCTCGAGCAAGATATCGACCTGGCGCGTCGGCGAGCTCTGCGCCACCGTCGGCAGCTCGCGCTCGAGGACCTGCGCCATCTCGGCCCAGCGATTGGTCTGGCGCAGCAAGCGCAGCAGCGATCTCTGGCGCTGGTCGTCGTGCACGTTCGCTTGCGCGACCGTGAGCATCCGGATCGCGGCATCGAGATCGCCGGTCTCCTGCTCGTAGATCCGCGCGATGTCAGCAGCGCGTAGCGCCTTCTCGGCTTGGGTCGGCGCGGCCTCGAGCTGGCGGCGGCGGACCTCGGCGAGCTCGCTCCACTCGCCGATCTTCGCGAGCGCTTCGCCGAGGACTTCGAGGTTGCGCGGGGTCTGGCGCGCCCCGCGGAACGCGCGCGCGAGCTCGTCCCACATACCGAGCGCGCGCGCGGGGCCCTCGATGCCGGTGAGCGCGTCGGTCTGATCGGGCTCGTAGCCGAGGATGTCGAGGTATGCGCTGACGATCGCGCCGGGCTCGCGACCGAGCGTGGCGAGCAGCTCCGCTTCTTCGCGGCGGAGTTGGAGCCTGCGATCGATCGCAGGATCGGTGGCGAGCTCGGTGCGGACGAGGTCGAGCGCCTTGCCGGGCTCGCCGTGCTGGCGATAGATCCGGACCTGTTCGCGCAGCACTTCTTTGCGGCGGGGTGCGAGCTCGGCCGCCTTCGCGAGCGCCGCGAGTGCCGCGGCCTTGTCGCCGCGATGCTCCTCGCGGAGGCCGATCTCGATCCAGATCTCGGCCTGGCGAAGCGGTGTCGATGCGACCGCGACCGCGCGCTGGCGCAGCTCGATCGATTTCGCCCACTGCGCATCGGCGTCGTAGAGCTTCGCGAGCACCATCATGGTCGCATCGTCGTCGGGGCGCTCGGCGATCATCCGCGCGAGCGCGGCGCGCGCGCCAGCGGGATCGCCGAGGTGCTCGTCGAGCAGCTCGGCATATTCGCGTGCCGCGGCGGCCCGACCATCGCGGCTCACGAGCGAGGTGGAGAGCTCCTCGAGGACCTTCGCGAGTTGATCGAACCGCTTGCCGGCGCGATACACCGCGGCGAGCGCGGCGCGACAGAACGGATCTTGCGGATCGAGCGTACCGGCGAGCTGCAGCGTTTCCTCGGCCTCGACGAAATCGCCACGTACGAGATCGACGATGCCGCGCGCGCACTGCAGCGCACTCGCGCTGCGCGGATCGGTCTCCTTGCTCGCCCAGAGCGCGTAGACATCCGCGAGTGCATCCTCGTCGGGCATGCCGGTCTCGGTCGCGTTGCGTCCGTGCGGGCCACCGCGCAGCAGCCGGACCAGGTGATCGTACTCGTTGCCGAGCCCGGTCTCGGCCGCGGCGCGCCACAGCTCCACGGCCTGGCGTGGGTTGCCGAGGCGCTCCGCGATCGCGGCGGCCCAGCGCACCGAGAGCCCGCCGCGCGCCTCGAGCCGCGCGATCGTGACCGAGCTCGGATCGGCGAGGTCCGGCAGGTCGAGCAAGCGCTCGGCGATCGGGGTCTCTGCTGCATCGAACCCCGCGCGGGTCAGCTCCGAGACCTCGCCATCGCCGAGCACCGCGGCGAGCTCGAGTGCGCGCCACGCGTGCGCGGCGATGACCTCGCGCGCCTGGGCGTGTGCGAGCTGGCGGCGAGCGCCGAGCGCGGCCACGAGATTGCCGCCAGCGAAGGCCGCGATCGAGGCACCGAACCGCGCGATGCGATGCGCGCCGCCCGGTGCTCCGATATGCGAATCGTCGGCGAGCTCGGCATAGAGCTTCGCGGACTCGGCGTGCTGGCCATCGCGCACGAGCTCGGCAGCGACCGCGGCGCGGTTCGCGATC
>JANXOP010000260.1 GCA_025357755.1 Kofleriaceae bacterium | reverse complement strand
CCGAGACCGTCTCGTAGAGCGTGATGCCGAAGCTGTACACGTCGAAGCCCGGATCCGCCTTGCGACCCTGGCTCTGCTCGAGCGGCATGTACGGCGGCGTACCGGCGCTGATCGTCACCATGCGGCCACTCTGCGAGCTGCCCGGATCATCGCGCAGCGCGGGCTCGACCAGGCCTGGCGCATCGAGATCGCGCGCGATGCCCCAATCGATCAGCGTCGCCTCGCCGCGTTTACCGAGGAGGATATTGTTCGGCGTGACATCGCGATGCACGACGCGACGCTCGTGCGCGTACGCGAGCGCCTCCGCGATCGAAGTCAAGTTGGACAGCAGCTCCAGCCGCTCGCGCGTGCGCGGCGTGCCGTCTTCTTCGAGCTCGGCCAGCTCGTCGAGCCGATCGCGGAGCGAATCGCCATCGACCTTCTCGAGCACGCAGAAGGGCCAGCCCACGGTCGATTTTCCGAGCTCGTAGATCGTGACGATCGCGGGATGCTGGAGCTTCGCGAGCACGCGCGCCTCGGCGGTCACGCGCTGCTGGAACATCTCGACCATGCCGAGCGGCAAGTTATCGTCGTCGCGCGGGGCCTTGAGGATCACCTTGCGGCCGAGCCGCTTGTCGTCGCCATCGAAGATCTGCGCCATGCCGCCGCGCGCGATCGGATCGGCGGGCCAGCGGAACGCATCCTCGCTGACCAGCCCCTTCGGCAGATCGAGCTGGATCGGCACCGAATCATCCGCCGCCGCCACCACCGACCGGCACATCGAACACGCCGCGAGGTGATCGTGGATGTGCGGGATGCTCGGGTCGCGCAGCTCGGCCATGCTCGGGTGCGGCCCGCTCGAGCCTGGCTGCGTCGCATCGGTCTCCATGGGTGCAAGCCTATCGCGCCCCACGCCTACGAGCCTCTTTCCGGTTCGGCGGCCGCTTCCACCTCGGTTGGCTCCGGATCTGCGCGCAATGATTCGTTATCCCAGCTGCCATCCCCCGCGACGAACACCCGTGGGTCCTCCGCGCGCATCAGGCGCTCGGCTTCTTCCATCGAATTGCGGGTCCGCGCGAAGTAGCTATCGCGATCGCCCGAGCCCCAGATCTCGCCGAGCTCCTCGAGCACGCGCTCTTCGTGATCGCGCCACTTGCGCGCGAGCCGCAGCGCCGTGTGCGAGCGATAGCCGAGCGATTGCAGGGCCGCGATGCCGGTCTCGTAGGCCGAGCCGAACGTCTCGCGGAATACGCGCTGCACGCCGAGCGAGCGGAGCTCCCAGTAGTGCGGACGATCGCGGCAGCGCGCGAGGATCGTGAGGTGCGGGAAGTGCTCGCGCACGGTCCTGGCGATCTCGGTCGCTTGCTCCTTGTTGTCCACCGCGAGCACGAACAGCTTTGCCTTGGCACAGCCGGCGGCGTGGAGCAGATCCAACCGCGAGGCATCGCCGTAGTAGACCTTGATGCCGAGCCGGCCGAGCACGTCGACCATCTCGGGATCGAGATCGAGGATCGTCAGCTCGATCCCGTTCGCGCGCAAGATCCGCCCGACCATCTGGCCGAACCGGCCATAGCCCGCGAACACCACCGGCGTATCCGCGAACGCGATGTCGTCTTGCGGTCGCTTGTCGGCTTCGTCGTCGGTGACCCGTGGCAGCACGAACCGCTCGAGCAGGATGAACGCCGGCGGGGTCAGCACCATCGAGATCGCGACACAGGCGGTTAACAAGCTCGCGAGCTGCGGCTCGAAGATCCGCGCCTGGACCGCGAACGAGAGCAGCACGAACGCGAACTCGCCGACCTGGGCGAGCGAGAATGCGAGCAACCACCGCGCCGGGCGATCGAGCGAGAACATCCGCCCGAGCACGTGCAAGAGGACGAGCTTGCCAACCATCGTACCGAGCACGATCCCGACGATCTTCAGCGGCGCCGAAGCGACGAGCCCGAAATCGATCTGCGCGCCGACCGAGATGAAGAACAACCCGAGGAGGAGCCCCTTGAACGGCTCGATATCGGTCTCGAGCTCGTGGCGGTATTCGCTATCGGCGAGCACCACCCCGGCGAGGAACGTGCCGAGCGCCGGCGATAGGCCGACCGATTCCATCAAGAAGGCGATGCCGACGACGATCATCAGCGCCGCCGCGGTGAACGACTCGCGCAGCTGCGCGCCGGCGAGGAACCGGAACAGCGGCCGCACCAGGAACCGCCCGATCGCGATCACGAGCAAGACCGCGCCGATCACGAGGAGGCCCGAGAGCCACGCCGGCCGCCCGGCTTCCTTCGTGACGTCCGTGATCTCCTGGGTCGCCGCGACACCGAGCAGCGGAAAGATCGCGAGGATCGGAATCACCGAGATGTCCTGAAACAGCAGCACCGAGAACGCGGCCTGGCCGCCGCCGGTCTTGAGGAGGTTCTTCTCGGTCAAGGTCGCGAGCACGATCGCGGTCGACGACATCGCGAAGGTCAACCCGATCGCGAAGGCCGGCTTGATCGAGACCCCGAGCAAGGCCGCGACCGCGCCGATCGCGAGCGCGGTGATCGCGACCTGCATGCCGCCGAGCCCGAAGATCGGGCGCCGCATCTGCCAGAGCAGCTGCGGCCGCAGCTCGAGACCCACGATGAACAGCATCATCACGACGCCGAACTCGGCGAACTTCATCACGTGATGATCTTCGCCACCCGACGAGCCCACCGCACCGAGCACCCAGGGCCCGATCACCACGCCGCCGATCAGATAGCCGAGCACGGCGCCGAGCCCGAGCCGCTTCGAGAGCGGGACGAACACCACGGCCGCGACGAGATAGATCAGCGCCTGCGCGAGAATGTCGTCGGTCACGCGACCTCGCGAGGGAGCAGCGCCGGCAGGTCCGCGTAGAGATCATCGCTGTGCGCGGCGCGATCGGTATCGAGCCGCTCGTCGCGCAGCGCTTCGATCAGCGAGCGATACGCCGTACTCGCCTCGTGCATGTCGGCGTGGTTCTCGATCTTGAGCGTGCCGTACACGACGAACGGCCCGAGGTACTTCATGCCGCACAGATGCGCGGTCTGCTCCCACGGTCGCAGCAGCTCGCGCACCGTGAAGCGATTGTAGCCGTCGGCGCGGTACGCCTCGCGTGGCGCTCCCGCGGTCACCGCGTTGAACGTGAGCTTGCCCGCGAGATGCTCGCCGCCCTGCCCGTAGGCCCAGCCGTGCAGGAGCACGAGATCCTGCCACTCCTTGAGGATCGCGGGGCCCGTGTACCAGTAGAACGGATGCTGGAACACGACGACGTCGTGCGTGTCGAGCAGCTCCTGTTCGCGAGACACCGAGATCGCGAGATCCGGATACTCCTCGTAGAGATCGTTGATGGTGACGTTATCGAGCCCGCGCACCGCCTCGAACAAGTGGCGATTGACACGCGAACGCTCGAGGACCGGGTGTGCGAGCTTGACGAGAACCCGGCGCACGACCCTGGATCAGTGATCGCAGTCGGGGCCGTGCACGTGGCCCTCGGCGCCGTGCTCGGGAGCCGGCGGCACCGGCGTGCCCTGCTGCGTGAGCTTCTCGACCTCGGTGATCTCCGCCTTCTCGACGAGGAACGCGAGCACCTTCTCCTGGCGGAGCGAGTAGTTCACGTTGTCGAGGCGACCGTCGCGCTGCCACTCGGCCCGCAGCTTCGCCGGCGGCGTGTTGCGTGCCTTCGCGGTGGCCTCGATGTGCTGCGTGAGCTCCGCGTCGGTGACGGCGACGCCCTCCTTGTCGGCGATCGCCTCGAGGAGG
>JANXOP010000243.1 GCA_025357755.1 Kofleriaceae bacterium | reverse complement strand
CGACGCTCGATGGCGGGTCCGCGGGGAGCGGCTCGGGATCCGGATCCGGATCCGCGGGATCAGGATCAGGATCAGGATCCGCGGGATCGGGATCCCAGACGGGTTCGGGCTCGGGCTCGGGCTCGGGTTCGGGTTCGGGTTCGGATATCGCGGGTGGCGATGACGCGGGCGTTGGCCATGGCGGCAACAACGAGATCGACGCGCGGACCAACTTCTACACGTGCACCGGCTGCGGTGCGGGCGGGCCGAGCGATCTCGGAGCCGGGTTGTTGTTGATCGGTGGTGTCGCGCTCGTGCTCCGCCGCCGTCGCCGCGTTTAGACTCGAGCCCTATGCGGTACTGGCTGATGAAGAGCGAGCCCGAGTCGTTCTCGATCGATGATCTGCAACGCGTGACCGTCGAGCCGTGGAGCGGCGTGCGCAGCATGTTCGCGCGCATGCACATGCGCGCGATGAGCGTCGGCGATGCCGTGCTGTTCTATCACTCGAACGCCACCCCGCCCGGCGTCGCCGGGCTCGCAAAGGTCGAGCGGGTCGCGGTCGTCGACGAGACCCAGTTCGATCCGAACAGCCAGTACTTCGATCCAAAGGCGACTCGCGAGAAGCCGATCTGGGATTGCGTCGATGTGCGGTTCGTCGAGAAGCTGCCGTACTTCATCTCGCTGCCGCAGCTGCGCGCCGATGAAGTGCTCGCGGACATGGTGTTGCTCAAGCCCGGCCGGCTCTCGGTACAACCGGTCGCCGAGCACGAGTATCACCACATCGTCGAGCTTGGTCACATCGAGCCGCCGCCGCTGCCGCCCAAGCCGCCAAAGAAGCCAGCGCCGAAGTCGAACGCCAAACCGGCGGCCTCGAAGAAGCCCGCAGCGAAGTCCAAGCCGAAGCCCACGAAGCCCAAGCCGAAACCCAAGAAACGATGACGCTCGCCGAGGTCCGCGCGCTGCGCATCGCCAAAAAGCACGTCGAGCACCTCGCTGCGGCGACCGAGCTCGTGGGCGACGAGCCCGACAGCGCCGAGGCCCAGATCGAAGCGGCGTACGCGCACGACACCGCGGGTCGCGAGCGCCTCGCGATTCGCCACTACGAAGAGGCGTACCGGCTCGGCGTACCCGCGGCCGAGAAGCGCAACTTCCTCGTCGGCTTCGGCTCGACGCTCCGCAATGTCGACCGCGCGGATGAAGCGGTCGCCGTGCTCGCGCAGGCGGTGATCGATGACCCCCACTACATGCCGTTCCACGCGTTCCTCTCGCTCGCGCTGTTCTCCGCGGGCCATCCGCGCGAGGCGCTCGCCGCGATGCTCGGCTGCGCGCTCGAAGCCGCACGGCCGACCGCATTCGACCGCTACGAGCGCGCGCTCGGCGAATATCATCGCGAGCTCCTCGGCGAGCTCGTGCCGCCCGAGCACTAGCCTGGAGCGCGTGAGCGCGGCGCGAAACTCTGCCTCCATACTCACCGTGACTTCATGTAGGTGCGAGCCACCTGGTCAACCCACACAGTCCCCGCAACGATCCGAAATAAGCGAAGTCCGGCGGAGTTGCGGGCACACGAGATGTGTTGCACGCCCGAGAGCTCGAACTACCGACCGTCCGCCTCGCAACCCTTCGCCGCCTGCTCGCCGGTTCCATCACCCCGCTCGTGTTCCATCGCGAGACGCCACTCTCGATCATCGAGGAAGCGCTGTGGGACGTGCCGCTCGCGAAGGTCGTCCTCGTCGATCCCGAAGGCGCGCTCTGTGGCGTCCTCACCGGCATGGATCTCCCGCTCGTTCGCGAGCACGCGGCGACCGCCGAGTCCGCGATGAGCGAACGCATCGTGTTCCTCGAGCCCGAGCACGATGTCGAGACCGCGATCGCGACGCTCCAGTTCAACCATGCCGAGTACGTCGTCGTGGCGCTCGCGGGCGATCTTGTCGGCGTCCTCTCGCGCGCCGACCTCGCTCGCGCCACGAGCAAGCGCCGCGCAGCCTGACCTCGGTTCGTCAGCCGCGATCGTAGTGTCGCATGCGCCGAGCGCGCGCCGCAGCGTGTGAGTCGCAGCGCGCGATGCGGTGTGATGGGTGAGCGCGTCGAGCTCGGTTCGCGAGCGCGATGATGGTTCGATGAACGCATCCCTCGTCGTGGCGGTGTTGCTGGTCGGGTCGGTCGCGCGTGCCGAGCCCTCGGATCGCGGCTTCGATCTCGTCGTCGGACTCGGGTTCCCGGCGGGCGGCGCGGGACTCGGTGTGCATACTGGCCGCATCGAAGTGCTCGTCGAGGCAGAAGGCATCGTGCTCGGGCCGGGCGTGGCAGGCACCGCGACCCTCGCGAGCAATATCGATGTGCTGCAGCGCCCTCGTTACGGTCTGTATGTGGGTGTGCTGGCCACCGTGATCGGGCTCGCGGTGGCAGGCGGCGAGGACACGGCGACCGACGGCTACCTCGGCGGCGGTGCCGTCGCTGGAGCTCGCTTACATGGTCCCGAAGGATCGATCTCGCACGCCTTCGAGGTCGGTCTGAAGTTGGCCTAAAAGCCGATCGCCTGGATCGTGCGAACCAAGCTGTTGTCGGCCGCGCACCGCAGCATGAACGCGGCGACATCGGCGTGGGGTAGCGACTTGGTCGCGTTGATCGGCGCGTCGATGCCGTGCTTGTACGCGCCGGTCGCGGGAGCGTGCGAGAGCATCGGCGGTCGCACGATGATCCAGTCGAGCGTGCTCGCCTGGATCTCTTGCTCGGCGATGCGCTTGTCGCTGCGCAGCTTGTGAGCGATCGCGCCGAACGCCTTGATGCCGAGGCGGCTGAACAGACCGAGCCCGGTGCCATCGGTGCACATCAGGCCGCTCTCGAACACGAACCGCTTCACGTGCTGGGTGGTGCACGCCGCGAGGATGTTGCGAACCCCGACCGACATTAGCGTGCCCGGCTTGAAGTTGTTCGACGGGCCGAAGGTCGAGAGCACCGCATCGCAGCCTTGCGCGGCAGAGGTGATCGAGGGGAGGTCGAGGACATCGCCTTGTTGGACCGAGAGGTTGTCGACCAGCTTGATCGTCTCGGGCTTGCGCGCCAGCACCAGGACATCGTGATTCGCGGCGAGCGCTTGCTCGACCAACGTGGAGCCGGTGCCGCCGGAGGCCCCGATGACGAGCAGTTTCATGCGCGCAGTCTACGCGGCTAACGCGCGGACGCGATCGCGGAAGCGCTGAACGCGGCGCGGCAGCAGCGCGATGACCTTCGGCTCGACGCGCGCCCAGCGATCAACGAGCGACTCGGCGAGCCGGGTCAGCAGGCGCGGTGCTGGGGGTGCCATGACCGAAGGGGCATGGACGAGCGGGCGGGCGAGCGCCTCGGGAGCGAGCCGAGTGATACGCGAAGAAGCCAGGCTGCGTTCCGCGGGCGTCGCTCGCGCCATCGCACGGGCGAGGGCATCGACCGCGATCACGATGTCTTCCGAGGGATCGACGAGCTCGGGTTGGAGGGGTCTAGCTGCGCACTGCGGGCAGGCCGCGGTGACGGCCAAATTGAAGGCGTGGCTGCACGTTGGACAGTGGAGGTAGCTCATGGAGGGGCGTGGGACTGAGGGTGATGGCGAGCGCATACCCGAGGCAACTTTTCGGTGGGTCGGCCGGGATCGCGGACGACACGACAGATGGCTTCACCCTTGCTCTTAGAGCTTGGCGTGCAGCGCCTCATCCTCTTCTTGATCGCTCTGATCGGCTGTCGGGAGGCGCAGTTGCCTTATCCAGCCTTGGCCCGGGACTGCTCGATCGCCCGGATCGGCAGGATCACGGTGGAGGGGGCCTCGGCCGCGGATGTCGCGCCGATCGTGGTGCTCGAAGGCACGTTCGACGAGCAGGATCGGACCCTCCGGGTGACCGAGGTCGCGACCGAGTTGCTGCACGTGCGGGGCTATCCGCAGGCGAAGATCGCGGTGGCTCGCCGCGAGGCCTGCGGCGTGGAGCTCCAGGTCGTGGTCCAGCGCGGACCCCGGTTCCGGATCACTCAGCTCGGGTTCCAGACCGACGACGCGTTTCCCGAAGATGAACGGGTGGCCGCGATCGCGGATGCGCTCGGTACGGTCAACGCGGTCGGCGGCTCGTACGTCGCGGACCGGATGGAGCGTGCGCTCGCGAACCTCGAGCGCCGCTATCACGAGTCCGGATGGATCGATGCCGTGATCAGCCGGCCGATCGTCTCGTACGACGAGGATCAGGCCGCGATCACCGTGGTCGTGCCGATCCAGGCGGGCCTTCGCTATCGCATCGGATCGGTACGCGCGCATGGAGCGGCCGCGGTCGCGCGAGCACAGGTCGTCGCGGCGATGGGCCTGCGCGGTGGCGAGTATTACGATGCGAACCGCGTGCGCACCGGGATCGATCGGGCACGCAAGCGGCTCGATCGTCGGATCGAATTGCGGATCGAAGTAGCCGCGGATCGTCAGACGATCGATGTCGAGGCTCGGCTCGGAGGTGCGCGATGAAGGCAGTCGTCTGGGTCGGGCTCGTCGGGCTCGTTGCTTGTGTACCGCCGCAGAGCTACCTCGGGAGCGAGACGCCAGCGGCGTGCACGAATAGCGATCCGGAGCGCTGCGCGAGCGCGCTCGCCGAACGTGACCTGATCGATGGCGACCTCGACGCATACGACGATGCCGGCCTGCGCGCGTACGTCCAGGGCATCGCAGATCGGCTCGCGCTGCACGCGCATCTCCCGCACTCACCACGCGTCGTGATCTCGAATCACGACGGCACCTACGCGCCGTATGCGAACGCAATCGTAGTCGGTCGCATCACGATCCAGAAACTCGGCAGCGAAGCCGAGCTCGCCGCGGTCGTCGCGCACGAGATGGCGCACATCGAAGGACATCACGCGACGGTGTCGCTGTTCGGGCCGGCCGCGGACCAGGCGTGGCTCGCCGGTCGTCGCGACGCGGAAGGCATCGCCGACGAGCGTGCGATCGCGCTGCTCGAACATGCGGGCTATTCGCCGAGCGCGATGCGGCGTGCGCTGCGCGCGGAGCTCGAGGGCGATGATGACGAGCATCCGCCGCGCGTCGATCGGATCGCCCGGGTCTCGGCCCTCGCCTCCGATCGCGTCGCCTTCGAAGGTCGCGAGGAGCTGCTCTCTCACCTCGATCACATGGTGGTCGGTCGTGATACGCGGCAAGGCATCGCGATCGGTTCGGCGTGGGTCGTCGCGAGCCTCGGGCTCGCACTCGACCTCGGCGCGGATGATATCGCGCGCAGCGATGGCGATGGCCTCGAGCTCCGTCACGGACGCTCGACGCTCGACGCGTATACGATCGGTGGGCCGTGGGCGAGGGAGCTCGCGAGCCGGCTCGATCGCAAGGAGACCTCGACCACGAGCCTCGGCAAGCTCACGCTCGGCATGGTGCGCGAGCGCAAGCGGCCGAACGACGCGCTCGATCGGCTCGAGGACGCCGTGCGCTCGACGCTGCAGCAACCGCTCCCCGGCACGTGGGTGGTGATCGTCGAGCGTTGCCTCGCGAAGGCGCCGTGCGGGGCGCTCGTGCTCGAGCTCGAGGCTCACGGCGAGCGGGCGCACGAGCGCTGGCTCGGTAGCCTGCGGACCGCGACGGTCGCGGAGCTCCGCGCCGCGCAGCCCGCAAGGATCGTGATCGCGACGGCCGCCCGCGGCGACGAGCTCCACGCGCTCGTCCAGAAATGCCCGAATCCGGTCCTGGCGACCACGCTCGATGATCCGCACCGGGTCGTGCCGTCGGGCGAATCGTTCAAGTGTACGGACCGCTAGTCAGCTTGAGCTGCGGAAACTCGACACGCAGAATCTGATCGCGCTCGGGGCACACGAGCAAGATCCCATCGACCGCGAACGCGATGCTGTACTCGAGCAATTGGCGGCGGGTCGCCGCGGTCTCGATCGATGGAGCTGCCTCGCCGGTCTTGACCTCGGCGACGAGCAGCTCGCCGTCGCGCTCGACGAGGTAATCGACGCGGAGCTCGAGCTCGCACGGCGCACCATCGATCAACGGCGCCCACGCGACCCGCGCCTGGCGCTCGAGGATCGAGAAGCCGGCGGCGACCAGCATCTCGCCCGCTCGCTCTTCGCCCGCGCTCGCCCGCGCCGCTCGCCTGCGCGCGCGCCACGATCCTCGCCACGCCCGCAGCTTCGCCGCCAACCACAAGGCGATCAAGACTGCAAAGATCGCGACGGCGATCGTCTGGTTCACGCTACGATCGTCGCTGATCGGTCTGACGGCGACGCAAGAGCAAGAGGACGCCGAGGGCGAGCACGCCGCTGCTGCGGCCACCCGCGCCGGTCTGGCAGCAGCCAGCCGCGCTCGATGGGTCCATCGGCATCGGGTTGGAGAAGTCGGTCGACTGCACGCGGATCGCATCGAACCCGACCTGGACGGCGTCTTCGCCGGTGTTGTCGGTCAACCGCACGTGCTCGTCACCGGTGCCGACAAAATCGAATTCGCCGAGCGAGACAAACCCGGTCGCCGAGGTCTGATCGAGCTCGACCATGTCGACCGTGCCCGCGTGCGCGATCTGATACATGGCGTGCTTGGCCGTCCCGTACGTACCGTCGAGAAAGACATCGACGTGGTAGCGGCCGGCCGGCGCCTTCACGATCCACTCGGCGAAGTTCGCGGGTTTCTGCGCCGCGGTCGAGCCGGTCCACTCGAGCGTGCCTGCGGAACCACCGTCGACGTGGCGCCAGTAGCGCGGATCGCCTGCGGCGATGTAGCACTCGCTGCGCTGTTCGATCACGCCATCCGCGGGCAGGGCGGTGCAGCGGTTATCGGTCTTCCAGAACTCCGCGCCCATCGCTGTGAACGCGGTGATCGCGTTGTCGCGATAGCCGTTCGCGCGCGAGGTGCAGGTCGCGCTCGTCGAGCAGCAACCGTTGTAGCGGCACGCGAGGAGCTTCGCCCACTGGTTCATCACGGCGTCGCTCGCGTCGAGAGGCACGTCGTTCATCCAGCCCGTGGCGGCGAGCCAGTCATCGATCCCCGCGATATCGAGCTCGACTTTATCGACGACGAAGCTCACGGCCTGCGCCGTATTGCCTTCCACTGTCAGAATGCTCGGGCCGTACGCGGCGACCGTTTGATCGTACGTGCCAGCATCGAACTGGAACATGCCGAGGCCGCCCTGCTGGGCCGAACATGGACCATCCGCCGCACCGGCGATGATCGGGCCGCCGTTGCACGACGACGAGGCGGGACCTTTGCACGCGTACGTGGCTTCGCTCTGGCAGTGCGCGAGGCCGGTCTCGCTGATCGCGATGCCGGCGAGCAACGCGCCGTTGTACATGCCCATCTCGGCCGCGCTGTCGCGGATCAACGTGTAGCGCTCGGTCGTGACCGCGGTCGAGAGCTCCTGTTCGGTCGTGGCCGTGCCGAGGCCACAGCCTGCCAACAGTGCGAGCCACCCGCGCGTCACGCTGCCGACTCTAGCAGCCAGGCGTGCAAGCGCGCGCCACGATCGTCCGGAAGATCGACGCCGGGTTGCGCCTGCGCATCCTTGGGTCCGTGCCAATCAGAGCCGCCGGTGCACACGAGTCCGAGCTTGTCGGCGAGCTCCGTCCAGCGCGCACGCTCGCGCGGATCGTAGCCCGGATAGAACGCCTCGACTCCGCCGAGTCCGTCGTTGCGATGGCGCTCGAGCAACTCGACGCTCAGGTGATCGTAGAGATGAGGATGGGCGAGCGACATCGCGGCTCCCGCAGCGCGCCCGAGTGCGATCGCATCGGCGATCGGCAGTGCGTGGTGCGGCACGTCGACCGGACCGCCGTCGAACAGATGGCGCGAGAAGGCTTCCTTCATCGAGGTCACGTGCTTGGCCTCGACCATCGCGCGCGCGAGATCGGGCCGCCCCACGGACCGCCCGGTCGCCTTCGCGATCAGCGGCTCGACATCGATCTTGATCCCGCGCCGCTCGAGCCGGACCGCCATCACGCGCAACCGATTGCGCCGCTTCTCGCGCGTCTCCACGAGCTTGGCTTCGAGCTCGGACCACGCCGCGCCACCGCGATCGTAGGCGAGCACGTGGATCGTGCGACCAGTCTTGGGCTCGTCACACGAGATCTCGACGCCGCGGAGCGAGTGGCCGGTCTTCATCGTCGCGCCGGTACACGTGTCGTGATCGGTCATCGCGAACACGTCGACGTTGCGCGCTTCGGCGCGAGCGACTACCTCGGCCGGCGCTTCGGTGCCGTCGGATTCCGTGGAGTGACAGTGCAACTCGAAGCGCATGCGGAGGGGAAGTATGGTCGCCCCTCGGTCACGCGCGACCTCGGATCGCGAGATTGTTCGAAGCTCGAGGTTTCAGGCCCCCGAGGCGACATGTAGGTAGCTGAAATCGCTTTAGGTCTTGGGGTCTGCTAAACTTTTTACGTGCCCATACCGGGGGTTCAAGCTCAGGCACGCCTGGGCCGTTACGAGCTGCTAGCGCGGCTCGCGACCGGCGGTATGGGAGAGATTTTCCTCGCGCGGCTCGAGGGTGCGGCCGGGTTCGAGAAGCTCTACGTCGTGAAGCGGATCCTTCCGCACCTCGCTGACGACGCGCGGTTCCGTCAGATGTTGATCTCCGAGGCGCAGATCGCGTCGAAGATGGCGCACGGCAACATCTGCCAGGTCTACGAGCTCGGCGAGACCGGCGGCGTGCTGTACATCGTGATGGAGTACCTCGAGGGCGTCACGATGCTGCCGCTGCTGCGCCGCGCATCGAAGGCGCAGGCCCACCTCGATTTCGGCTTCCTCGCGGCCGTGGTCCAGCAGACCTGCGATGCGTTGCACTACGCGCACGAGCTCAAGGATCGCGACGGCGAGAGCCTCGGCCTCGTGCACCGCGACGTCACTCCTTTGAACATCTTTCTATGCGATTCGGGGGTCTCGAAGATCCTCGATTTCGGCATCGCGAAGGCCAAGGGCGCGACCTCGACGAAGACCGAGGATGGCGCCGTCAAAGGCAAGTACGCCTACATGGCGCCCGAGCAGCTGCGCGGCGGCTCGATCGATCGCCGCGTCGACCTCTTCGCGCTCGGCGTCGTGATGTACGAGATGGTCGCGCTGCGCCGGTTGTTCCAGCGCAAGACCGACTACCTGACGTTCCGCGCCGTGATGGAGCAACCGATTCCGGACATCCGGCGCTACCGCCCAGAAATTCCGGATCTGGTCGCGAACGTGCTCGCGAAGGCGCTCGATCGCGACCCCGCGAATCGGTTCGAGACCGCGCGTCAGCTCGGCAATGCGATGAGCGATGCGATGAGCGCCTCGCACCTTCGCCCGTGGAGCCAGGGCGACATCGGCGATTTCATCAAGGCGGGCTTCGCGGAAGAGCTGACCAAGCGCAGCCAGCAGGTCCTGACTGCGGTGCACCGCACGCATCCTGGTTCGGTCGGGCGCTCGACGATGCCGCTGATCGCCAACGAGGATTCGTTCTCGCAGCAAGCCGAGGATAGCGACGACGACGAGTTTCCGAGTGTCGAGACCGATGTCGATTCGGCACCGCACTTCGTCTCGGTCATCACCGATCGTCCGCAGACCGATCCGTTCGGTCAGTCGACGCCGCCGCCGTTCGCCGACGAGTCCACGGGCAGCGCGGTCCAGTTGCGCCCGCTGCAAGGCACGATGGCGGTGCAGCCGCCGTCCCCGAATGCGCAGCCGATCGTCGTCGTCGCGCCGCGTAGCATCCTGTGGCCGATCCTGGCGATCGCGATGATCGGCATCGCGGGCGCGGCGTTGTTCCTCGTGTGGAAGCAGACCCAGAACCAGCAGCAACTCCAGCCGCCGATCGTGATCTCGCAAGAGAAGCCCGATGCACCGCCGGTCGTCGAGCCGCCGGTGGAGCCCGATGCCGGCGTGCCGCTCGCCGGGTCCGCGAACACGGTCGTCAAGCCGCCGCCTCCGGTCGTCGTCCGTCCTCGAACGATCGATGCTGCGATCGCGGCGAAAAAGGCCGCGCTCACTCAATGCATCATCGACAACGCCAAGGGCGTGACCGCCGACATGATGGCGAGTTTGTCGATCGATACGTCCGGCCGCGCCAGCAGCGTGCGAATCTCTCCCGACGCGATGAACATGTCGCCGGTCGGTCAGTGCTTGCGGAATGTCCTCACGACCACGATGTTCCCGAAGAGCACGACGATTCAGAGCATTCAGTTCGCGCTCAAAGCCAAAGGATAAGTCATGCGTAAATTGCTCCTCGCGATCGCCCTCGTGATCGCGGCTTGTCGACCCGAGAGGGTCGAGAATCCCCACGCGCATGTCGCGCCGCGCGTGAATCCCGAGATCCAGCAAGACGTCGGTGGTACCGCGCCCGACACGAGCTTGGTCCAGGCGAACGACGGCTCCCAGACCGACCTCACGAAGCACTGGGCCGAGAAGCGCGTCGTGCTGGTGTTCTACATGGGGCACTGGTGCCCCGAGTGCCAGAAGCAGCTCGGTCAGCTCAACGAGCACCAGCAAGACTTCGCGGCGAAGCACACCGAAGTGATCGCGGTGAGCACCGATACGCCAGCCGATGCGACCGCCCTCAAGGCGAAGCTCGGCCTGACGTTCGATCTCTATTCGGATCCCGAGCTCCAGACGATCGCGAAGTGGGGCGTCGCGGACTACGGCACGAACATCGCGAAGCCCTCGACGTTCGTGATCCAGAAGGGCGGCGCCGTCACGTTCAAGCGGATCGGCGGCAACACCAACGATCGGCCGAGCGCCGACGAGATCCTCGCGGCGCTTACAGATCCGTAACGGCGGCTGGCCAGTCGGCGAGCTCGGCGCCGAGCCGACCCTGCGCGAGGTCCGGCTTGCCACCACCACGTCCGCCGTGGCGCGCTTGCAGCTGCTTCCAGAGCGCTCCGCAATCGAGCTGCGAGCCGGCTGCGCGCTGGAGCACCACCGTGGTGCCCGTCGCATCGGGTGCAGCAAGGATCGCGTCGCGACCTGCCGCCACGAGCTTCGTCGCGATGCCGCGCAGCAGCTCGGCATCGCCGGGCAGCGCCGCGATCACGGGACCGGTGCCCGCAAAGCTCGCCGCGAGGTACGTGGCGAGCCGGCCGCGCAGCGCGGTGACCTCGCCGGCGTGGCTCTCCGCATCGCGCACGATCTTGTCGATCGCGGCGGGCACGTCGTTCGGCGCGCACGAGAACCTGCTCGCGAGACCGCGCAGCACCTGATCGCGGCTGAACAGCTCGGCGCGCGCGCGTGCCCCGGCGGCGAACGTGATCCGGGTCATGCCCTTGTAGCGCTCGGTATTCGTGATCCGGATCGTGCCGAGCTGCGACGTGCGCGACGCGTGCGTCCCGCCGCAGGGCGACAGATCGAACTCGCCGATCGCGACGACGCGGATATCGGCATCGACCTTCGGATCGCGGCGGAGTTTCAGCGTGGCGAGCTCGGCGGCCTCGGGGAACCACGCGCGGATCGCGAGATCATCGTCGATGATCGAGTTCGCGAGATCCTCGGCAGCGGCGAGCTCGGCTTCAGGAATGCGGTCGCGCGTGACATCGATCGTCAGCGCGCTCTCGCCGAGGCGCGCCGAAGCGGTCGGGGCCTGCGCGCGCTCGAGCAGCGCACCCGAGAGCAGGTGCTGCGCGGTGTGCTGCGCCATGTGCTGGCGACGGCGGCGCCACTCGATCGTGCCGGTGACCTCGGCACCCGGCTGGAGCGCCCCGGCACTCTCGACGACATGCACGATCGTGCCGTCGTCGGTCTCTTGCGTATCGATGACCGCGAGGCCAGCGAGCGTGCCGTGATCACCGAGCTGACCACCGGCCTCGGGATAGAACGCAGTCTGATCGAGGACGATCGCCGCGCGATCCTTGTACGTGGTCAGCGCTGCGACCTGGGCGGTGAAGCTCTGCGCGAACGCGTCGTCGTGATACAGCCGGCGAGTCATGGCGTGATCGTGATGATATAGGAGTCGCAGCCGCCCGGACCATCCGCGGGGCCGATGCGCTCTTTTACCGGACAATCGCCATCGCGCTCGTCGGTGCGCAGCACGGTGGCGCCATCCTTGCGGAGCTCTTCGATCACCTCGTGATCGGGCAGCACCGTGTGGCCATAGACTTTCGGGCCACTCGAGACCAGCGCGAGGCTCGGATGCACGGCCTCGATGAACGCGTGCCGGCTCGAGGTCTTGGAGCCGTGATGACCGACTTGGAGGATCTCGGCGCGGATCTCCTCGGGATGGTTCTCGATCAAGAACGCCTCGACATCGCCGGGGCTCGCGGATGGATCTTCACGCGGTCCCGATTCGGCATCGCCAACGAGCAGCAATCGCACCGCGCCGAGCTCGACCGCGATCACGACGGAGTTCTGGTTCGGATCGGGCAGCTTCTTGGCCTCGGCGTGGAGGATCGTGAACTTCGCCGATTCGCCGAGCCGGACCGCATCGCCTTCGCTGAACCGTTGCCAGTTCGGGATCTGGATCTCGGTGCCCTTGACGCCGACCGTGTGATCGGTCGGGACATCCGCCGCGGTGTGATACATCGCCGGCGACTTCGCGACCGCCTCGAGGAACGCGCGATAGAACACCGCATCGTTCACGCGCCCCGAATCGTAGATGTCCTTGATCGTGTAGCAATGCACGACGAGATCGAGCGCGGACGCGTGATCGAAGTGCGGATGGCTGAGCACCACATCATCGATCGTCTTGCGATCCTTCGCCCCGCCTTCACATAGATCATCGCCCGAGGCGCCGATCGCACGCTTGAGATACGCGATCACGCGCGCGGGCTTCTCGGACTTGTCGTTCGTGCCCGCGTCGTAGAGGAGGTTGAAGTCGCTGCCCTGGACGAGGATCGAGAGGCCCGTACCCACATCGATCAGATGGATGCGATAGGTCCCTGCGGGTGGTGGCGTGGCGGGCACGTCGCTCGGCGCATCGACGCGGATCCACGTGATGTGGGGCGCACCCGGCTGGACCGGCAGCTCGCCGGTCTTCGGTCCGGATGTTCCAGGACCGATCGGAGGCTTCGGCGCGGGGCATGCCGAGAGAAACGCGAGGACGACGAGCAGGCGAACCATTCGCCGGAATGTACGCTATCGGCGCTATGGGGCGACGCGCTGGACCGCGCCGGTCGGAACCCACCCGACGGTGCCCGCGGCGATGCGCACCTTCACCCAGTCGGCGCGCTTCTCGAGCACCGCGAGCTCGGTGCCACGCGGTAGCGGTTGGACGAGTGCCGCCGGTGCGCCGACGCTATCGGCAGCGCGCAGCGCGACCGAGTCCATGACGATGACATCGTCGGTGTGGCGATCTTCGATCACGACCGAGATGGTGAGCACGAGCCACGCGATCGCTGGAATGATCGCGAGCAGCCCGAGCCCGCGGCGGCGCCGACCCGACCAGGGTACGATCAACAGGACCGCGATCGCGAACGCGATGGCGCCGACCAGGAGACGACGCCCACGCGGCCAGTCGTGAAAGAAGAACAGCGTATCGGTCGCGCTGCCCGCACTCGGGCGCAGGCTGTCGCTCTCGCGGCTGCGCAACCAGTCGAGATTGCGGCGCGCGCGCACGTTGCTCGGATCGATCGCGAGGGCGCGGCGATAGGCGAGGGTGGCGCCGCCGACATCGCCCGCGCCGAGCGCGGCATTGCCCCAATCGGCGAGCAGCTCGGGGTGACCGGGCGAGAGCTGGGCCGCCTCGGCGAGCGAGGTCGCCGCGCGCGTGAACGCCGCCCTGCGTGCGGTTGCATCGCTGACGCCGAGCGCATCTTGATACGCAGCGCGGCCTTCGCTCTGCGCATCGGCGCGCGCGATGCTCGGCGCGGCGAGCGCGGCGAGCAGGATCGCGACCGCGACCGCGGGCTTCCGCTTCGGCGCGCGGCGCGCTTCCTTGGTCCAGGTCTCGACGAGCCCGCGCACCTGCTGGCGCAGCTCCACCGAGAGCGGCTCGTCCTTCGCGGTCCGCGAGAAGCTCTCGGTCTCGAGCCGCGCGATCACGGCGTCGTCCGCGCCGCTACGTTCGAGCGCCCGCGCCAGGCCACGCAAGGCCGCCGCGAGCGGACCCGCGGTGTCGCGCGCGGGCGCCTTGTCGGCACGTGCGAGCTCGGCATCGACCTTCTTGCGCGCGGCCTTCACTTCGGCGGCTTCTTCGCGTTGCTCGGCCGTGCGGTTCTTCCAGGTAACCAGTGCGAACGCGCCGAGCGAACCGAGATAGAGGATGGCGAGCACGATCGCGAGCAGGCCACCCCCGAGCGGCTTCGCGTCGACTTGGTCCGGCGACGAGAGTGCGAGCTCTGCGCCGACAAGCGTGAGCTCGGTGTCTCCCTGCGCGCCCGGCTTCTGGCTCGGCCCCTTCGACTTGGTCGCCATCGCGACGACATCGTTCGCGCCGATCACCGAGCCCGCCTTCACCGACAGCGCGATCGGGTCGCTCTTGATCGTCTGATACGCGTTCTTCGCGGGATCGAAGTACGAGAACGCGAGCGCCGGAATCTCCGTCGCGGGGCCGGTGACCTGCGCGACGACCTTGAACGTCTTGGTCTTGCCGTCGGCCGAGAGCTCGCCGGTCGGCGGATCGGCGGGAACCTGGAACTTGTCCTTGGGTAACTCGCCTTCGACATCGAGCTTGCCCAGCGCGAGGTTGTCGAGGTGCTGGTCGCTCTTCACGGTGATCGCGAGCTCGACGGGTTCGCCGAGCTGGACGACCGAGCGGCTCGTCGCGACCGAGATCGCGAACTGGCTACCGACCGCACCGGCGAAGCTCGCCGGCTTGTCGGTCTCGGGCAGCGGCTTGACGTCGAGCGTCCTGGCCGAATCGGTCGCGCGGAACAGGCGCTGATCGTAGCGACCGAACACGTCGGGCTGACCGAACGGCAGGCCCGCGGTGACCGACACGCCCGGGACCTGGACCTTTCCGGACTGGCGCGGCGCGATGTAGAGGTGGAGTGAGAACCGCGACCACTTCTGGCCATTGGTCTCGGTGGTGTCTTGATCGTAGGGCAGGTTGAGCTGCTTGCCGCCGACATCGATCTCGAGCGCCTTGCTGCGGTCGGTCACGGTCGGCGAGGACACGGTGAATTGATCGAGGCTCGCGATCGGGATCGAGAACTCCGGGTTGCTCGGCTGCGCGCGCACCATGAGAACGAGCGTGGCTTCGATCGTCTCGCCGAGATAGACCGGACGATTCGGCAGCTGGAGCTCGAGCTTCATCAGATCGGTGGTCGGCACCGCCTGGACGTCGACCTCGGCCGCGGCCGCGGTTGCCCGCTGCTTGCCCTGGACGACGGTCGTCGTGGGGATCGTGATCTTCCCCGGGTTCGCGACCTCGACGCGATACTGCAGGAACCACGTCACGTCCTTCGTGATCGATTGGCGACCCATCGCGTCCTCGGTCATCATCTGGCGCACGCTCGGCTTCGCGCCGATCGGGGTGACGGTCGCGCCAGCGATCACGACCTTCGGGAGCTCGGGGACCGGGCTATCGCTGAAGCCCGCAACGCCGAGCGCGAGCGTGAACGGCACGCCGCTGTGCGGCTGACCTTCGCTGCCGAGTCGCCAGCGCGCTTCGGTGTCGGCATGGGCTACTGCACCCAGGCCGAGCAGGAACGCGAGCGTGAAAACAAACCGCATCACCAATCCTGATCCACGTCGCCGCCCGCGGGGTTGGCGGCGTCCGAACCGTTGCTGCCACCGTGCTTCGCGCGCTGGCGCTTCGCATCTTCATCGCGCGCGCGCTGACCGGCGCCGCCGCTCTGTTGCTGCTGTTGCTGCTGGTCCTTCTTCTGCTGATCCTGCTTCTGCTGATCTTGTGGATCCTGCTTCTGCGGATCCTGCTTCTGGTCGTTCTTCTGCGGTGGCGGCTGCAACAGCTTCAAGGCGGCCTCGAGGTGATCGGCAGCTTTGCCTTCGGACTTCACGGTGCCTTCGAGGCTAACCGATTGCTTCGCCGAGGCCGCCTTGTCGAGGCCGGCCTTCGCATCCGTCATGTCGCTGGTCGCGGCGCGGACCTCGTTGGCTGCCGCCGCGAACTTCTTCGCCTGGTCTTGCGGGTCGCCCTGACCTTGTTGCGGCTGCTTCGCGCCGGCATCGGCTTGCTTCGCGAGCGCCTCGGCGATCGCCTTGGCCATCTCGGTGTGCTCGTTTTCCTTGGTCGCGAGGCCGGGGAGCTTGGGCGCGCGCGTGAAATCGTCCTCGGTATTCGCTTGCGAGGTCTGATCCTTGGTCTCGTTCTGCTCGCGCAGGAGCTCCTTCAGATGCTCGATCACCGAGAAGAACAGCTTGCGCAGCTCGTCGAGCTTGGCCTGCGTGAGCTTGGCTCGAGTCAACGGATCCTTGTTGGTCTTGATCGCGGTCTCGAGCGTCGCGAGCAACTTGTCGGCATCGCCACGGAGCGCCTCGGCCGCGTTCAGCTGTTGCTTCTGCTGCTCGAGTTGCTGCTTCGCGGCCTCGATCTGTTTCGGATCGGGAGCCTTCGGCGCGCCGCTGCCTTGCGGGACCGGCTGCTTCGCCTTCTCGTCGAGCTGCTGCTCTTGCGCCGCGAGCTTGGTCTGTTCGTCGGAGATCAGCTCCTGGATCCGGCCCATCCGCGAGCGGTTCGAAGCGAGGTCCTCGTAGGTGTCGCGCGCCCGATCGGCGGCGGGGAGCTGGGCACTCTCGGGGCCGAGCAACTGCACGAGCTGCTGCTGGGTGGCGAACGCGAGGTCGATGGTCTGCTTGAGATCGGCGAAGTACTCGATCGCCTTCGCGAGGGCGACCAGCGCTTCGCGCTCCGCCTTCGTCGCATCGTCGAGCCGCTTCGCGGTCAGCGCATCGCGCGCGCGATCCATGTCGGCGACGGCCTCGGTCACGAACGGTAGCGCGAGCCGGAGTTGCGCGATCTGCTTGGCCTGCTCGGCGGTGAGCTTCGGCGGTTCGGCGGCGGAGCCCGTGCCCACCGGCTTGTCGACGCTGTCGACCGTCGCGGCGAGTCGTGCGCGGATCTCTTCGACGCGATCGCGAAAGCCACTCTGGCGATCGGCGAGCGCAGAGGGTTCCAACCAGCTCGGGATCAACTGCTTCGGCTGTGCGGCCGAGCCCGCACCCATGTCGAGCTTCGGCGCCTCGACCGTGGCGACGGCGTGGGTCTCCTGGGCGAGCTGGAGCTCGTCTTGCGCGACCGCCTTGAGCACGCTGATCGGATCGAGCAGCTGTTCGCGCGCACGCTTGAGCGTCTCGAGCGCGGTCTCGGACTTCGCGACGCCTTGCTCGGCATCGAGGTCCTGCAACTTGCGCCGGGCCTCGGACACCTTCGTGCGGCTATCGAGGATGTAGAGATCGAGGTTCTTGAGCTGGACCAGGCGCGCCGCATCCTTCGGATCGCGCTTGTCCGCGGGCTTCTTGCCGGTCGTATCGATCTCGTCGGCGGCGAGGTCGCTGATCACGCCGGCCTCGGCGACCACGCTGCGCTCTTGATCGGCGAGCTTCGTGAGTGGAGCTTGTTCGGCGAGCGGGTCGCGTCCGCCGCTCTGCTTGATCGCGATCCACGCGGCCCGCGCTTCCTCGAGCACGCTGCGCTGTTCCTTGATCAAGGCGTCGAGACGCGCTTCGAGCTTGCCCTCGCCGCGCGCGAGCTCGTCGGTCAGCGCCTGGGCGCGAGCGCGCGCGATGCCGAGGTTGGCCTTCGCGTCGCCATCGCTGGGCCGCTGGTGCGCGGCATCCGCGAACCAGGTCACGGCCTGGTTCTCGAGCTCGAGCGCCTTCGAGAGATCGGCGTCCTTGCCGGTCTTCATCTGATCGGCGTGCGCGGAGTACGCCATGCCGAGGTCGTACGCGGAGCGATAGCGCAACTCCTCGTCGACGCCGCCACTGCTGCGCGCCTCGAGCAACGCCTTCTCGGCCTCGTCGTACTTGGTGTTCGCGATCGCGTCGACACCCTCGTTGTACTTCTCGCGCGCCTCGCGGTGCTCGCCGCGATCGCACGCCGGCACGGCACATGTAGTCATCAGAACGAGCAACAGCACACGCTTCATGCGGACCTCCGCGAATCACCGGCGCCCGAGCCGACCCACAGGGACGCGAGCAGGCAGAGCAGCGCGCCGAGCACCATCCAGGGATAGCGCTCGGGTTTGACCTGGCGGGTCGCACTCGCGGCCGCTTCCGCGGCGAGCGGCTCGACGTGGCTCTTCAAGATCGCATCGAGATCGATCGCGCTCGTGCCGGCTGGGATGTACGCGCCATCGGTCGCGAGCGCGACCTTCTCGAGCTTCGCGCCATCGAGCTTCGAGATCACCGGCTTGCCATCGTGCATGAGCGGCGCCTTCGCCCCGGTCACTGGATCGGTCAGGGTGATCTCGCTACCGGTCTCGCTGCCGAGGCCGACCGCGACGATCTTCACGTTCGCCGCGGCGGCGAGCTTCGCGGCATCCTCGGTGTAGGGATCCTGATCATCTCCATCGGTGATGAGCACGATCATCTTCGCGCCCTTCTCGGCGGGGAAGCCGCGCAGCGCGACCTTGATCGCATCGCCGACCTTCGTGCCACCGCGACCCGCGCTGCGTGTGTCGATGCTGTTGAGCACCGTGTTGAAGAACGAGTGATCGGGCGTCAGCGGGCACACCGGCGCCGCGCGCCCGGCGAACACGACGAGGCCGACGCGGTGGCCTTCGAGGCCGGCGACGAGCTGCGAGATCTCGGACTTCGCGCGGACCAGCCGGTTTGGCGTCGCATCCTCGGCGAGCATCGAGCGCGAGACATCGAGCACGAACATCACGTCGGCAGATTTGTCGCCGGCCGGCGTGCTCTCGGTCTCGTTCGTCGCGAGTGGCCGCATCAGCGCGCCGACCCCGAAGCCGAGGCATCCGAGGATCAACACGAGGCGCAGCATCGTGCGCTCGAGGCTCGATTTCGCGGTCAGCCGGCGCTGCATCACCGGCGACAGGAAGCTCGCGAGCGCATCGCGCGAGCGCAGCTCGAGGAACGCGAGCCCGCCGGTGATCGCGAACGCGACCCACAGCAGATGGATCAGCTCCTTGTTGCGATAGTCCCAGTCGAAGATCACGGCAACCTCCGCAACAACGTCCCGCGTAGCGCATTCGCGAGCACGATCAGCCCGAGCGCCATGGCGACGAACCAGATGTAGTACTGGTTGTATTCGGTGAAACGGGTCTCCTCGATCTTGGTGCGCTCGAGCTTGTCGATCTGGCTGTAGATCTTCGCGAGGCTCGCCCCGTCTTCGGCACGGAAGAACTGGCCACCGGTCTTCGCGGCGATCTTCTTGAGCAGCGTGTCATCGAATCCGAGCCGTGCCTGGCGCAGCGTGCCCTCGACGCAGATCGGTGTGTTGCCGCGCGTTCCGGCGCCGATCGTGTAGACCTTGACGTGCGACTTCACGGCATCGTCGATCGCGGTGTCTTCGTCGATATCGTGAACGTTCGAATCACCGTCCGTGAGCAACACGACGATCTTGCTCGTGGTCTTGAAGTCGAGCACGCGTTGGGTCGCGAGCTCGAGGCCCGCGCCGATCGCGGTGCCATCGTCCTCACCTTGCGCGAAATCGAGTTGCTCGGCGGCGGAAGCCAAGTTCGCGTGGTCGAGGGTCAGCGGGCTGCGCGTATCGGCGTAGTGCGCGAACGCGACCAGCCCGATCGCGTCGTCGGGTCGCCCCGCGACGAACTTCTCGAACACGCGCTTCACCGCGCCGAGCCGGGTCGGATCTTGGCTCGGCGCGTAGTTGCACTGCACGGGCAGCTTGCCGGCGAGATCTTGGGCTTGCATCGAGCCCGAGACATCGACGGCCATCACGATGCCGATGCCTTCGTTCTTCACGCGCGAGGCTTTGTCGCCCTTGCGCGGACCGGCGAGCGCGATCGCGAAGGCAACGATCGCGAGCGCGAACATCGCATCGGGCAACCACGCGAGCTGGGTGCGCCACGTGGTGCCGGCCGCGGGCAGGGCGCGCAGCGAGGAGAACACGACGCGGCCCGCGCTGCGCATCGACCACCAGTAGGCGGGCACGGCCAAGAGCGCGGTGAGTAACAACCACGGGTGCGGAATCTCGACGTGATGAAGCGTCACGCGGCAGCTCCTTCCGCAGCTCGGAGCCGCGTGTCTTCGACGAACTTGCGCGCGACCTCGAGGCTCGCGAGCGATTCCGCGCTTTCGGGTCGGTAGCCCGCGAACTTCACGCGGTCGGCGAGCTCGAGGAACGTCGAGAGCAGGGCGCGATGATCGGCCTTGAGGTTGGGATCGCGCGAGGCGACCTGCAGGAACTCTTCGGTCGTGAGCTCGGGTGCGCGGATCTCGTAGCGCTGCTCGAGGTAATCGCGCACGATCGCCGAGAGCTCGACGAACCACGCGTCGGTGGTATCGGCTTCGGGTGCTCCGCGCTGCTCGAGCGCGCCGAGCTTCGCGACCGCCTCGTCGTAGGCCGAGCGCCGCGCGGCGACTTGCGCGCGCGCCTTGCGAGCCCGGAGCAGCAACACGCTCCCGGCACCGAGCACCGCGACCGCGCTCGCCCCGAGGAGGATCATCATCCACGGTGGACCGCCGACATTCGGATCGAGCTTGCCCGGTCCACTCTTGAGCTCCGCTCCGATCGCCTCGGTCTTGACCGGCGCGACCTCGAGCGGAATCTCCTCGGTCAGGATCTCCTGGGTCTTGCCGGCCGCGCTGCCCGCGTGATCGGCGCGCGCATCGACGAGCTCGAGCCGCAGCGGCGGGATGCGATGCTTGCCACTCGACGAGGCCGACAGCGTATAGACCTGGTGGTGGTGGTGCGTGCCGTCGGGGTTGCGCGTGTCCTCGGGCGGCGAGACTGCCTCGACCTTGAACCGGCCTAGCCGTGCTTCGCCGGCTTCTTGATACGGCACCTTGACCGACGTGCCCGCGGCCGCATCGATATCGAGTCGCACGTAGATCGGCTCGCCGAGGTTCGGCTTGGCCGGCCACACGCGCTCGGAGACCTTGACAGGGCCGCTCTCGAGCGGCTTCGTGATCGCATCCTTCGGCGGTTCCGGAATTGGATCGGGCCCGGTCTCCGTCGCATGCGAACCACACGCGACCACGAACACGATGGAGAGCATCAGGAAGCGCTTCATCGCCGCATCCTTCGCTCGCGGCGCCGGAAGTACGCGAGCAACGGCTCGACCATCGAGCCCGAGGCGTCGAGCACGACCAGATCCATGCCGCTCGTGCGCAGATCGTTCTCGAGCGTGGCCTCGCGCGTCTTCGCGCGCTGCGCGAGCTCGTCGCGAAACTCCTTGGACCGCGTATCGACCAGCCGCGTGCGCCCGGACTCGGCATCCTCGAGCGTGACCAGGCCCGCGGGCGGCATCTGCGCCTCGCGCGGATCGGTGATCAACGCGGCGACCACATCGTGTTTGCGGTTCGCGTGCTGCAGCACCTTGAGGTAATCGTCGTCGAGAAAGTCCGAGATGAGGAAGATCACTGCTTTGCGCGGCAACACCTGGCGGCACATCTCGAGCGCGGCCGCGATGCTCGTGCCGCGCCGATTCGTGCCGGTCGTGTCGTTTCGGGTGTCTTGCACCTTCTTCCACCAGCGGCGCAACGCGCGCGGTAACTCGAGCAAGCCCGGGCGCGCGGCCGGACCATCGAGGCTGCCGGTGCCGCGGGAGAGCACCTCGCGCACGATGCGGAGCGCGTGCTTGCCGCCCTTGCGCGGCGGGATGTAGAGGTCCGCGCCGCGATGGAACGCGAGCAGGCCGACCTTGTCGCCATTCTCGACCGCAGAGAGGGCGAGCAATGCACTGAGCTCGACCGCGGCCTCGAGCTTGGAGCGCCGGCCCGAGCCGAACTCTTGCGAGGCCGAGACATCGACGAGCAGCATCACCGTGAGCTCGCGCTCCTCGACGAACCGCTTGATGTGCGGCTCGCCGGTGCGCGCGGTGACGTTCCAGTCGATCGCGCGGATGTCGTCGCCGGGCACGTACGGACGCACCTCGTCGAACTCCATGCCGCGTCCTTTGAACACGGAGAGATATGCACCAGCCATCACGTCGGCCACTTGCCGACCCGTGACGAACTGGATGCGCTTGACGGCCTGCGCGATCTCAGCGGGGAGCATGACTACGGGACGGGGATGTTCTCGAGGATCTGCGCGATCACGTGATCGGTGGTCTTGCCCTGCGCTTCGGCCTCGTAGCTCACGAGCAAGCGATGGCGGAGCACGTCGTGCGCGATCGTCTTCACGTCGTGCGGCGAGAGGTAATCGCGACCGGAGAGCAGGGCTTGCGCCTTACCGACCTTGATCAGCGCGATCGAGGCACGTGGCGAAGCGCCATTGTCGATCAGCGGCGCGAGCTGCGGGAAGCCCGCCGCTTTCGGATCGCGGGTCGCGGCGACGATATCGACCGCGTAGCGCTTCACCTTGTCATCGACGAAGATGTGCTTCGCGATGTCCCGCGCGGCGAGGATCTCGATGCACGTCATGACCTGCGTCGCGACGGGCTCGGCTCCCGAGCCCGCCATCCGGTCGAGGATCTTGATCTCGTCTTCCTTGGTCGGATAGCCGACCTTGAGCTTGAGCATGAAGCGATCGAGCTGCGCCTCGGGCAGGGGATACGTGCCCTCTTGCTCGATCGGGTTCATCGTCGCGAGCACGAGGAAGGGATCCGCGAGGCCCATCGTGGAATCGCCGAGCGTGACCTGGCGCTCCTGCATCGCCTCGAGCAGCGCCGATTGGACCTTCGCGGGCGCGCGGTTGATCTCGTCGGCGAGGATGAAGTTGCCGAACACCGGCCCCTTCTTGATCGAGTAGTTACCCTCGCGCGGGTTGTAGATCTGCGTGCCGACGATGTCGCCGGGCAGCATGTCGGGCGTGAACTGGATGCGCGAGAACGTGCCATCGAGCGCGCTCGCGAGCGTACGAACGACGAGCGTCTTCGCGAGCCCGGGCACACCCTCGAGCAGCACGTGGCCGCCAGCCAAGAGGCCGAGAAGCAAGCGATGCACCATGTCGTCCTGGCCGACCAGGACCTTGCCGATTTCGGCCTTGAGTGCGGTGAAGCGAGTTTGGAGCTTGGTGACGTCTTCGGTGAGGCTCGACATAACAGAACTGGGGTGGAGAAAAGCGCCCTCGGCGCGCCCTGTCAACCAAACGACTTGGCGATCAATTCCCATCCCTGCAGGGAATGTCCTTGACGGATCGCTTAGGGGTTTCTTAAAGTAGGCACCAATGGCTCGCCTTCCCATCCAAATGTGCCGCTACTCGTCGACGATTCAGTTCGTCCGCGTTGGCGCCGCCCGCGATGGGGAGCCCTGATCAAGCCATCAGGAAGCTGAACTCTCCGTCGCGGGCTCCTCGGTCAACCACCCAGGAGCCCTTCTCGTTTTCGGCTGAAAACGCGGAGCGGCTCCTCTCGAGAGGTCCGTCATGTCTGCGTTGCTACCCGAAACATCCATCTCCTTAGCGTGGGTCGACCGCCCAGGCCGAGCACTCCTGCGTCTCGCGTGGCCCATCACGATCTCGATGGTCTCGTTCTCCACGATGACCCTCGCCTCGACCGCGTTCGTCGCGCACCTCGGTGCCGATCAACTCGCGGGCGTCGGCCTCGCGGGCGTGATCGGCTTCGCGCTCGTGTGCTTCGGCATCGGCGTCTTGCGTGGTGCGAAGACGCTGGTCTCGCAGGCGCTCGGAGCGAAGCGTGAAGATCGCATCCCCGCGCTACTCGGATCCGCGGTCGCCCTCGCCGGCGTGGTCAGCCTCGTCGGCTTGCTCGCGGGCGAGCTCGTCGCGCCGTACCTCGATCGCCTGACCGCCTCGCCAGGTGCGGGTCACTTCGCGACCGAGTACCTGACGATCCGCTCGCTCGGCACACCGTTCGCGATCCTGTTCGCGGCGCTGCGCGAAGCGAAGTACGGGCAGGGCGATACCAAGGCACCGATGCGCGCGTCGCTCGCCGGCAACGCGGTCAACATCTCGCTCGATATCGTGCTCATCCTCGGCCTTCACTGGGGCGTGCGTGGCGCGGCCGTCGCCGCGATCTGTGGCAATGCGACCGAGCTCGCGCTCCTCGCGATCCCGATGGCGGCCCAGCTGCGCGCGATGAAGGTCACGCGCGCGGCGTTGCGCGATACGTGGGCGCAGGGCCTGCCCAATGGCCTGCAGTTCGTGATGGAGGTCGGTGCGTTCTTGATCGTCACCCTGCTCGTCGCGCGGATGTCGGCGGTCGATGCCGCGGCTCACCAGATGGTGCTGCACTTGATCAACGTGAGCTTTCTGCCCGCGCACGCGCTGGCCGAAGCCGCGGCGGTCCTCGTCGGCCAGGCGGTCGGCGCCGGACGCAACGAGCTCGTCCCGCGCGTCGCGCGCAGAGCGATCGCGCTCGGCGGCGGTTACTCGAGCGCGTGCTGCGTGATCTACGCGGTGCTCGGCAGCTCGTTCGCGCACGCCCTGGCCGGCAGTGATGCCGCCCTCGGTGCGCGTGCGACCACGCTCGTCCACGTCAGCTTGATCTTCCTGGTCGCCGATGCCGCGAACGTGATCGCGCGTGGCGTGCTCCGCGGTGCGAGCGATGTTCGCTACGCGGCGGTGGTCGGCATCATCTGCTCGTGGTTCACGACCCCACCGCTCGCGTACCTGTTCGGCGTGGTCCTGGGTCACGGCGTGGTCGGCTGCTGGGTCGGGCTCGCGGTCGAGATCATCGTCGGTGCCAGCTTGTTCTGGCTCCGGGTCTGGCGGGGTGGCTGGCAACCGGCGGCAGCAGCGGCGCGTCGAGCCCTCGCTGGAACCGCGGTGTGAGGGTCCGGGTCTTGCGTGATGTGTCGCACGTCCGAAGTTCCCGGTGGGCGCGGGCCGGCGGCGGTACATTTCGGGGCGTGGTGGCTGCGCGACCGCCGGCCCTCGGACCCGATCGGCAACAATGGTGGGACCGCCGGCCCGATCGCGGTTGTCCACGCCGCCGCCGAGGTCGCTGCGAACCCGGTTACGAACCTCTCCGCCGGTCAGACCGTTCGGGTCATGTTGACCTCGACCAACGACAGCCTGTACCCGACCTCGTGCTACTTCGAAACGCTATCGCTCGGGGCGACCGCTTGCCCGCAAGACGGCTACTCCGGTAGCCACACGATCTCTTCGCCCCGTCGAAGATCGTCATTGAAACGGCCCCGCCGCTCGACGATAGTCCGCGCGTGCGCAAGGTTGCTTTTGTTCTCGCCCTCGTCGGTTGCGCCAAAGGCGGAGTCGGCCAGCTCGCTCAAGGCGATGCGAACGAAACCATCATCGATGGCAAGGTCTACCTCGACGCGCCACCCGAGCCGCGCGACGGCCCACACGTGTTCAACGACGCGCACGTATTCAACGACGCACACGTGTTCAACGACGCGCACGTGTTCAACGACGCGCACGTCTTCAACGATGCACATGTCTTCCAGGATGCGCACGTCTACCAGGACGCACACGTGTTCATGGACGCATGCACGCCGGTCCAGACCGAGTTGCTCGTCAACGGCGACTTCGAATCGAACACGACTGGCTGGCACGAGATCCAGTTTGATAGCGAGCTGATCTCCAGCCAGGCTCCGCAAGCAGGAACCTACGGTGCGTGGCTCGGAAGCTACACTCAAATCGCGACGGACGAGCTCTATCAGGACATCGCGGTCCCGGCCGGCACCACGTCGCTGGTGCTCACCGGCTACTCGCTGGTCTATACGAAAGAGACGACCACGAGTAACGCGTACGACAAAGCATACGTCAGCCTCGCGACTCTCACCGAGACCACGCTCGAGACTGCACTCACCGTGACCAATCTGAGCGTGACACCGGCCTACGTCTCGTTCACCCACTCGTTCGCCGTCGCGGCGGTCGCGGGCACCACGGTGCGGTTCAAGCTGAACTCGTCGAGCGACAGCTCGAACTACACCAACTTCTTCTTCGACACGCTCTCGCTCAAAGCGACGCACTGCCCGTAAGCTCGCGCGTATGCGCGAATCGCTCCTCGTCTTCGTCCTCGCTACGCTGCTGGCGGCGTGTGCAAGCTCGCCCGCTGTTGCACCCGCGGCTCCATCGGCACCTGCCACACCGGCAGCGCTCGCGCTCCCGCCCGTCAAAGGCACCGACAGCCTCGTCGCACCGATGACGAAGCTCGCGTTCATGCGCGGTGTCTGGGCCGGTCCAGCGACGGGCACGAGCCGCACCGGACCGTACAAGGTCACGCAGACCGAGCGGATGGGACCGATGCTCGGCGGCGATGTCGTCGTGATCGAAGGCCGCGGCTACAAGGACGACAACACGACCGGCTTCAACGCGTTCGCGGTCGCGTCTTACAATCCGCAGATCGAGAAGTACGAGCTCCGATCCTACGCGCAGGGCTACGCCGGGACGTTCGAGCTGAAGCTCACGGCCGACGGCTACGTGTGGGAAGTACCGGCGGGCCCGAAGGCGATCACGCGCTTCACCGCAGTTGTGAAGGACAACACGTGGCACGAGGTCGGCGAGTACATCGCCGAGGGTGGCGCATCGAAGCAGATCTTCGAGATGACCTTAAAAAAGGTCGGCGACACCGACTGGCCGCTCGGTACGCCGGTTTCGCCAGCGCTCGGTCGTTAGCCCGTCCGAGATCCTCGTCAAGCTGTCGCTGCAGAGCGTTCGTGCTCGCGACGAAGGTCAGCGACGCCCGCGACGCCCGCGAGGTCTGCCGAGATCACCAGCGTTGACGTCGCAACGGTCGAAGAACGTTGTCGTTCGAAGCGTAACTCCGGCAGCGCGGTGCGGCGCGAATCTCACGATAGTGGGTCCGCCGAAGTGCTGCTGCAAGGTCTCCCTCAACCGCACCACCGCCACAGGTCTGCGGGGCGTTCGCGAACGCCTCGGCCGTGAACTGCACCGCACGTCCCGACTTCAGGATCACTTGATCGGGCGCGCGACCGTGCGCCTTGATGAACGCGACGAGCGGCTGCAGATCACCCGCCTCGCAGCGCGAGCCGTAGACCTCGAGGAGGAAGCGATCAGGGGTCGCCCAGAACGCATCACGGATCGCCTCGGGCTCCCATCCTGTCTCGTAGGTCTCGGTTTCCGCGATCACTTCCCATCCCGCGTTCGTTACTCGTGCGGTCGATCGCGAGGGCAAAAGCCACCGCGGGTGCCGTGTTGCGTTGCAGAGAGAACCTCAGGCTCCCGCGCGCCTCGGTGGCGAACAGCTTTGATAGTTGGTCTCTCGAGAACTTTGTCTTGCGGCCACGCACCGGAACGAGCTCGTCGGACGCCAGCGCGAGCTCTTCGAGAAGGTCGACAAACGGCCACAGATCACTCGGGGACTCGCAGCGCGACGCGAAGATCTGGAGGCAATATCTATCGGGATGGGCTTTGAATGCCGAGCTCATTGCTGAACTTCAGTTTCACCTGGGTGCGGGATGTATGCGGTGATGGCGTCGTCGCGTTAGCGCATGCGTTCGATCTCTCGAACGTAGTGCGTGAGCGAAGCCTGAACGGCGGCCTCGCGGCTGGCGAGATATGCGCGCGCCCGCGCGAACGGCAGCCAGGGCCTGTCGCCGATCACGACGGCGGCCTCGTCGCGGTGGCGGCGAGGCACCCAGTGCCCGCCGAGTCTTCGGACGAGCAGCTCGCCGAGATACCCGCCGACGGCGCCGATCAGAGACTCGAGCTGGTCGGTGTTCAGCGCGCGGTGGTGGTGCCAGAAGTAGGCGTCGAGCGCGGGGAGCTCGGCGGGCGTGAAGTTGCCGATCGCGGGGACCTTGTCGTGGAGCAGCGCGACGAGATGCTCGGCGGCATGCTCGTACGCCTCGACCGCGGCCTCCGGATCGTCGATGTCGGCGTCGCGCACTGGACCCGGTGCGACGGGTGAGAGCTCGAGCGCGTTGACCTGACCGACGAGATCCGACTGCACGGGGGGCGGCACGTCGTTCGCCATGCGCGCCATCACCTCGTCGAGGTGGGCGTGCCAGGATGGTGTCACCGGCTCCAGCGTTCGCGAGCGCGCGCGCAGCTTCTCGAGCTCGCTCGCGTAGTCGACTCCGTCGACGAGGTGGCAGCGTGCCTTCGCCTGGGCAATACGGGAGGCGTCCGTGAGCGCGTCGGCCGGGCTCGGACTCGAGGTCCACAGCACCGAGCCATCCGCCAGCTCCACGAGGGTGGTCGCGGGCGTCGCGAGGACGCGGTCGCGTCCGATGCGCTCGACGAACGCGCGGCCGTACCAGTTGAGCCAGTACACGTTGTCGATCCGGGTGGGCTCCCAACCGATGTCTCCGGCGCTCGCGGCGCGCGCACGAACCTCGTCCGCAGCGCTGTGGCAGCGACCCGACAGCACCTCGAGAGGTGCGAGCACCGGTCCGATGCTCGCGACCAACGCGGCGTCGGCCAGGTACGAGCTGATCGCGACCCCGCCGGCGCGCGGCAACGTGAGGTTGATCTGGAGCGAGCCCGCCACGAGCGTGATGCGCGCCCCCTTTCCCTCCGCGAACGCCTTCGCGAACGCCTCGGCCGTGAACTGCACCGCACGTCCCGTCTTCAGGATCACTCGATCCGGCGCGCGACCATGCGCCGCAAGGAACGCGACGAGCGGCTGCAGGTCACCCGCCTCGCAGCGCGAGCCGTAGACCTCGAGTAGATAGCGATCAGGGCTCGCCCGGAATGTGGATTCGTTGGCCATCGCTGAAGAGGATTTGTACGCCTGATCTGGAGTCCCGCGCGATCGTCACGATCTCTTCCATCGCGGCCGCGTCTAGACCTGCCATGTCATACATCAGGTAGATCGTCTTGACCCGCGCGCTTCGTCCGTTCAGCTTCTCGCCAAACTTCGAGCTGCGGATCTCGACGCTGCCGCTGTACTTCGACTGGACCTCCGCGATGTCGCCTTCGACCTGCGTGCGGAAGCTGGGCTTGTCGCTCCGCGCGCCGTCCGCCGGCGCGTAGTCGGCCCGCACGCGACTCTTGTCGCTGATGACCTCGATGTCGATCTCCGGCGTCGACGACTTGGGTGTCTTCGATCCCAGCTTTGTGGTGGGGATCTTGTTGGGATCGAGGAGCACGTGATCTGCTCGAGGAGGTCGATCGCCGGCCTTTCGCGCTTGCTGACGCTCGTTCGTCAGCATGCCGACTTCATCCTCCAAGACCTTATTCTCGAGTCCCAGCGGCGCGCCCTTTTCGCCGACGTGCGCCCACAGGATGTCGTGCGTTCGATTCTGGAAGTTCAATCCGCGCTCGAAGCGGCCGCGGAACGCGTTGTACTCCTCGAGCGTCAGCGGAGCTTTGCTGATGATCTGACCCTGCGCCGCCTCGGCCTCGAGCTGGCCCATTCGGGCCTCCCAGTACGAGCGATACGATTCGGGAGCACTCGCAACAGGCTGAGTTTGCGCCTTGAGCTTGGCTAGCTCCGCTTGCTGCTCGGCCTTGGTCCCCGTCGTCTTGAGCTGGTTCTTGCGGCGCGAGACCTGCTTCTCTTGCTCCGCCGCCTTCTCGACGTTCTCCTCGGACGAGGCTTTCGCTGTCTCGGTCTTTGCGGTGGGTTCCGCGGGCGTGGACGGGTCCGTGACGGCGGGCTCACTCGGTTCGGTTTTCGCGGGCTTCTCGACGGGCTTGGTCTCCGCGGGCTTGGTCTCGGCAGGCTTGCTCGGTTCGGCTGGCTTTGCGGGTTCGACGTTCGCCGTCGGCTCCACCGGTTTCGCGGGCGCCGTGGGCTCGACGGTCGGCGTAGGTGGGTTGACCACTGCCGCGGGTGGCTCGACGACGGATGGCGCGGGCTTTTGAAGAGCGCTCTCGAGGTCTGCGACGGTGGTGATCTCGGCGTTCTTCAGCGCTGCGTTGACCTGCGCGGGGTGATCGAGGACTAGCGCGACGACCCTCCCGAACTCTTTCTCCGGAAGGTTTGCGAGGTGGTCGAGCGCCTTCTGGTCGAGCGAGCTCAAGATTTGCTGCTCGACCACCCGGAGGTTCTTGGCTGCTGCCGGCGGGGGATGACCCCTCGCGGAGAGAGCGAGGATGCCGGCCTGGAGTGCGAGTTGCTTGAATAGCGAGACCAGTCGCTCTGCTCGCTGCGTATCGGTGAGCGACGAGTCGTTCAGCACCTTCTCGATCTCGCCGATCGATTCGAAGCTGATCACGATGGCGCTGCCTTTCGTGAGCACGCCTTCGGTCCACTGGAAGAACTTCCTCCGCGACGCCGACTCGACGACCTCGGCTGCTGCGCTTTTCTCGGCGGCGGCCGCGGAGCTCCGGAACCCCGACGCCTGGCCGAACGAGATCAACGAGGTGATGAGCGCGGCGCTATCGATGAAGTAGCCGAGGGCATCCGTGTCGCCTTCGCTGATTCGCACGCCCAGACTCACGGCGCTCGAGGCTGCGCCGGTCCCGGCCGCGGCCTGGAAGAATGCCATCGCCGCAGGCTCGGCGCCGAACAGGAGCGCGGCGAATCCAGCCACGGTGAACCCGAGCGATGCGAGGCCGAAGAAGTGTGAGATCGACCCACCGACACTGGCCTCACCGCCGCTGAACTCGAGGGTGTCCGCGAGCTGTCTCGGCGCGTGCGCACCCGCGCCGGTGCCCGCCTCGGGCGGCTCGACGTGGGTCTCGTGACCCGGCAGGCCCGAGAGCAGGAGGAGGAGCGTGCCTTTCGGATAACGGTGCGACGCGTCTTCCTCGAACGCGAGGATCGCTTCGTCGAGCGTGTCTGCGCTGTGCTCGTGGACCCCCGGCGCTCCGTGCTTGTCGGGAAACGGCGTCAGATCCAGGACCACCCACGTTCCGGGCGCCGCTTTGCTCTCGCCGACGAACAGCGCCAGCGGCATGGCCTCGGCCGTCTCGCGGCTGACGAACGCGCCGGGAAGCCGCGCGACCGAGCGCAGCTTGGCCGTCTCCTGATCGATGTCTTTCAGATACCCGCTCCAGCCATGCACGAAGTCGCGATTCGACTCGCCGATGACGATCTGGGTGTACGTGGCCCGCGGACCAAGCGCGTTGCCGTCCTTGTCGTATGCCTGACACCCGATCTCGTAGGTGTCCGGACCGTCGAAGGTGACGGTCTGCGTCCGCGCCGTTGCGAGCTCGCGCCACGGCCCGCCGTTGAAGTTCGACCGCGGGTGAAGGTCGGTCCTTCCTTGCTGTGCGTCGCGTGTCCACTTGTACGAGGCCGCGCCCACAGGCACCTGCTCGAGCCCGTAGGACACGTTGTCCGCCGAGTCGCTTGGATTCGCGCCGCGGTTGACGATGTACATGTCGTGGAGGCTCGGCTGGTCGTGCAACGTTCCCAGCCTCCTCTCGACCAGACTCGCGAGCCCGAGCCGGAATAGCGTGTACGACGCCTTCCCGATCTGTTCGGGCGTGTGCTTCCCCGCCTTCAACGCGTCGGCCGTGGCAGCCTGCGACGTCGCTACCGCCTTCGCGTAGCGCTTCTCGTCCTTGACCGTGACCAGGAGCTTGACCGCCACCTCTCCGTGATCCGGAACCTTGAGGTACAGCACGACGACCCAGTCCCCGGCCTCGTCGAACGTGAGGTCGTGGCCGCTGGAGATGTGTTTCTGCTCGGTCGTCTGCCCGCCTTCGATCTTCGAATAGATCGATTCGGTCTGCGCTGGCTGGTTCTTCCAGTAGACGACCGTGCCGTCGGTCGTCTCGAGATCGAGGTGGACCGTCCTCCCGGTGAGCGCGACCCACTTGTCGCCGTCGCGCTGGATCCCGGTCCCCTTGATCGAGATGCCGCTCTCTGCTTCGGTCACTGCGTGGATGGTGTCGACAGCGTGCGGTGTGCTGTTGTTGGTCTGGCACCGCTGCAGCTGCAGGCCCGTCGTCGCGAGCGGTGGTCGCGCGAACGATGTGATGCCGCCCCACAAGCGCTTCATCCAGCCAATCGCTGCACCATCGGCATTCGCTTCGTGCGCTGAGCCCGCAGAGGCCCCGCGTGCGCCGTCTTGTTGCCGGGTGTGCGCGAGCTCGTGTGCTAGCAGCGCATCACCCGCAACCGTGCCTGGTGCGTACTGATTCGCGCCGAACGCGACGTGATCACCGATCGCGAATGCGCGTGCTCCTTCGGATGCAGCCGCCGTGGCGCTCCGCCCATCGCGATGCACGCGCGTCTCGGACAGATCGATCGCGAGCGCACGCTCGAACCGGGTACGCGTGCTCGAGTCGATCGGTTCGCCGGGCCCCAACGTGGCTAGGGTCGCGAGCGCGTCGGGCATCCCGACATCAGGCGCGTCGACGTCACCAGTGGTGCTCCATCTCGCGACCGCTGCGCGGACGCGAAGCACGACCGCGCCGACGTAGTCGGCGAGGGTCGTTGCGAACGCCGCATCAGGCGCATACTTCCGGAGCGCCGCCTCGATGTCGCGTGCGCTCCGGCGTTCGTAGTAGTTGAACCAGTACTCTATATACGGACACTGATCAGCGGTCCATCCGGAGCCGGCGAGCTCTCTCGACGTGGCCTCGGTGACCGCTTGTCGCAACGCGACGAGAAACCCCGGTTTACCTGCTGTGTCGAGCAGTGTTCCAGCCTCGTCGGCGGGCGCGGCGGCCACCGGCGCGTGCGCGAGGTGGGAGAGATCGACAAGCGCCTGCTCGGGAGCCTTGCGATCCGGCTGCTGCGCTTGTGGCACCTTGCTCGGCGTCGCAGGCACCGCTTGTTTGGCATGCGCCTTCACCCTGCGCTTCGCAGCGTCCGTCGCGACTGGCCTGTGTGTCAACGGCCGGGCGTGGGCGAAAGGCGAGCCAATTCGGAGCAGATCACAGGACGAGGCGCACTCCTCGCGGATCCTCGGGCCCGACCGATCAACCGGCGGTGAGCGGCCACGGCAGGCCGACGAGATCGTGCGCGATCGCCTTGAAGCCGGCGCGCAAGCGAGCCGCACTCGGGCGGCGTGTCGGATCACGCGCGAGCGTGGCGCGGAGGAGCTCGGCGAGTGGCGCGAGCTTGCGAGCCTTGGCCATGCGACCGAGCGGCTCGGAGCCGGGTTGCTTCGTGAAGTGATGGTCGATGACTTCCTTCACGGAGTCGCCGCCGAACAAGACCGAGCCGGTGAGCACTTCGTAGGCGACGCAACCCGCCGCGTAGACATCGGAGTGCGAAGGATCGTACTTGTCGCCACCCTCGGACCAGACCTCTGCCGCGCCGTAGTGCACGCTGCCGCAGCCGGAGCGGATGCGCCGACCGGCGAGCCCGAAATCGACGAGCACCGCGTTACCTGTGGTCTCGCGGAGGACGACGTTCGGCGGCTTGACGTCGAGGTGCGCGATCTGGACGGCGTGCATCGCATCGAGGCCGGCGAGGAGATCATCGATGATCGCGAACGCGCGCGGCATCGTGAGGTCGCCCGCTTCGAGCGTGCGCTCGAGGTTCGGGCCGCGCACGAACTCCATCACGAGCACGGGCTTGGGTTGCGCGCTCGCATCGAACGTGACGAAGCGCGCGAGGTTCGAGTGGCTCGGTAGCGCGAGGAGCGCGCCGGCTTCTTCGCGGAACAGCCGCTCGAACTCTTGCTCGGAGAGATTTCGCGCGGCCTCGGCGGAGTAGTCGGGGACCTTGAGCGCGACGAGCTCGCGTTCGGGTCGACCGCGCTGCTCGGACCGCACCGCGAGCAAGACGGAGCCGCCCGCGCCGCGGCCGATCGGGCGAATCACGAAGAAGCCGCCGAGCAAGCGCGACAGTGGGACCCAGCTCGGCAGGAACACGTCGATCGGAATCGTTGCCATCGCACCGGTCTCGGCGTGTGGGCGGCGGGCGAGCCACACCAAGACACGCTCGATCGCGGCCGCGAGGGCAGAGGGCAGCGCCGCGCGAGTCCTGTCGATCGCCGAGGCGACCGGCTCGTCGAGCGAGCTGTGGGGCGTGGAGAGCGCGGCTTCGATCGCGCGCACCGCGGTCTCGACCGCATCGCTCGTGTCCTCGGCGGGTAGCCCGAGGCGCTGCCGTGCACCGAAGACGCGGCGCGCGAGCGTGCCGAGCTCGTTCGCGATCGCGTCGAGCGCGCCGCCGGGGATCGCCGAGAGGTTCGAGACCGAGATCAGGCGCGATAGCTGGTTGCCGAGCCGCGCGAGGGCGAGGCGCACGGATTCGACGCGCGGAGATTGTTCGGGCGGCAGGGCATCGGCGAGCTCGGCGAGCCGCTCGATCACGGTGCGGATCGCGTCGCCATCGTCCGGATCGACGGCGGCCCAGGTTGCCTCTTGCAGCCGCGCATACGCGGCGAACGCCGATTCGATGTCGGGAACCATCGAGGCCTCGCGCACGATCGCGAAATCCTCGTCGGGGAACGTCGTCGTCCACGACAGCAGGAAATCGGTGAGCTCGGCGTGCCCATCGCGGAGCAGCGCATCGCCCGCGCGCGTCAGCGCGGCCCACACCGCGCGGCGAAGTGAGGACTGATCCATCTCGGCGCGCGCCATCAGCTGGCGCACCGCCGCGAGGCGCGGCGCGAGATCGTGCTCGCTCGGCGTGCGCACGCCATCGAGCAAGCGGACCAGCGCACGCAACCGCGCGATCCGCAGGCCACCATGCTCGACTCCACCGGTCTCGGGCTTGGCCTCGCGTGCGAGCAACGAGGCTTCGATCGAAGCGAGTGCCTGGGAGAACCGCACGCGCATCGGATCGGTCTCCGGCGCGAGGGCGAGCACGGCCGTCAGGGCATTGTCCGCGAGGAGCTCCCGATCGAGATCGCGCAGCAACCGCATCGAGTGGCGACGATCGAGCGGGTCGTCGTCGGTCGCTTTCTCGAGCCAGTCCGCCGCCTCCGTGATCTCGTCGACGGCGATCCGCGCTTCGCGCAAGGCGGTCGCGGTATCGCCCGCATCGAGCGCAGTGCGCGCGGCCGCGATCGGGACGCCGATGCCATCGATCGCGCGTGCACTACCGCCGAGCTCGCGATCGAGCGCGTGCAACAGCGCCCAGCGTCCGTCGTCACCACTCGCACCGAGCGTCCTCATCTGCGTGCGCGTCCACGCGAGCGCGAGCGCGGAAGCATTCGGCAGCAGCTCGGATTCTTCTTCGCGCCGGAGCTCCGCGATCGCCTCGGCCGCCTCGAGTGGCTGGCGCTCGACGAGCGCGCTCGCGAGGGCATCGGCTGCCGCGGGCGCGACGGTCGCGAGGCCAGCGAGCCCGAGGATCGTGCCGCGCGCGACACCTGGCTCCTTGACCGCGCGCTCGACGAGCAAGGGAGACCAGCGCTGCGCTTGCCCACCACGCTCGAGCGCGGCACCGGCCGAGGCCGACGCGCGGCGCACCTCGGTGTTCGTCGCGGTGGTGCGGAGCTCGCGATCGATATCGTCGGCGAGCTCGGAATCGACGTGCGCGAGCATGCCGCGCGCGATGCTCGCGAACCGCCACACCAGGGCTTCGCGATCGCCGAGCAACCGGCGCAGCGCCGCGCGCACGCCCGGTCGCCCGAGGACCTGCACGCCACCGCGATCACCACCGTCGAGACGGCGCAGCGCCTCGCGCGCACCGTGTGCGAGGATCCGACCGGCCAGGCGGCGCGACGGCAGGCTGCCGGTCGCCGGAATCTCGACCCAGCTCGCGGCGAGCGTGGGCTGCGCCAGTAAGCCGAGTGCGAGCTCGCCGATCGCACCGGGTGCGGTGAGCGGCGCCGACAGCACGACCTCGAGGCGCGCGCGCAAACCTTCACTCGCGACCACCTTGGGCGAGCTGCGCGCGAGTGCGACGAGCAAGCGTACGAACGTGTCGCGATCCGCTTCGCGTAAGCGCGTGAGCACGCGCCTGCCGAGCTCGCGCCGCTCGGCACCCGCGGGCACTGCTTGGCCGAGCTCGAACATCGCGACCGCGGCGGCGGCAGGCGAGAGCCAATCGAGATCCGCGAGTACGCCATCACCGAGCATCGCGCGCACGGCGAGCAGCAATTGATCGGCGGCGAGACCTTCGAGGGGTGCAGGTTCGCGCTCGGCGATCTGCGCGAGCATGGCGAGTCCTTGTCGCGCTGCGCGTCTGCGCTCGTCGGCATCACCGAGCAAGTGCAGGCTCGCGAAGGCAGCTAGATGCTGCCGACTGCTCCCCATGCGGATATTTTACACCGCTAGCTGCGCCGCGAGCTGTTCTGCCGAAAAGGTCTCCTTATAGAAGACCACGCCGCCGGGACCTACACCCTGGATCGTCAGCGTGTCGGCGGTGATGTCGAGCAGGCCGAAGTTGTAGCGGACATCGCGAAACAGCACGCCTGGGCCGGTTGGACCGGGTGTACCGAGACCACGAGCGAGCGGTCCGACCTGAAATTCGCGTAGCCCGCAGGAGTGACTGTAGGCAGCGAAGTAGTGCTGGTCGCCCGACAAAAATAAAATCCCGGTCGTGCCCATCGCCTTGATCGCGGCGAACAGCTCCTCGCGCTCGGTCGTGAAGCCGGCCCAATGATCGACGCCGATGCCGTAATCGAGCGGCACGCTCGTGAACACCAGCTTGAAGGTCGCGGTGCTCCGCGCGAGCGCTTCCTTGAACCACGCCTTCTGCGCCGCACCGAGCATGGTCTTGTCGGCATTGTCGAGCGCCGCGTTCGCGCTGCGAAACCGGCGACAGTCGAGCATGAAGCACTCGACGTTCGCGCCCCACCGGAAGCTGCGATATCGCCGGTCATCGATCGGTGCAGTGGCCGCGAGCGGAAAGAACTCGTCCCAGACCTGCATCGCCGCGGCGTAGCGCTCGGGCTCGGCCGCGACGAACTTCGCATCCCAGTCGTTGCGAAACTCGTGGTCGTCGTAGATCGCGATCACTCCCATCGCCTCGAGCCACGGCCGCACGTGCGGTGCGGTGCGCAGCGCCCCGTGGCGTTCGCGATACGTGGCGACGTTCATCGCGGGTGGACCGTTGTCGGTGTAAGGCACGTCGCCGATCGTCACGAACACCTCGGGTGCCGTGGCGATGATCTGCTCGAACAGGTCGCTCTCGAACAGCGGCTGGGGATCGAGATCCGCGGATACCGCGAGGCGTATGGCGCGCGTGTCGTCGAGCGCGGGCGCGGTCGCCACGGTGTGCGTGGTGCGCGTGCCGCCATCCCCGGTGATCTCGACCCGATACGTGGTGCTCGCTTCGAGCCCGGAGATCGCGACGACCGCTTGATCGGCGTGTGCCTCGGCATGCACGCTCGTGACGAGCCCCGCGCCGTCGTACACATCGATCATCACGCCAGGCTCGATCTGGCTCCATGCCGAGACCAGAAACCCACTGCTCGTCGGTTCGAACACCGCGGATGCGGAGGTCGCGCCCGCGGGCTTGGTCGCGATGTTGTCGCCGCACGCGCTGGCGACCACGACCGCGCCCGCCAGGCGCAGCACGTCACGTCGGCTGGGATCGCTCACGTTCCGGTGATATTACCCGAGGTGTGTCGAACGAACGCCTCGAGCTTGCCGGACTAACCACACACCTAGTGGGGCCGGATGACGCGACTCTCACGGTCGTCCTCCTTCACGGCTTCGGTGCGCCGGGCACGGACCTCGTCGATCTGGGTCGCTACCTCGACATCCCGAACACCCGCTTCGTATTCCCCGAAGCACCGCTCGAGCTCGGCGGCATGTACGGCGAGGCACGCGCCTGGTGGCGCCTCGATCTCGCGAAGCTCGAGCACGATCTCCGGACCGGCAATGCGAGCGACCGCAGCAAGGAGCTGCCCGAAGGTCTGCCGGCCGTGCGCGAGCAGGTCGGCCGCTTCCTCGACGAGCTCGCCGCGAAGTTCAAGACCACGACCGAGCGCATCGTGCTCGGCGGCTTCTCGCAGGGCTCGATGGTCGCGATCGACGTCGCGCTCCACCACGCGACGCGCCTCGCAGGTCTCGTGCTGCTCTCGAGCACGATCATCGCCGAGTCCACGTGGGCGCCGCTGATGACCAAGGCCGCCGGCCTGCCGGTGTTCCAGTCCCACGGCCGCGGCGATGCGCTGCTGCCGTTCAGCGTCGCCGAGCAGCTGCGCGACAAATTAAAAACCGCCGGTGCACTGGTCGAATGGCACCCGTTCAACGGCGGTCACGAGATTCCTCCGATGGTGCTCTCGGAGCTCGCTACGTTCCTACGTTCGCGCTAGTTGCCGCTGCCGAGCGCGTTGCCGACCAGCGCGCAGTAGGCGTCCGACGACGGGCAACATAGATCGGTTCCGTTCTGCCCACCGATCTGCTGTGTGTGCGCGCAGACCTTCGGAGTTTGGGCCGGGTAGTAGTAGACCCAGAAGAAGCACATCTCCTGGTTCGCCGACTCGCCAAACTTCACGGTGGCGTTGGTCGTGTTCGTCCAGTTGCACTGGAAGTCGAAGCCTCCGCCGGCCGGGACGCTGAACGGCGTCGCATAGGTCGTGGTCAGCGGCTCGGACCAGCTGAATGGCATCGGGTTGTAGACGGTTGTCACCGTGCCGGTCCGCGAGTCCGCGGTTCCGACCGTGACCTGCGTGCCGAGCTTGTGCGTATGACCGGTGATCGCGAAGATCTTCGACGCCGACATATCGAGATCAGCCGTCGGCAACGTGAGGAATTGGTGCAGCGTCGCCTGACCCTGTGCCGGGATGTTGATGTCGAGCGAGCCCGAGAACAGCACGCCGGCCTCGTTCGTGATCGTCGCTGGATCGGCGGCGTAGAAATTCACGGTCGCCTTTGCATCGGCAGTCGCATCGGTGGTGTTGATGTAGTGCAGCTCGATCTTGATCATCTGGTGCGCGGCCAACGTGTAGCCAACGCCATCGGGCAGCGTCACCTCGTCATCGTCCTTCTGCGTGATCGCGAGCGGTGCGATGTTGCCCGACGGATTCAGCGCGCCGGTGAAACCCGTGCAGTGGGTCGGCGTCGTGTTCTCGACGGCCGCCGGGTCGTCGTCCTTGTAGATGATCAGATGATGAGACGTGGTCGCGAGCAGGTTGTGCAGCTGGTGGACCTTGATCGGCGCGTCGTTGTTGAGACGAACAGTGATGCACTCGGTATCTTCCGAGAGCTTTGGATCACCAGCAGGGACCGACTTCGGCCCCCACGTCAGCGAGTAGACATCGCCGGAGAGCGGCGGCGCATCCGACACGGTGCTGGCGTCGCCGCCACCGTTGTTGCTGCCATCCGACTTCTTGCAGCCGAGCGTCAGAGCCGAAAATACGAAACAAACAAGCAATGCTTGGCGCATGGGTTCCCTCGGCCGGGACTGTACATAGCCTGGCAAAAGGCGACAACCTGTCATTTCCGGACGCCATTTGTAGGTCGGCTCACATACATCCAGGCCTCGCGTTGACACGATGCGGATCGTGGGAAGCACCGTGCTCGTCGGCCTGATCGTGGTGGGTTTGTCCTCGGTCGCGAGCGCGACGCCGCCCGAGGCGCCGAACCTCCCGAGCCTCGAGACTTCCGATGACGCGCTGCTCACGCTCGATCAGCTGTGGCCCAGTGTCCCCGCCGATACCGGGCTGACCCTCGAGCAGCGGATCACCGACAAGGTCTCGGACGCGGGCAACCACTTCGGCAACCACCTTGATGAGGCCTCGCACCACGTCGCGAACTTTCACATCGACGGTCGCGGTCGGCGCGCGCAGCTTCACCTCGGCCACGGCAACGAGCACCTGACGGTGAACTTCGATGGCAACGTGATGTTCGCCGACGGCAAGGCCGTCGTGAAGGCGAAGCTGCAGCTCGCGCTGCAAGGTCACAACCTCGAGCTCGAGCTACCGAACGTCCAGGTCAGCCGCGATAGCTATCGCAATGAAGGCATGACCGAGGTCAACGTCTCGGTGCTCGAGAAGCGCTTCTAATTAGAATCGCGCAGGTCGAGGATCATACGAACCGGGCTAGTTGACCCGGTCATCGGCGCTGCTGGAGAGCAGGCTAGGTCACTCCCTGCCGCGAACACGCGAGGGCTGTACGGATCAGCAGCTCGAGGTCAGGCCTGTGGACCTTCGCGAGTGCCTGGTCGACATAGCGCGCAGCCTCGGCTTTCCTGAAGCCGAGGCTGGTCAGCGCTTGCTTTGCCTGCGTCACGGCGACAACGCTCTCGAACTTCGAACGCCCCACGGGGGGCGTCGGTCCTGCGACGCGCGGTTGAAGGCGCGCCGCACGGTCGCAACGGAGCGCCTCGCTCGCATCGATCGCCGGCGCGACCGCGAGCGCTGGCGACGAGGCAGGTGGATTCACATAGGTGATCGTGAGGTTCGGCGCCGAGCCCGTGATCTGAAGCTTGCCTTCATGCAGGGCGCGATGGTGTGCCGAGCAGGTGAGGGTCAAATTCTCGGCCTCGTGGCCGCCGCCATGCTCGCGATGTACCACGTGATGGAGATCGACGTTACGCGAGGCGCGACAACCCGGAACACAGCATTTCCCGTGATCTCGACGCTGCACGAACCGCCGCACCATCGGCGCGATGTCTTGCGTCGCGCGCGCGGGTTCGCGATCTGATCCGATCCGCTGCGCATCGCATTGGGCGCGCTCGACATCGACCGCATCGATCGCGATCACCCGGCCCGCGGCGTCTTGCCAGCCCTGGTTGCATTGCTCGCAGATCGTGATCATCAGCTGGTGCCGCGCACGACCCTGATCCGCCTCGCCGCCAGCGAAGTACGCAGCGCAAAATGCCTCGATCAGACCGAGGATGGCGTCACGTCGATGGGCTGGGTTCGAGCGTGCCGTGCGACGCGCTGCTGGCGACGACGCGCGGGGCGGATGGCCTGACCGTTGGTTCGAGCCACGACCACGCGACGATGACCCTCCGGGGATCGGTCATCAAAGCGTGGATCGCAAGCCGCGCGATCCTGCTTAGTTAGTTAGCGCCAGCCGCCTTCGGTGTAGACCCAGACGTTGCCGTTGAGGTCCCAGTGACCTTCGGCCCACGCTCGGTTCGCACGCTCGCGCTCCCAGTGACCCGCGATCCACTGGTAGGAGTTTTCGCTCCAACCCCAGTGACCACGCGCCCACACGAACCCGGCGCGCGGGGCGCCATAGTTCTCGGCTTGCGGCGGCGGCGGTGCGGGTTGCACCGGCTGCGGCGGCGGCGGCGGGTTGTACGGCTGCGGCGGCGGGTTGTATTGCGGCTGCGGCGGCGGAGGCGGCGATGCGCGATTGCCCCACGATCCTTCGACGAAGAACCACTGACCGTTGCGCTGCTCCCAGCGACCTTCGTTCCACACCTGGTTCGCGCGCTCGCGCTCGTAGTGACCAGGAACCCACTCGTAGTTACCGTTCTTCCAGTCCCAGCGACCGCGGATCCAGAGGAAGCCCGAGCGCTGCGCGAACTGCTCCTCGCGCGGCGACGGTGGCGCACCTTGAACGACCGGAGCCGGCGCGTCGTCCTGCCAGCCACCATCGTTCAGCACCCACTGACCGTTGCGGTTCTCCCAGTTCGCTTCCCGCCAGCGCTTGCCGCGACGCTCGCGCTCCATGTGACCCGGGACCCACGCCCAGTCACCGTTGTGCCAATCCCAGCGACCCTTGACCCAGACCTGGCCCGGGCGCGTATCCCAATGTTCTTCGCGGAGCGGTGGTGGTGCCGCGCTCGGGGCGAGCGGCGCGTCGATCCAACCACCGTCGACCATCACCCACTGACCGTTGCGGTTCTCCCAGGTCGCTTCGCGCCATCTCTTGTTCGCGCGCTCGCGCTCGTAGTGACCCGGCGTCCACGCCCAGTCACCGTTGCGCCAATCCCAGCGGCCCCGGATCCAGAGGAAGCCATTGCGCGCTTCGAACCTCTCTTCGCGCGGCGACGGCGGTGCGGCTTGCGGCTGCATCGGGGCATCTTCCCAATCGCCTTCCGCGAGCACCCACGCACCGTTGCGGTTCTCCCACTTCGCTTCGCGCCAGCGCTTGCCGCGACGCTCGCGCTCCCAGCCACCGGCGCGCCACGCCCACTTGCCGTGGTTCCAATCCCAGCGGCCCGTCCGCCACTGGAAGCCTGCACGACCGCGTACGCGCTCGGGCTCTTCGCGCGGCGGCGGTGGCGCCTCGCGCGGGACATCGACGTTGACAGTGCCCGTGACCGAGACACCTCCGCCGCCGCGATGATCGCGGACTACTTGAGCGGAGCTCGTGCCCGCGACGCCCACGAGCGTCGCGCCGGCAAGGCTACTGGTGACAAGCCATCGATAGAGCTGAGATCTCATCAATCCTCCTTAAGGCGAACGTTCGACGCAATGTAACGCGCTCTATTCACCCGGGACAAACTGCCGCGCGACCGAAGATCGAGTTTAGTTCCGTGCGGTTAGTGCATCGATCGCGTAAAGTCCGGCCGCATGAAGGTGCTCGTCGCGTCCTGTGTACTCGCCGTGGCATGCGGTGGGACCACCCCGCCGGCGCGCGAGCGCCACGCGGTTCACGAGGGCCCACCTCCGGCGCTGAAAAAGGGCACGCGCACGATCTCGATCGTCGGCACGAACGATCTGCACGGCGCGCTCAGCCGGTTGCCACTGCTCGGCGGCTTTCTCGACAACCTGCGTGCGGCGCGCGCGGCCGATGGTGGTGGCGTGGTGCTGGTCGATGCTGGCGATCTGTTCCAGGGCACGCTCGAATCGAACCTCGCCGAGGGCGCCGATGTGGTGAAGGCGTACAACCAGCTCGGCTACGCCGCGAGTGCGGTCGGCAACCACGAGTTCGACTACGGTCCCGAAGGTGATCAAGTGATCGCAAAGACGCCGGAGCAAGATCCTCGCGGCGCGCTCAAGGCGCGTGCGGCCGAGGCAAGGTTTCCCTTCCTCGTCACGAACATCGTCGACGAGCAGAGCGGGCAGCGGATCAAGTGGCCGAACATGCCGGCATCCACGATGGTCACGGTCGCGGGCGCGCAGATCGGGATCCTCGGGGCGAGCACCGAATCGACGCCGTACACCACGATGGCCGCGAACTTCGTGGGCCTCAAGATGGCCCAGCCGACCGCGAAGTACATCGCCGATGAAGCCAAGGCGCTGCGCGATCGCGGCGCGCAGATCGTCGTCTTGGTCAGCCACATCGGCAGCTCGTGCAAGGACAACACGAAGGCCGATGACCTCACGAGCTGCGATACCAACGAAGAGCTGTTCAAGGTCCTCGGCGACGTGCCGCGCGGGCTGGTCGATGTCGTCGTTGCAGGTCACACCCACGCCGCGATCGCGCATCGCATCGATGGCATGGCGGTGATCGAGTCGTGGTCCTCGGGGCGCGGCTTCGGGCGCGTCGATCTGCGCGTCACCGAAACGCATGTCTCGGCGGTCACGATCCACAAGCCGAAGTTGATGTGCCCGATCGATTCGGAGGGCAATCCAGCCGAGCTCACCGAGTGCCACCCTGGCGATTACGAAGGCAAACCGGTCGTCGCCGATGCCGAGGTCCAGAAGATCGTCGATAGCGCGATGGATCGCACCGCCGACCGTCGCAACGCGAGCCTCGGCGTGATGCTGAACGGTCCGGTCACGCGCGCGTACAAGACCGAATCGGTCGAGGGCAACTGGTTCACCGACCTGATGCTCGCGGCTCGGCCGGATGCCGAGATCGCGATGACGAACGGCGGCGGCCTGCGCGCCGACATCACGTCGGGCCCGCTCACGTACGGCAAGCTGTTCGAGGCGATGCCGTTCGACAACCGGTTCGCGCTGGTCACCGTGCAGGGCAAGCACATCCGCCGGTTGCTCACGACGAACCTCCAGCGCGATAGCGGCATCTTCTCGTGGGGCGGCATCACGGTGAAGGCCGCGTGCAAGAACGGCGCGCTCGATCTCGAGATCAAGGTCGGCAAGCGCCTGCTCGCCGACGAAGCCAAGTACGTGGTCGCGACGACCGATTTCTTGGCCTCGGGTGGCGACGGCGTGTTCGGGCGGTTGAAGCTGCCCGAAGGCTCGATCAAGCCGACCGACGTGATCGTGCGCGACGCGATGGCCGACGTGCTGCGCAAGAAGAAGGGCACGCTCGACCCCGAAAAGATCTACACGCCAGCACATCCGCGGCTGCAGTACGAAGGCAAGCGACCGCTGCTGTGTGGCGGATCGAAGACGCAAAAGGTCGAGGAGCCGGACTGATGACGTGGTCACCGAAGAGCTGGCAGGAGCGCCCCGCGCAGCAACAAGTCGCGTACGGCGATCCGGTCAAGCTCGCGAACGTGCTCGAACAGATGGCCCAGCTGCCGCCGCTCGTCACGTCGTGGGAAGTCGAGAACCTGCGGGCGGACCTCGCGAAGGCCGCGAAGGGCGAAGCGTTCCTCTTGCAGGGCGGCGATTGTGCGGAGAGCTTCGACGATTGCCGCAGCGAGCCGATCGCCGCGAAGCTGAAGATCCTCTTGCAGATGTCGCTCGTGCTCGTGCACGGCACGCGGAAGCCCGTGATCCGCGTCGGTCGGATCGCGGGCCAGTATGCGAAGCCGCGCTCGGCCGACACCGAGACCCGGGGCGAGGTCACGTTGCCCGCGTACCGCGGCGACAACGTCAATCGCAATCCGTTCACCGCCGCGGATCGCGAGCCGGATCCCGAGCTCATGTTGCGCGGCTACGAGCGTGCCGCGCTCACGCTCAACTTCATCCGCGGCCTCACGGATGGTGGCTTCGCGGATCTTCATCACCCCGAACAGTGGGATGTCTCGTTCGCGCACGGCTCGCCGAACGCGGAGCAATACGAGCACATCGTCAGCTCGATCCGCGAGTCGCTGAACTTCCTGTCCGCGATCACCGGCGTCGAGAACGAGGTGCTCCGCCGGGTCACGCTGTACACCTCCCACGAAGCGCTCGCGTTGCCGTACGAGCAAGCGCAGACCCGCACCGTGCCGCGCCGCACCGGTCACTACAACCTGTCGACCCACTTCCCGTGGATCGGGATGCGCACGGCGCAGCTCGATGGTGCGCACGTCGAGTTCTTCCGCGGCATCCAGAACCCGATCGCCATCAAGGTCGGCCCCGCGATGACGATCGACTGGTTGCGCGGCCTCCTCGAGGTGCTCGATCCGCAGCGCCTGCCGGGCCGGATCACGCTGATCGCGAGGATGGGTGCGGACCAGGTCGGCGAGAAGCTGCCGGCGTTGGTCGCCGCGGTGAAGGGCGAGGGCCGCACCGTGCTGTGGACGTGCGATCCGATGCACGGGAACACCGAGACCACACCGCAGGGGATCAAGACCCGCCGGTTCGACAAGATCCTGCGCGAGCTCGAGACCAGCTTCGAGCTGCACGAGTCGCTCGGCTCGCACCTCGGCGGCGTCCACATCGAGCTCACCGGTGAAGATGTCACCGAGTGCATCGGTGGTGCGCGTGGGCTCGACGAGATCGGGCTCGAGCGTGCGTACAAGACTCGCGTCGATCCACGGCTCAACTACGAACAGGCCCTCGAGCTCGCGATGCGGATCGCGAAGCGGATGCGTGCGAAATGACCACTCACCCACCAGAGACCACGTCGACCGGCGGCTTCCTCGGCCACAACGGCAAGCTGTGGTCGTTCATCGCGAGCTGGTTCGTCCCGGTGATCATGACGATCGCGTACATCGTCCTGGCGTTGACCTCGGAGACCGATGCGACCGGCTGGGCGTGGATGTCGATCGGGCTCGCGTTCGTGCTGGTGATGTGGTGGCTGTTTCGCACGCTCACCAAATCGGCCGCGATGACCCGCGCGATCGCGATCGGCGACGTCGCTCGGATCACCCAGATCGATGGCCGCCCGATGTACCGCGCGATCGCGCACGAGATGCACGGCCAGTGGACCGAGGCCCTCGCCGCACTCGCGAGTGTCACGCCGATCAAGCCGCGCGAGCGCGTGCAGGTCACGACCGTGAAGATCGGCGCGCTCGTCGAGACCGGCGAGGTCGCGAAAGCACGCGAGCTATTGCCGACCCTCGATCCCGAGCTCGCGCGCCTCGATCCGCGCCTGCAAGCGGAGTCGCATATCGCGGCGCGGCTCGCGACCGGCAAGGTCCTCACCGCCGAGCGCAAGCATGGCGAGGCGCTCGAGGTGCTCCAGAAGGTCATCGATGACGTGCGTGCCGGTCAGAGCACGCGCGCCCTCGCACATCACTACGCGGCACGCGCGGCTGCGGCGGATGGCCAGCACGCGATCGCCGACAAGCATCGCGAGCGCGCCGCGGCCCTCGCGCCCGACAGCTGGTTCGCCGCGTAGCTAGAAGTGACCGACGGCCGCGAGGCCGACACCGTCGGGCGTCAACGTCGGCACCCACACGGTCTGGTTGATCCGCTCGCGCTGTGGCGCGGTCAGGTAGATGTACGTCGCGACGCCCACGGCCGCGGCGCCGACGACGAAGAACGACGTGCCCCAGTAGCGCGCGAGGTGCTGTTGGTCGTTCGCGTAGTTACGGGCCGCGGCGTCGTCCGTGCCAGGGCATTTGGTCGGCATGGCGGTGGTGTTCGGCGTGAGCGTGCCGCTGCTGACGCAGTGACCGTAGTGGACGCGCGCGATCACCGAGATCACGCCGGCGCCTACGAGGAACGCACCACCAACCGAGGCGGTGAGGATCGCATTGCGCCGACGATCCGCGCCGCGATCGACGATGACCGAGTTGTCCCCGGGGACGAGGTCGATGGCGATGGTCTGGCCGCCCTTGCCGACGACGTCGAACTCTTGATGTTGCGGCTTGTGATCGGCGGCGGCGGCATCGAGGACGTGATGACCGCTGTCGATCTCGACGTGCAGAAAGTCCGCGGCGTAGATCTCTTCACCATCGAGCCGGACGCGCGCATCGGGCGGCGTGGTCGCCGAGAGCTCGATCTTGATCGTCGCGACGAGATCGACGAGGTCCTTCGTGCGCGTTCCGGCCGCGAGCTCGTACTCGGGCAGGTTCGTCTCGTGCGCGCGGTTCTGCGCCTTGCGAAACCAGCGCAACGCGAGCCGGTACTTCTTGAGATTTTGGTTACACAGGCCGAGGTTGAGCATCGTGCCCGCGGCGTCCGGGTCGAGCTTGATGGCCTCGTTGAACTTGTTGCAGGCGCCGATGTCGTCGTGGGCCTCGATCAGCTTGCGACCTTGCGCGAACAGGTCGTCAGCCCTCTTCTGGCTCGACGGGTCGGCGTGCGCCGACGTGATCGCCACTAGCAACGCCGCGACTACGACAGATCCCCGAATCATCTACACCCAGTATCCCACGGACGCCGGCCGCGGTGCGGTTTCGGACGATCAGAACCGCGTGATCGCGGCGAGCCCAGCCTCGGTCGGCGAGAGCATGGGCACGAGTGCGATCGGATGTTCGTGGAGCGTCGGGTTCGGCGACAACAGCCACAGCGCCGCGCCCGCGAGGACGATGACGCCGCTCGCGACCGCGAGGCCGGTGCCGACGTTACCGAGCGTGATCCCGCTCTTGGCTTTGTCGTAGTCGGCCTGCGGACACGACAGCGTGCCAAGGTCGTCCTTCGGGCAATTCTTCGTCGCGTCGCTCCAGCGCGAATGCCCGATCGCCGCGATGACGACGCTGGTCCCGAATGTCACGCCAGCGGCCCCCACCAGGATCTTGCCGACGGTCCGGCGCGTGTTGCGGACCGTGACAGGAAACCCGAGGGCCGGGATCGCGAGCGCGCGATGGGCGGCTTCGGCGACGGTAACGGTCGT
>JANXOP010000242.1 GCA_025357755.1 Kofleriaceae bacterium | reverse complement strand
CAAGAGGCCCGCGGCGCAGATCGCGAGCCCCATCGACCCCAGCGAGCCCAGCGAGCCCAGCGACGACGACGGGTGGCTTCCGTCGATCTGGCAACAACCGCCCCCGGTTCCGGCAGACGTGCCGGCGTCGGCACCGCTAGTGGCATCGTCGCTCGGTGCCATGGTTCCGTACTCGAACGCGCCCAGATCGACGCCCGCACCGACGACGCCGCGAGCTTGCGTGCCGATCGGTGGCGTCGACTGCACCATCGGTGCGCCGTTCTGCATGGCGCCCGCACCATCCGCGTACTGCGGCTGCGGGAGGCCGACGTCGATCGCGGGCGAGCCGGCGACGAGGTGATAGTCGTCGCTGGCCGCAAAGCCGGGGCTGGTCCCGCCGATCGTCGAGGACAGCGCCGCCGGCACACCACCGATGCCGTCGGCGATGAAGTTGTTGCTGCCCGTGACGTAGCCCGCCGTCGTCGCATCCGACGTCAGCTGGGTGCCGGCGACCGTCGCGTAGACGATGTTGTCGAACATGTAGACGTGCGTCGCGGCTGGCACCGACGTGGTGGTCAGCACGCGGACCAGCTGATTGGACGCGTTGCGGAGCACGAACGTGTTGCCGATCGCGTAGAGCGCCCCGTTGCGGCTCGGTGTCGCGTCGTTTGGATTATCGGTGCCGAACAGGATCGTCTGGTAGTTGTTGTCCGCCGAGGTCGCGCGCACGAACACGTTGCCGATCAGCACGGCGTTCGCGTTCGCCATCGCGGTGTACGGTCCCTGGATCAGGTCGACCTCGTAGTTGCCACCATTCTCGACGTAGTTGCCGATGATCTCGACGTACCGCGTCCGGAGCTTGATGTTCTGACCGCCGCGCGAATCGTGAATGTGGTTGCCGACCAGGCGGACCATGTCGCCCTGCAGATAGAGGTTGTGGCTCTGGCCGTCGTTCGCGCCGTTCGCATAGATATCGCTGTTCTCGATCACGATCACGGACGGGCCGTCGGACTGCCCGCCGTTTTGGTTGTCGTGGATCGACAGGTCCGAAAACGTGACGTCGTGCGCGCCGCCGGTGAGGCGGAACCCGGAGCCGTTGTTACTCGCGTTCGTGGCGTGCTCGAGCTCGAGGTGCGAGACCTGCCAGTAGCTCGCGTTCGCGAACTGGAAGATCGCGCGTGGCACCGAGCCGCTACCACTCAGATCGAGCCCGGTCGCGTCGAACACCGCGCGCGGCCCGGCGACGCCACGCAACACGATCGGCGCCTGCGCGGTGCCCGAGGCGGTGAGCTGGCACGCGTCGGTATACGTGCCGGCGTCGACCTCGACAATGTCGCCGGGCTGGAGCGCCACCGACGCGACGAGCTCGCACGGCGAGTGCTTTGCCCGGCTCGGTCCGACCGGATAGGTCGTGGCAAAGGCCGTACCGCCAAGCGCGAGCGCGATCGCAACGGCCAGCCGAGTGCGACTCTGGATAGACATTCGTGCAAGCTTACCGGATGGCGCTTTCGAAGAGGCAGCAGGTGACGCTCGCGGTTGGCATCGGCGGCTTGGTGCTGGTTGCCGTCGGGCTGTTCGTGAGCGATTGGTTCACGCTGAAGATGTCCGCAGGCCTCGCGGATGCGATGGGCGGCAGGCGCGTGTCGATCGGTATCGATCTGCGGACGATCACGATCTGCCAGCGCGGCGCACCCTGCGTGTCGATGTCGTTGAGCGCCTCGCAGGCATCGTTCGGAACGATCGCGCAGGTCACGTTCTTCGGCTCGATCGTCTTCGCGATCGGCCTCGCTGCCGGCGTGATCGGGCCGCAGGTCGGCATTCACATGTCGCCGGCCTACGGTCGGAGGGTCGCGGTGCTCGGCGCCCTGATGCTGGTCGCGACCCTGATCACCGCGTTCGTGCTGGGGCCGGACACCGGAAAGATCTCCGCTGCGGCCGGGTCTCTCACGATCTCTCACGGTTTCGGCGGGCTCGCACTCGGCATCGGCATCGCGCTCGGCATCTACGCCCTGCTCCAACTCCACGATGACGAGCCGCACGCCGCCGAGCCGGTCGTGGCCCGCTACGCGCGGCCCGCCGCGAGCCGGCCGCCGCCGATGCAAGCGTCGCCCGTGCACGTCGCGACTGTCGCGACCGTCGCTCCGGTGGTCGCGCCGGTGCGCTGCGCAGCGGCGACGATCGCACTCTCGGAGAGCGGTATCGATACGAACTTCGTCGATGGCAACATCGGGCTCGTCGAGTGGGGCGAGGTCGTCGGCGTCGTCGCACGGCAGCTGCCCGCGGCGGCGCCGTATCACGGCGCGATGTTCGTGGACATCATCTCCGGACCGCACGCGACGGTCCGCGCACTGCCGACCACGCGGATCACGGGCGCCGACGTATCGGGTGACGGCGCCGATCGCGTGCGCACGCTGATCGCCGCGATCCGCGGCTTCGCACCGGCGGCCAAGCTCGACTCCGCCACCCGCGCGATGTGCGACCAAGGCGCGCCGGTCCGCCAGCTCGCGGATGCAGCGGAGCTCGCGTCGCACGACGAGCGGCTGCCGTGAGCTGCGGCGCGTAACCTCGTTCGCGCACGAGCATCGAACGAGGGTGTCACCGAGCTCGACGTTGTTCGTCGCCCAGCTCGCGAGCACGCTGCCGCTGGTCGGCTTGATCTGGACGATCCAGCTCGTGCACTACCCGCTGTTCGATGCGGTCCGCGGCGACCTGTTCGCTCGCTTTCATCGCGCGCACAGCACGCGCATCACGTGGATCGTGATGCCGCTGATGATGGTCGAGCTCGCAGGCGCGATCGCGGGCGTCGCGCTGTTCGAGCCCGCGTCTCACATCCTCGGTCATGTCGCGACCTGGGCCGGCTTCGTTGCGGTCGTCGTGATCTGGGCGGCGACGTTCTTGCTCTCGGTGCCGATGCACGACCGCTTGGCCGCGGGGTTCGATGTGGTCGCGCACCGCAGGTTGGTGTGGACGAACTGGGTGCGAACCGCCGCGTGGACCGCGCGCGGCGTGTTGCTCGTGGTCGCGGTTGCGCGGATGTTGCCATAACGCGCTACGATGACCCTGTGGGGTGGTTCGACCAGAAGTCGACACGTGCGGTGGCGGACTTCTTCGGCGTCTGCGTCGCGTCTAGCGATCCCATCGTAGCGGCGCGGTTCGAGGCGGCGCGTGCAGGCGATTGGCAACCGCTCGAGCGGTATCTCGATAGCCACCTCGCCGTGAACGAGACCCTCGACGCGTTCCACGCCGAGATGGTCAAGCGGATCGTCCCGACGTTCGCGGCGGATGCCGAGCGCCTCGTCGAGGCGCTGATCGTGCTCGGCGATTTTCAGGCCACCACGCTGCGCCGGATGGCGCGTCGCCGCGACGAGCGCGTGCTCGAGGGTGCGCTCGACGGCGTGATCTCGATCGACGCCGATGGCATCGTCACCGAGTTCAATCCATCGGCGGTCAAGATCTTCGGCTACACCCGGGAGCAAGCGATCGGTCGGTCACTCGACGAGATGATCATTCCGACCCGGATGCGCTCGGCACATCAGGCTGGGCTGCTGCGCGCCGCGAAGGGCATATTTCACGTGATCGGCCGGCGCGTCGAGATGACCGCGATCCGTGCCAACGGCGTGGAGTTTCCAGTCGAACTCTCGGTCGTCGCGACCCGCGGCGCGAGCACGCAGATGTTCACCGGTTTTCTGCGCGATCTGACCGAGGTCAAGCGCGCGGAGGCTTCGGTCGCGGTGTGGGCCCATGCGCTCGATCGCGCTCCGTTCGGCGTCGCGATCTCGGACCTCGCGACCGGTAAGATCCAGCGCGTCAACCAGACCCTCGTCGAGATGCTGCGCGCTTCGCACGAGGAGCTCGTCGGCCGCACCGCGACCGAGCTGGTCTCGCCGACGAGTCATGCCGACCTCCCTCGGCTCGAGCGCGAGATCGGACCGATCGGCTCCCACGCCCACGAGATCTGGTTGCAACGCAGCGATGGTAGTGACGTGCTCGTGTGGTCATCGACGAGCGTCGTCGAGACTCAGCCGGGCAGCGCCGTGCGCATCTCGACGCTGATCGACGTGACGGAGCGCCATCGTCTCGAGCAAGCGATGTTCGCGAGCACCGCGCGGCTGCAGGTCATCTCGACGAGCTCGCACGAGTTCGCGAGCGCGAGCGGTGGGGTCGACGACGTGCTGGCGCTCGTCACGCGCCGCCTCGGCGAGTTGCTCGGCGAGGGCTGCTTCACCCGGATGCTCAGCGGCGATGGTCGCTGGCTCGAGCCGAGCACCGCCTTCTACCATCCGGACGAGAGCGTGCGAACCCAGGTGCGCGAGCTGATCGGCGCACATCGCCAGCCGGTCGGCGAAGGTCTCGCGGGCCGCGTCGCGGAGACCGGCGCACCCGTGCGGTTCACGACCGAGGACGTCGCCGACGAGCTACCGCCCCAGCTCCGAAAGCTGATCGAGACCTCGCAGATCACGAGCGCACTCGCGGTGCCGCTGCAGGTTGGCGGCCGGCTGCTCGGTGTGATCGCGCTGCTGCGCAAGGCGGGACAGCCGCCCTACACGCTCGAGGATCAACAGCTCGCGGTCGAGCTCGCCGATCGGGCCGCCCTCGCGGTCGATAACGTGATGCTCGTCCATGCGCTCGAGCGCCGCGTCACCGAACGCACGCGCGCCCTCGAGGACGCGAACCGCGAGCTCGAGACCTTCAGCTACACGGTCTCTCATGATCTGCGCGCGCCGCTGCGTGCGATCAATGGCTTCAGCAGCGCACTCGGCGACTACGAGCACCTCTTCGACGAACAAGCCAAGCACTACCTGGCGCGGATCGGCGCCGCGACGCTCCGCATGGCCAACTTGATCGACGCCTTGCTCGGCCTCGCGCGCCTCGGTCGGGTCAAGCTCGCGCTCTCGGTCGTCGACGTGTCGGCGATGTCACGCGAGGTCGTCGACGAGTTGCGCGAGCTCGATCTCGACCGCGAGGTCACGGTCGAGATCGAGAGCGGGCTCGAGGCATGCGCCGATGCGCGGCTCTTGCGCATCGTGCTTCAGAACCTGCTCGGCAACGCCTGGAAGTTCACATCGAAGATCGCCTCCGCGCGCGTGATCGTGGGTCGCGCCGGTGAAGGTTTTTTCGTGCGCGACAATGGCGCTGGTTTCGACATGGCGTACCTCGGCAAGTTGTTCGCGCCGTTTCAACGGCTCCACACCCATGACGATTTCGATGGCACCGGTATCGGCCTCGCGACCGTACAGCGCATCGTTCACCGCCATGGCGGTGCGATCACCGCCGAAGGTTCGCCAGGACAGGGCGCCTGCTTCGTGTTCACGCTGAGCAGCTAACTCGCTCTCATTCGCCCTCATCTAACGGCGCCCGCACGGTTCGGCTCGGGCGCCGCGACAGCGGCGCACACCCGACTTCGTCGTCGGTGGCGACCCGCGAGGACCGGCGCGCCGTCAGCGGGTCAGCTTCTTGCAAAACCCCTCGTCATGTCCCATTTGTGTGATCGCCTCGGTGCGACCGCGTTGCTTGTCCTGACGGTCAGTAGTGCAGCCTGTGGAACGTCGGGTCCTCCCGCCGACACGCGCTCGCTGAACGGGGCCGAGGGCGACGTCGTCGTCGGCAGCGGCAGTTTCACCGGCACCTACGGTAGCGATGCGATCGCGCCGATCATGGCCGCCTACTGGGTCGGCCAACCAGATGATCCGACCGAGTCCGCGGGCGGTCCGTTCGTCAACCTGTTCTCCACGGCGGTGACGTGCAACGACATCTCGGTTGCGGGCTGGTTATCCAAGATTCCCGTCGAGACCCAGGTGCTCGAGCTGATCATCGGCACGACGACCGTAGGCGCGTCCGCGCCCACAGCCTCCGCCGCGGCGGCGAACGTCGCCGAGGTAAATTATCTCTTCGCTCGGCCCTCGGACGAGGTCCGGGCGAGCAGCGGAAGCGTCACGCTGAATGCGTACACGAGTGCGGCCGCGGTCGACGGGACGGTCCACGTGACCTTCGCATCGGGAGCCGCGGACGGCACCTTCCATGCGGTGTACTGCCCGGGTGGCCAAGAAGAGTCGCGCTAACGCGCACCCTGCGCGAGCCGCCACGTCGGCACACCCTCGCCACCGCACGCCATCGCGCGCGCTCTCCCTCGACGATCCCTAGTGCAGCCGGCGCGCCAGCGCGAAACTACGCGCACGATTTGTTCAATGCGTTCCGACCCTCGAATCGTTGAGACAACGTGACCGGGGTGTCGTAGCGTCGGCCGTTTTTCGCGCGGCCCCCGCGGGGGTGATACCGTGGTCCGTATGGACTTCATCGGCCCAATCATCCTGATCCTCGGCGGCATCCTCGCGTGCGCCGGCCTCATCGTCTCCAAAGATCCGAAGGCGAAGGAGACCCTCGCGAAGCTCCAGGCCTACCAGGGATGGATCGGTGTCCTCCTCTTGGTCTTTGGCGTGATCGATTTCCTGCGCATCGGCATCCACATCTTCGCGCTGATCAGCGTCCTCCCATTCTTCTCGCTGGTCGTGCTCGCGTACATCTTCTCCTCGATCTTGCTCGGCATCATGTTCGGTATGCCGATGGTCGCGAAGCTATCCGCATCGGGCGCAGCCAAAGGCGAAGCACTCGGCAAGAAGCTCGCGCCGTATCACACGGCGATCGGTATCGTCGGCATCGTGTCGGGCTTGATCGCGCTGCTGTACGGGCTGCACATCCTCAAGTAAGCGCCTCGTGAGCGTGCGCGAGATCCACGATCTGATGACCGATCTGGCCGGCGCGCTCGAAGCCGAGGAGGTCGAGCGCATCGCTTCGGTGGCGATCGCGCAGGCCACGGCGACCTACCATTGGCGGCGCATTCTGGGGGCGCTCGAGGCACAACCCTTGGCAGCCCGCGAACGCGTCGGCCAGGTCGCGCAACGGCTGCTCGAATGCGCGTTGGTCGAGCACGATGGATATGCGGTGGTCGACGTCGTGCGCGTGAGAGCCGGGCTCGACGATCGCCACGGCGTGTACGTCGCGCTCGAGGAGGCGATCGAGATGATGCGGACCGCCGGCGCACCGGGCGGCGCGTGGGTGCGCATCGCCGACTGCTTCGTCCTGGTCGAGGATTCCGCCGAGCAACGGCGCTGTCTCGAGATCGGTCGCGATGCCCTGCGTTCGCGAGCGCAAGGGGACGGGCTGGTCGAGGTCGCAAAGGCGTGGGCGACGCTCGATCGTGAAGCCGGCCTCGCCTTAATGCACGAAGCCGAGGCGATCCTCGGCAAGGACGAGGCATCTCCGTGGTCGCTCGCGAACGCGTGGATCGAGCTAGGCGAGCCCGCGCAGGCGTGGCGCGTGCTCGAGCGGGCACATGCGAGCGCCGCGGACACCAGCGCTGCGATCCACGTCGCACGCGCCTTCGCGTGCCACGCGAACCACGCCGGGGTCGCGCTCGCGATCGCGCGTGGCGGGGAGCTCGCGACCACGGCGGCTCACTGGCTCGCGGTCGGCGAGGCTGCGTACGATTGCAATGTCGATGTCGTCACGATTCGCGCCGCCTTGCAGAGCGCCGAGCAGCTCGCGGGCGACGACACCGAGCGCGCACGGATCGCGATGGGCTACAAGGTGTGGCTACTCGACAACCTCGAAGCGGAGCGTTTCGGACCGCGTGGCGAGCGACCGGGGGCGTCGGACTTGTTCGATCTCTTGCGCGCACGCGCCACGCCCGAGCTGCTCGAGACCATCGCGCGCGCCGACTACGGCATGGACTTTCACAAGCACCTGGCAGGGCTCGCTGATATCTGCGCGACGGGGCTCGTCCCACATGATCTCCCGTGGGAGCCGCGAGAGGTCCTCGAGCTAACGCGCTGGCAGTCCGGCGACCAGGTGGATCACCTCGCACGAGCGCTCAGTTGCGTGATCTTGTTGATCGCGAATCGCGATACCGATTCCTTCGCCACGAACGCGCCGATCTTGCTCGAGAGCTGCTTCGCGCTCGGTGCCGAGACCACGGCGGCCGCCGCGGCGCTGTTCGAATGGTCCGCGGCGAGCCCGCCTACCGATGACGATCCGCTGATCCCGGCGCTGGCGCTCGTCTTGCTCGCGATCCTGCATGCAAACGATGCGAACCTCGACGAGGTCGCGACACGACTCGCCGCGAACGTGCCCGACCACCTCGCACCGACGATGTTCGACGGGATGCGCGGCGAGTTGTGGCGCGAGCTCCTCACCACGAGGCTGATCCCGCGGCGCACGTCGTGCCCGCCGATCGATCACGTGTTGATCCAGCTCGACCTCGCCTGACGCCCTCACGGTCATCGGCACGTTCGGTCGAGCTCGGCAAAGCCAGTCGCGTTCTCGAACACCAGCGTCGTGCCGTCGCGCGAGATCGACGGAGCGGTGCCTACGATCACGGGCTCGTCGCTGCTCGTCTCGAACGTCGCATCCACCGAAGGTCGGCTGCGGCGGATGATCGAATCGTAGAGCGGCGGTCGCGTCGCGTAGAGATCGAGACCATCGCTCGAGATCGCCGGATGGTCGAGCCCCGTGCCGAGCACGGAGTCACCCCCGAACGCGTCGGTCGTGCTCGCTCGCGATTGCACCCGCAGCTCGTACACGTTCGCGACATGACTGCCGACGTAGTAGAGCTGCCGTGCATCCGCGGTGATCCAGAGGGCGACGGCCCCCGGAAAGCCGGAGACGGTCACGCACGATTCGAAGGCGGCGGACGTGGAGGCTCGGCTGCACGTGACCGGCTGGGAGCTCGCGATCGCGAAGACCTCGAGTCCGTCTCCAGTCAGCGCCGGATCTGCGACGGCGACCTCACCGAGCGCCGCTTGTCCGGCGAAGGCCTCCGACGTGGCCGTCCGGGTCGCGTGGTAGAGCGCGAACCCGGTGCCGGTATCGTGCGCGTACAGCAGCTCGAGGCGATCCGTGCTGGTGGTCGGATCGTGATCGCGGCTCGTGAAGCTCGGCAGCTGGTGCGGCTCGGACCACGCCGACCACACGCACGACGTGCCAGCATCGTCAGGCGCGAGGTGCTGGAGCCCGAGCGTGATGTCGCAGCCGACGAGCCCCATCGCGAGACCGACCCCGGTCAGCGCAACCCACCGTTGGTCGATCACTCGACCAGGTTCGCACAGGTGAGTCGACCGTCGCTAGAAGATGCCGCCGCACGAATTCGGAATGCCGCCAGCGCCGCAGGTCAGGCCTGCCGCGCAGGGACCACAGTCGACCGTGGCGCCGCACCCGTCACCGACGAGCCCGCATTCCGCGTGCTGTTCGGTGCACGTGAGCGGCACGCATGCCGGGGGACCACACACGTTCGTGCCGCCGTTGCCACAGACCTGACTCGTGCCACACGTTCCGCACTGCAGGACCATGCCGTCATCGCACCCATCGCCAGACTCGCCGCAGTTGAACCCGAGCTGAGCACACGTTTTCGGCGTGCATGTCGCAGGTGCAGCGGGGCCGACGCACGACGCGAGATCGAACAGCATGAACTCGAGGGTCTTCTCCTGCGCGGTCATCGGGCCGGAGGTGCACTCCGCCGGGAACGTGGCTCCACCCGAGACGGCGTCGGAGACATGAAAGTCGCTGTACAGCACGCGCCCGCACTGCGTGGTCGGTGCCGGATCGGGTGCATAGGCGACCGGCGTGTCGAACGTGTAGTGCAGCGGATACGAGCTGGTGTAGAGCCATTGCTGCGCGGGCGTGCCCGACATGGTCGCGGCGATCGCTGACACCGAGTTGAAGTCCTGGCGCACGACATTGACGAGGATCTGACCGAGCGTCGACGACGCACCGACCAGCTTGAGCCACTGCGCGAACGCCACGCGCCGGGCCTGCGTGCCGGCATCGCCTTGTAACGTCTGATCGACGAGCCCGGTCGCCGAGGTCGCCGAGCTTTGATTCACCCGCCAGTCCGCGGTCTGCGAGAACGGGTGCGGTGCGGTGTTCGAACCGACCGTACCGTCGCTGTTGGTCAACCAGGTGTACCCGTAGTGGGTCGCGAACACGCGACCGCCCGCGTTCGCGTAGTTGATCAGGCGTGCCTGTTGCGCGGCCGTCTTGGCGACCTGCGCGCCGACGCACTCGAACATCGTCATGTCGTACTTCGCGAGCTCGGCCTGGGTGGCGTACAGCGTCGAAGCCGCGGGCGTGTTCGCATCGATCACCGCACCGTTATCGACGTAGAAGTGCACGCGGCCAGCGCCGCTCGGATTCGTGAACTCGCTATCGGCGATGCCGATCTTGCGCAGCACGCAGTGCAGGGTGTCGACGTCGCCGGTGCTGAACGCCATCAGCGGGATGTCGCTGCGGACATCACCCGCGACGCCCAAGCGATCGCGCGGCAGGTGGGTCTGTGCGTTGGTCAGCGCGGTATCCGCGCAGCACGCGACCGATGGAATCGTGATCTGCCGGCGCCAGCGACCGAGCTGGATCACCAGCGGGATGTTGGTGCCGCACGGCGCGTTGTTGAGCGTGAACTTGCCGTCGACACCGGTCGTCACGCTGACCAGCGGAGAGCCGGTGACGAGCGAGCTACACGAGTCGCACGAGACACCTTGCGTGAACGGGGTCACGCCATACGTCGGTGCACCGCCGGCACCGTTCGGGATGTAGACGAGTGCGCCGAAGATCGGATCCGGCGCTCCCCAGAGCGCGGTGTTGTCGTGACCCGGCGCCGTGATCGTGCCGCTGATCGACGACTTCGGCTGGTTCGTACACGCGTTCTGCTGGAGACAGAGCCCGCTCGTGCAGGTCGGACCCGCGCAGGTGTTCGCCGTGCCCGCGCCACAGGTCTCGCCAGAGGCACAGGTGCCGCAGCTCGCGGTCAGCCCGCCGCAGCCGTCGGCGACGACCCCGCAGACCGCGCCCGCTTGCGCGCAGGTTCGCGGCGTACACGAGCCGCTGCCCGGGCCGGCGTCGCCGCAGGTGTAGTGCACGCCTGCACCGCCACAGGTCGCCGGCGTCGTGCAACTGCCGCAATCGATCGAGCCACCGCAACCGTCGCCGATCGGCCCACACATCGCGCTCTGTGCCGTGCACGACGTGAGATTGCAAACGGCACTACCGCCGTTGCCATCACTCGACACGTTGGTGTCCGTCGCGACGAGGCCATCGGAGGGCGCTGCACCCGTGTGTGTGGGACCGCACCCAGCGCCCAGGATTGCGAACAGGATGAGGGACCGCGCAGTTGTCATGCTGGGCGGATGCTCACACAAACCGATAAGAAAAACCTGCCTGGTCGACGTAGGCCGTCGGTTGTACGACGAGGCCAGGCGATGGTGGGGCGAAAGCGGAGCCCGGTGTAGCCGCGCCACGCACTCGTAGATCCATCGAGAACCTTCGCTGCCCACATTCAGCTCACGTTACGATGGTCCGATGCGATCGCTTCTTTTGTTGAGTCTGGCTGCGTGCGCTTCGCACCATGGTGGCAGCGTCGAGCTCGATGCGTCGACGGGTCCTCTCGATAGCACCACGCACGATGGCACCGCGGTCGATGCCGCGCCGGTGCCGAGCGGACCGGTCAACGTCGTGATCACCGCCGACAATGCGTACAGCTTTGGCTACGGCGACGTCGCTGCGATCGAGCACTTCACCCAGGGCACCAAGTCGGACGGTGGTGCGATCTTCGATTGCCCGCTCGGCAACGGTCCCGAAGCCTATGTCGTGCCCGAGGCGGACGCGCCACCGACCGCGTTCCTCTACATCGTCGCGTGGGATGATCTGGCGGTCACCCAGGGCGTGATCGCCGACATCACGCGCCAGAACGCGACGGTCGTGACCGGCAATTCGCCGTTCGAAGTGTGCGCGACCGGGATCGCGTACGCGTCTGGACCGACGTCGATCAACGGTCCGACGCTCGACGTGATCAACCAGGAGATCACGCGTTGCAACGCGGGTACCGGCGACGCGACGACGACCAGCCAAGGCTGGGTCAACACGATGGGCCCGACCTCGACGCCCGGCGCGACGGGCGTCATGGCGGTCGGCGAAGCCAATGATGACGCGGGCGGAACGTTTCCGATCGTGTGTCAGCCGACCGCGACCGACCTCGGTGTGCGGAGCACGGCGAAGTGGCTCTGGTACGATCCGAACCCGGCCGAGCACATCGATCCGTTCCACGCGACGGGGTCGAATCGCTTCAAGTCGTTCCTGATCTTCCGGCTCGGCGTGAGCGCGATCATCTTCTGAAGCCTCGGTTCACCGGTCCTTCAAGTGCAACTTCGTGTTGCGCGTTTGTTTCGGTCGCGTCGACGCATCACTGACATGGGGCCTCCGGCCTCGTTCACACCCTCGACGTCCGCGTGATCGTTGAGGTCGTCCGTTCCCGAGGGCACGAGCGTGCAAGCGCGTGTTAGTCGTAGGAAGCGAGGCGTCTCACTATTGTTCCGCACGCCTTATGACCAATCGGAGCCTGTGGTTCGTAACTCTGCTGGTCGCCTCGACGGCGTGCGGCCCGACCGCTCAGCAAGACACGTGTACGAACGGGATGTGCACGGGCACCTGCACGCCGGGCGAGACCCACGCTTGCTACGACGGTGCGAGCGGGACCGAAAATGTCGGCCCGTGTAAGGGGGGCACCGTGACCTGCGATGCGAACGGGATGTGGGGCGCCTGCAACGGCGAGACGAAACCGAGTGGTGAGATCTGCGGCGACAACATCGACAATAACTGCAACGGCCAGGTCGACGAGGACGTCGATCA
>JANXOP010000241.1 GCA_025357755.1 Kofleriaceae bacterium | reverse complement strand
GTGACCTTCGCGGAGCTGCTCGTCGGCCGAGTGCATGAGATCGTGGGCCGCCGCGAGCTGGACGGCGAGCCGGACATCCGGCGAGCTGCCGTTGCGGCTACCGGGCGGGCCGAACGCGATCTCGATCGCGGCGCGACCGATCCGCACCGAGGCAAGCTCGACGTCGCTGATCGCGGGCAAGCGCCAACCGGCGGGCGGCATCAGGTGCCAGAGCAGCGCACCGACCAGATCGATCTCGACATCACACAGGCCTCGCACGTGCGGCCGCTCGAGCACCCCGACCACGTCGGTCGCATCGAGGAGTGCGGCGAGGATCCGATCGGCGATCGCCGGGCCGGGCGTCGGTAGATGGCCATGCACGCGCACGTGACTCGCGAGCGCGCGGAGGTGCGTGCCGGTGTTCGCGACCTGGATCCGGAACGTGAGATCCGCCGCGGCGAGACCATCGGCCGCACGCGCACGCACCGCGACGAACCCGTCGCACAGCTTCGCGCTGACGTGCGTGATTCCGAGGCCGGCGAGATGGCGCCGCGCGGACTCGACACCCGCATCGAGCGCCGCGACTGGTGCGCGGACCACGAGCGTGCGCAGCCGCGTGCGACGGCGCTGATACTTCTCCGCCTGCGTGTTGCCCGGGTTCGTACCCAGATCATTGACGTCGAGCTCGAGCCGCTCGATGTGAAGCGGCCCGGCGTGCACGTCGACAAGCGCGAGTCGACCCACGCCACCATGGACGTGAAACGTGAACGGCAAACGACCCGGATTGGTCGGCGGTCCGACGACAGTCACCTGGCGTCGAAGTTAGCAGATCAACTGCTAGAACGTCATGCAGGGGTGGTACGTGACTGGCAGTACCTTGCCCGCATCGTCACGCTCGAGCAGCAGCTCGGCGTTCGGATGGATCTTGTTCGCCTTCGCGAGGGTCTGGCAGCGGTCGCGCAACCAGACATCGAGGAACGCATCGGCGCGCTCCTGGCGCAGCTCGTGGACGCGCTTGTCGGCGTCCTTGTCGAAGTCGGTGACGAGCGGAGCCGGCGGACGCTGGACGAGCTGGAGGATCACGAACCCACCGTCGGTGTCGTAGACCCGCGAACCGAGCTGGCCGGGCTGGAGATTCTCGAACAGATCGGCGATCGCCTCCTTCGACTGACCGACGCCGGGCATCTGCGCGGTGCGCTCTTTGCCGAAGTACCGCTCGGTGTGCCCCTTGACGGTCTCGATCGTCGGCAGCGGGTCGTTCGAGGCGACGACGGCCGGCGCCGGACCCGTCGGAGCGGGCGTGGCCTTGGGGGTGGCCGATCCCGCACCCGAGCCAGCCGAGCCAGCCGAGCCAGCCGCGCCGGCTTGCGCCTCGAACCAACCCGCGGGGACATCCTTCGACGGCACCTCGAGGGCGCCGTGTACGCCGCCCATGCTGTTCAGCATGTTGCGGATCTGGACCTTCGTCTGCTCCGGCGTGTTCGGATCATCGAGGAGCTGCTGGAGCTGCTCCGGGGTGATGCCACCGCCACCACCTTCGGGCTTTGCCTTCTCGAACACGTCGTCGAGCTTCTTACCCTTTGCGGCTTCGAGGCCGGCGATCGCGGCACGCTTCGCCGCTTCCTTGGCCCACAGATCCTTCGCCATCTCCCAGCCGAGCTCGCGCTTGACCTGGTCGTACGACAGGTCGCCTTCGCGCTTGTCGTCGACCATGAGGAGGAAGGCGCCCTTATCGGTCGTGAGCACCGCGGTCATCTCGCCGGGCTTCAACGCCTTGACGGCGTCGTTTAGAATTTTGTCGCCAAGCGCAGCGTTCTCGACGCTGTGCCACCCGATATCGCCAGCCGCAGCCTTCGCCGCATCGTCGGTGTTGAGCTCCTTGGCCGATGCGATGAACTTCTCTTTGCTGGCCGTCTTCACGGCCTCGAGCGCCTTCTTCGCATCGTCGATCGGCATCCCGATCGGCTTGGCCACGGGCGCCTTCTTGTCGGGTGCGGGCGTCGCAGAACCGGAGCCCGAGCCAGCTCCCGGGCCTTCGGCGGGCTTCGGTGCGTCGACCGCCTTCGCGATGAAGATCTGGCGCAGCTTGATCGCGGGCTTGGTCGCCTTGTACGTGCGCGCGTCCGCCTTGTAGCGGGCCTGGACGTCCGCGTCGTGGTCCTTGAGGTAGCGCTCGACATCGGCCTCGGTCGCGCGGATCTGCGAGCGGTACTGCTCGGGCTTGAACGCGACGACGTCGTACGTGACGGTCGTACCCTCGTAGATGTATTGCGACAGCGCCTCTTCGCGCGAGACCTGGACCGACTCCTCGAGGATGTCGGCCATCATCGCGGCCATGATGCTGCGCTTCTGCTCCTCGATGTACGCGTTGCGCGAGACGTTGAGCGCCGCGACAAACGCGGTGAACGCCTTGAGGTTCCACAGCCCGTTCTCGTCGAACACGCCCTGGATCATCTTGCGGATCGGGCGGAACACCGCGAGCGTCTGCTTCTCCTTGCCGGGCGGCAGCGCCTGCGCGGGCGGAGGTGGCGTCGCCGAGTAGAAGTTACCCTTCTTGATCTCGTCGAGCACGAGATCGTCGGTGACGATCAACCCGCGCTTCTCGGCCTCGCTCGCGAGGAGCTCGCGACGGATCAGCGTCTCGAGTGCGATGTGGACCTTCTGCTTCTGCTGGCCCCAGTTGTACGGGCTCGAGAACGCCATCTTGAATGCGGTCTGCGTGGCCTCTTCACCATCGACCGCGACCACGACGTTGCTCGTGCCTCGGCAGCCGTTGTCATCGTTGCGACTCTGACCCGGCCGGAAGTTGATCACGAAGATCGCGATCAGCAGGCAGAAGATCAGGTACACGAAGATCGATGCACCCTGCTTGCGCATTTGTTCGAGCATGCGGGCCGTGTTCTAGACCGATTCACACGCGATTGCACTCCCGTTGAGACCCCTTCTGGGGCCTGGCTCGGCGTTCAAAAGGATTGTCTTGCGGATCCACAAAGTCGCGTGATAACCCCGCTCGGCCCTTGGGACTTCCGGCGTCCTGGGGCATAGGAACCAACATGCTCTTCGATTGGGTCTACGGAATGTTTTCCAACGACCTGGCCATCGACCTCGGGACGGCCACCACACTCACGTTCGTCAAAGGTCGCGGCATTGTCGCGAACGAACCCAGTGTCGTGGCGGTCCAGGCATCTTCGGGCGGGGGTCCCAAGAAGGTCCTCGCCGTAGGCAAAGAAGCGAAGGAGATGCTCGGCCGTACGCCGGGCAACATCGTCGCGATTCGACCGATGAAGGACGGCGTGATTGCGGACTTCGAAGTCACCGAAGCGATGCTCCGGTACTTCATTCAGAAGGCGCATCAGCGGCGCACGCTCGTGCGTCCCCGCGTGATCGTCAGCGTGCCGTCTGGCATCACCGAGGTCGAGAAGCGCGCCGTGCGTGACTCGGCGCTCGCTGCCGCCGCGCGCGAGGTCTATTTGATCGAGGAGCCGATGGCGGCCGCGATCGGTGGTGGCCTCCCGATCACCGAGCCGACCGGCAACATGATCGTCGACATCGGTGGCGGCACGACCGAGGTCGCGGTGATCGCGCTCGCGGGCGTGGTGCTCTCGAAGTCGATCCGCGTCGCCGGCGACAAGATGGACGAGGCGATCGTCCAGTACATCAAGCGCAAGTACAACCTCTTGATCGGCGAGCGCACCGCCGAGATCATCAAGAAGGAAATCGGCTCGGCGTATCCGCTCGAAGAGCCGCTCACCGTCGAAGTCAAAGGCCGCGACCTCGTCGCAGGCGTGCCGAAGACCCTGATGGTGAACTCCGACGAGATCCGCGAAGCGCTGCAGGAGCCGGTCAACGCGATCGTCGATGCCGTGCGATCGGTGCTCGAGCGCACGCCGCCCGAGCTGTCGGCCGATATCGTCGACAAGGGCATCGTGCTCTCCGGCGGAGGCGCGCAGCTCAAGAACATCGACGTGCTGTTGCGCGAAGAGACCGGCCTCCCCGTGATGGTGTGCGAGAACCCGCAGCTGGCAGTCGTGCTCGGAACGGGTAAGGTCCTCGACGAGCTGTCGCTGCTGCGCGAGATCGCACTTCGGTAATTCGCCATGACGCTGCGTCGCCGCCTCGTCGATTGGTCACTCGCGGGGCTGCTGGTCCTCCTGCCAGCGCTCGTGTTGAAGGCCAGCCTCGCGCGCGGCACCGCATCGGGCATGGACACCGCGTTCTTGCGAATCACGGCGCCGCTCGAGGCCGGCGTGTCCTGGGTCGTCGAGGGCATCGGCGGGTTGTGGAGTCACTACGTCGCGCTCGTCGGTGTCGAGAGCGAGAATCGCGAGCTCCGCGACGAGAACGACAAGCTGCGCAAGCAACTCGCCGCGACGACGCGCAAGGCGTTCGATGTCGAGGCGCTCGAAGATCTCGCGGTCGTCAAGCGCCGCACGCCGGCCGACACGATGGGCGCGCGCGTGATCGGCGCGCCCCTGTCACCGCAGTTTCGCGTGATCCGGATCCGGCTCGATCGCGGCGAAGGCGATGTCGCGCCGGGCATGCCGGTGATCACCGGCACCGGTCCTGTCGGTCGCGTCGATCGGGTCTACGGCGGCTATGCCGATGTCACCTTGATGAGCGATCCGAGCTCGTCGATCGAGGTGTTGATCCCGCGCACGGGCGGGCGCGGCATGTTGACCGGGCTCGGCAAGCCGGACTCGTACGCGTGTACGATCGGCTGGCTCGAGAAGCAGACCAGTCCAACCTCGAAGGTCGAGGTCGGCGACGAGATCGTGACGAGCGGTCTCGGTGCGAGCTTCCCGCCGGGGCTCGTCGTCGGCAAGGTCTCGAAGATCGCGCGCGACGACGGCATGTTCCAGCGCGTCGAGGTCGAGCCCGCGGTCGACGTGTCGCGCGTGCGCGCGGTCGAAGTGCTACTCGCGCCGCCGCCGCCGCCGGATCCCGATGCGAAGACCAAGAAGCGCAGCGAGCCCGCGTTCGGAGGCAAGCCGCTGTGAGGACGGCCACGCTCGTCCTCGTCGCGTACTTCTCGTGCGTGGTCGTCGGCGCCGTGTGGCGCTTGATGCCGTGGGCGATCCACGATGCGGTGCCTGATCTCGGCGCACTCACCGCGGCGTATCTGGGTCTCACCGCGCGGCGCAACGTCACGCCCGCGGTCGGCGGCTCGGTGCTGCTCGGCTACTTCGTCGATCTCATCTCGGGCGCTCCTCCGGGGTTGATGGCGCTCGTACTCGGGCTGACCTGCGTGATCGCGCGCGCGATCCAGCAGCGGATCTACGTGCGCGGCACGACCATGACGATCGCGTTCTCGGCGTTCGTGGCACTCGTCGCCGGCCTCGTCGCGATCATCGTGCGCGGCATCTATCACGTGTCGATCGCGAGCATGGCGGTCGAGCTGCGCAACCTGGCGCTCGTCGCGGTCGCGACCGGCGCGGTGGGCCCTGTCGTGTGGCGGATGTTCCGCCGGATCGACGCGGCGTACGCGCGCACGGCACGCGAGCGGGACGCGGCGCTCGAGGGCCTCGCGCCATGAGTGCGGGAAGCGCAGACATCCGATGATGATCCGCAACACGCCGATCCGGAACTCGGTGACCCAAGGGACGAGCTACGGCGCCGCCTTGCCGGAGCTGCATCGGCGCTTGCGCTGGGTCGCGCTCGTCGGGATCGCCGCGTTCGCGTTGCTCGTCGGTCGGTTGTGGCAGCTCCAGGTCATGCGTGGCGAGAGCTACTACGAGCGCACGGTGTCGAACGTGGTGAAGGAGCGCTACCTGCCTTCGGTGCGTGGCCAGATCCTCGATCGCAAGGGCACGCCGCTGGCGGCGAACCGCCCGGCGTTCAATGTCTACGCGACGCCGAAGACGCTGACGCCGGCGACCCTCGCCGAGCTCACGCGCATGCTCGGCCTCGGCCAGGACGAGGTCGATACGATCACCGCGCGCCTCGAGGTCGGCAAGAAGCGCGACGCGAAGAACCCGATCCTCGTGCTCGAAGATCAAGGTCGCGATCGCGCCGCGCTCGTCGAGCAGGCGAGGGCGCGCTTGCCCGGCATCGAGGTCCGCCACGAGCCGTATCGCTACTATCCGCAGGGCGAGCTCGCCGCCTCGCTGATCGGCTACATGACCCAGATGACGGCCGAGGAGGCCGACAAGAACGGCATGCAGGCCTACGACCCGAGCGAGCTCGTCGGTCGCTACGGCCTCGAATCGGCGTGGGAGAACTATCTGCGCGGCAAGAAGGGCATCGAGCGGTTCGCGGTCGACGCGCGCGGCACGAAGCTCGACGACAAGACCGCCGCCTCGCTGATCCAGGGCGAGCGCGTGATCGATCCGGTGCCGGGCGCGAACCTGGTGCTCACGCTCGATAGCGAGCTGCAGAAGCTCGCCGAGCGCGCGGTGTCACACACGCCGGCCGCGGGCGTGGTCGTGGTCGAGATCAAGACCGGCAAGATCCGCGCGATCGTCAGCAAGCCCTCGTTCGATCCGAACACGATGACAGGCCACCTCACGAAGGCCGAGTACACGCTGCTGATGAGCGATCCGCGCAAGCCGTTCATCGACAAGGCGCTGCGTGCGACGTATCCGCCGGGCTCGATCTTCAAGTTCGCGACCGCGTTCGCCGCGCTCGAGGACGGACAGGGCGCCGAGGACGAGAACATGTTCTGCACCGGCGAGTACGAGCTCTCCGGTACGCACTTCAGCTGTCACGGCACGCACGGCAAGATCAACTTGCTCGCCGCCATCCAGCACTCCTGCGACGTCTACTTCTGGAAGCTCGCGGAGCGCGTCGGCCTCGATCGGATCGGCGATGTCGCACGCGAATATGGCTTTGGCTCGCCGACGAACCTCGGCCTCAACGGCGATTCGGCCGGACGGATCCCCACGAAGGCCTGGTACGAGGCGAACGGCCACTACAAGGTCGGCTACGCGACGAACGCCTCGATCGGACAAGGCGACGTCGAGGTCACGGTCGTCCAGATGGCGATGGCGTACGCCGCGATCGCGAACAGTGGCACGCTGTATGTCCCGCAGATCGTCGAGCGCGTCGAGTCGAACGATGGTCGGCTGATCGTCGGCTACGATCCGAAGATCGCGCACGCGGTGAAGACGCCGCCCGATGCGCTCGAGACCTGGAAGAAGGGCATGTACCTCGTCACGAACCAGCTCGGCGGCACCGCGTTCGAGCACGGTCATGTCGAGGGCATCACGGTGCTCGGCAAGACCGGCACCGCCGAGGTCAAGAAGCACCACAAGCAAGAGGACGAGAAGGATCACGAACGCTGGAACCCGAATGCCGCACACGCGTGGTTCGCGGGCTGGGCGCCGGCCGAAGATCCGGAGATCGCGATCGTCGTGCTCGCCGAGCACGGTGGGGCAGGTGGTCAGGTTGCCTGGCCGATCGCGAAGCAGATCCTCGAGGGCTACTTCACGAAGATCCATCCGAGCTCGACTCCGCCGCGCGACATGCCGCCGGTGAGACGGCTGCCGAAGGCCGAAGTTCCGAAGGGAGACCTCGGTCAATGAGCGCGAAAGGTATGGGGCTCGAACTCCCGAGAGCCACCGTCGGCATGTCGCGCTGGCGCCGGTTCCGTGCGGCCGTCGACTGGCCCCTGATCGGGACGATGCTCGCGCTGTGCGGGTGCGGCCTCTTGAACCTCTACTCGGCAACCCGCGGCGTTCGCCATCACGCGAAGTTCGATACCCAGGTCCAGTGGATGATCGTCGGCGCGATCGGCTTCGTCGTCGTGACGGTGATCGATTATCGCGCGATCGTGCGGCTCGCCTGGATCGGCCTCGGCATCGCGTTCATGGCGCTGATCCTCGCGCGGCTCACCGGCAGGCCGGCGAGTGGCGATACCCACGGCGTGACGTATCGCTGGCTCAACATCGGCGGCATGGGCATCCAGCCCAGCGAGCTCGTCAAGTTGATGACGATCCTCGTGCTCGCACGCGTCTTCGCGCAGGGCGAGCAGGCGCACTACACGGCGCGCATGCTCGCGTTGCGCTTCGTCGCGCTCGTCGGTCCGATGGTGCTGATCGCGGCGCAGCCGGATCTCGGCACCGCCGTGCTCCTGTTCTTGATCGTCGTCACGGTCGGTTTTCTCGCGATGCCGAGCGTGTGGCCGATGGTCTACATGACCACCGCGGCGCTACTCGCCGTACCGATCCTGTGGGAGAAGCTGCACGACTATCAGAAGGATCGGATCCTCGGCTTCATCGACTGCAACTCGGTGCCGGGTCACGCGATGGATCACGACCTCTTGAACAACTGCTGGCACACCCAGCAATCGATCTACGCGGTCGGCTCCGGCAAGGTCTGGGGCAAGGGCTTCCTCGAAGGCACGCAGAACATGTTCAACTTCGTGCCCGAGCACTGGACGGACTTTCCGTACTCGGTGTGGGGCGAGGAGTGGGGCTTTGTCGGCTCGGTGTTCCTGCTCGCGATCTTCGCGTTCCTGCTCGTGTGGATCCTCAACGTCGCACTCTCGGCGCGTGATCGGATCGGCGCGGTGATCTGCATCGGTGTTGCCGCGATGACGTTCTGGCATGTCGCGGTCAACGTCGCGATGGTGCTCGGGCTCGCGCCCGTCGTCGGCGTGACGCTGCCGTTCATCTCCTACGGTGGCAGCTCGCTCGTGACGTTCTTCCTCGCGATGGGCCTCGTCGCGAACGTCTCGCTCCGCAAGCACGGCTACTGAGCCGGCTCTCGGGGAGAGGCGATTCTGCTGGCGCGCCGCGGTTTGATAGTGTAGATAAAACACCAATAGAAGGATGTGTCGTGTCTACTCGGATCTCCAAGTTCCTATCTCTCGTTCTACGCCACCAGCCGGCGAGCTTCGGCATCACGCTCGATAGCGCGGGCTGGACCTCGGTCGATGCGTTGCTCGCGGCGTGCGCAAAGCACGACGTGCGGTTCACCCGTGCGGAGCTCCTCGAGGTCGTTGCCACGAGCGACAAGCAACGGTTTGCTGTGTCGCCTGATGGCTCGCAGATCCGCGCGAACCAGGGCCACACGGTCGCGGTCGAGCTCGAGCTTGCTACCGCGGTGCCGCCGGCGGTCCTCTATCACGGCACGGTCGATCGCTTCGTGGAGGGCATCCGGACCCACGGCCTGTTGAAGGGCCAGCGGCACCACGTCCATCTGACCGCGGATCTCGAGACGGCGAAGAAGGTCGGCGGTCGGCGTGGCAAGCCCGTGATCCTCGAGGTCCGCGCCGCCGAGATGGTGGCCGCGGGCATGTCATTCTCGATCTCGCAGAACGGCGTGTGGCTGATCGAGCACGTGCCGCCCGCGTACATCGCCTTTCCCGAGCACGAGCGGTCGAACTCGCACGTCGGCGGTGGCGGGTCGCGCGGCTCGAAGGTGAAGATCGCGCAGCAGACGCTCGAGGCGTGCGAGGCCGGCTTCTACACGAACGCCGCGGGTGCGCGCATCGAGCTCGCCGCCGCGATCGAAGCCGCATCGACCGGGACCGAGCTGTACGAGCTCGACGAGGTCACGTTCGAACCGCCCATGGCTGCGACCACGACATCGATCACCGTGACGAGTGAATCGACGATCGAGGCGATGATCCGGATCGCGCGCGAGCCGGCCGGCCACCTCGCGTGCCTCAACTTCGCGTCGGCGCGAAATCCGGGCGGTGGCTTTCTCGGCGGTGCGCAGGCTCAGGAAGAGTCGCTCGCGCGATCGAGTGCGCTCTATCCGTGCCAGCTCACCCAAACGAATCACTACGAGCGCAACCGGCACCAGAAGTCGTTGCTGTACCTCGATCTCGCGCTGTGGTCGCCACGGGTTCCGTTCTTTCGCGATGACGACGGCGGCTGGCTCGCGGTGCCAGTGCTGGCCTCGGTGATCACGTGTGCGGCTCCGAATGCGGGTGCGCTCGGCCGCGGCACGACCGTCGCGGAGCTCGAGGCGGTGCTCGCGCGTCGCGCGCGGTTCGTGCTCGCGATCGCGCACCAGCATCGCGTCGAGACCCTCGTGCTCGGCGCCTGGGGCGCCGGCGTGTTCAGGAACGATCCGGTGATGGTCGCGCGGATCTGGAAGGCGCTCCTGACGGGCGAATTCGCGAACGCGTTCGCGCGCGTCGTGTTCGCAGTGATCGGAACCTCGGAGACCAGCGCGAACCACCGCGCGTTCGCCCGAGCGTTCGCCTAGCGATGCCGGCGGACCTGGTTCGCGCGTAGCCGCTGGCCGAACCCTGCATGGTAGCTGCCTCGGGGCCGCCGCTTCGCTGCGGTCAGGAGCGTCGCGATCGCGGCGAGCGCATCGGGTGGAGCGATGTGCAGATCGTCGAGGATCTCGGCCGCGACGAGCGCGCCGGTCTCGGCGCCGCCTTCCATGTAGCCCTGGAAGTCTTCGCTGCAGTGCTCGCCGCAAAAATGCTGGTTGCCTTCGCGCGCGCCTTCGAGGCCGAGGAACGACCACTGGCCCTTGAGGTACGAGGCGTAGCTGCCCTTGGTGAACTCGTAGCTCGGCCAATGCTGGCGGATCGCCGAACCCGCGATGTACTCCCCGGTCGCGCCCGGAAAGATCGTCTCGATCCACGGCAACACGGTCGCTGCCTGGAGCTCCGCGCTGCCGTCACCGATCGCGAGGCCGCGCTGGCCGCCCACGAAGTTCGTGAGCACGCCCTTGGTCCCCGCCTGGCCCCGCGAGGTCGCCCACGTGGTCTGGAGCGCGCCGACGTCGGTGATCATCGAACCCGCGGACTGTTGGTTGGTCTCCCACGGTCGGGTCTGGAACTGCAGCATCAGCTTCGAGTTCGTGCCGTAGCCGAGCTCGTCGATGATGCTCCGCTTGCCAGCGGTCAGTGCTGAACCTGCGAGGTCGACCTCGCGGAGCTTCGTGAACGGCAACGCGTACACGACGTGCGCGACGGTGGTCGTCGACGTGCCGGCGCTCGTCACGAACGTCAGCTCGAACATGCCCTCGGCCTCGGTGACCTTGCTCAACGCGTGATCGAGATGGACCTGATCGCCGAGCTCGGTCGCCATCGCCGTCGCGATCGCATCGCTGCCCTCGTGGATGTGGAAGCGCTCGTCGCTATCGCCGAAGACGTGGAACGGTTCGGGGGTCGCCGAATCGATCAACGTGATCAGATTCCACGCTGATTGCTGAGCGACCTCGAGGCCGAACTCTTCGCGATAGGCGAGCTCGAGCACGCGGCGGATGAGGTCGGTCGGCGCGAGCCCGGCGTCGCCCGCGAGCCACTCGGGAATCGACAGCGCATCGATGCGCGCGTACTCCGCGTCGTCGTTCGCCATCGCGGTGAGCGCGGTCTGCATCTGTGCGGCGACCGGCGCGAACGCCGCCGCCAGCGTGGCATCGCTGACCAGCGCGCCATCGAAGAAGAACGAGTCCTGCGCGAGGCCAGGCGTTGCATCGATCAGATCGTCGAGGGTGAGCCCGTAGCTCTGGACGAGCATCGGCATCACGGCGTGATCGCTATCGACCAGCTCGCCACCGAGCTCGCAGATCTGATCGTCGGCGAGCTGACCGCGAGAGGTGAACTGGCGGCCTCCGATCCGCATCGAAGCCTCGTAGATCTCGGCGCGCACGCCCGCGAGCCCGAGGAAGTGCGCGCACGTCATGCCCGCGATGCCGCCACCGATCACCGCGATCGTGTTGCTCTTGCGGTCGTCGCCGCAGCCTGCGGCCCCGACGAGCGGGCCGACCAGCGGGAGGAGGGCGGCGGTGCCGACGAGGCCCTTGAGCACGTCTCGACGAGACGGCCCAGACCGGGCAGGTCCACGTGCGATTCGACGTAAGCGAGCAAAGAGCGACGAGCGGGCCATGGATCGCCAGTGTCACGGGGTATCTAGCCCCGCGCAAGACGATCAGCGCAGACGATCATTGCGTCGGTGCGACGGTGCTCGTGCGCTTGGGAGTCGGCTGCAACGCCATCAAGCGCTTCTGCAGCTTGTCCTGCAGCGTCTTGGACATCATCGAGTTGCACTTGGTCAGGGCGTCGACATCACCCGGCGCGGACTTCACGATGCACTGGGTGAGCTCGGCCGGCCACTTGTCCTCGACGCACGAGGTCTGCATCGCCGGGATCATCGTCTTGATCACGGCGCGCGCATCGGAGCCGATCTTTGCGACCTGCGTCTCCATACCCGCCTGGACGCGCTCGACGACGATGGCGCAATCGCCGACGTCTTTCGGCTTGTCGCGCTGGCACCCGACCAACGCGAGAGCGATCACGAGCCCGAAGCGCATCTAGATGTGCTTCTGGATCTCGGCTTCGAGCTTCGCGCGGGGGGTTGCGCCGACGAGCTGGCCGACGACCTTGCCGCCCTTGAAGATGAGGAGCGTCGGGATCGAGCGGACTCCGTACTGCTGAGGGACGATCTGGTGGTGGTCGACGTCCATCTTGGCCACGTTCAGCTTGCCCTTGTACAGGTCGGCGAGGGCATCGACGGTGGGGGCGATCTGCTTGCAGGGGCCACACCAGACGGCCCAGAAATCGACGAGCGTCGGGAGCTCCGACTTGAGCACGTCTGCTTCGAAATTGGCGTCCGTGAGCTCTTTGACGTTCTGGCTGGCCATAGTCCTAAGAGTTAACCCCTGGGAGGCGATACCGCAAGCCGGTCGAGAGGCTGGTACAATCAGCGCCCCGGGAATGTCACGCCTCTTCATTTCGGTCGATCGCCTCGAAGCCTGGTCTGCGGAAGGACGCGCCTCGCTGCATGGTGATCGCATGACCCTGACCGAGCTAAACCGCGCGTTCTCGATGACGCCAGCGGTCTGCTTTGTCTCCATCAACGGTAGTACCGAAGACCCCCACGACCTGGTCGGACGGGTGAAGTCCAAGCCCCAGCTCGAAGAAATGGGCGCCGAGCAGATGATGAGCTCGGTGATCTACGGCGACATGGCCTACGACGTCATCGACGGGTTCATCGGAGAGCCGCTGCCTCCATGAGCGCGAGCAACGCGGAGATTTGATGGCCGCGGGACCCGCGTTTTGGGTGGCCATGATCGCCTACGCGATCGCGGCAGCGCTCCTCTTCGTGGTGCTCGCCGGGAAGTCGCAGCTCCGGCCGTACGCGGTCGCGTTCGTGCTGATCGCGTGGCTCGCCAGTGGCACCGACATCGGGTGGCGAGGAGTACATGGCGAGCATCCGGCGGAATCGGTGCGCGAGGCGCTCGGTTTCTTGGCCTTCATCCTGACCGGCGGCTACTTGCTCGCGAGTACGCGCTACCGGCTGACGCTCGGTGGCGTGGTCGTGATGCCGGTGTCGCTGATCCTCCTCGTGCTCGCGCGGCTCACACCTGCGGGCGAGCCGAACGAAGACCTCTCGACGCTCGGCCGGATCCACATCTCGCTCGCCACCCTGGGGGTCGGCATCTTCGCGCTCGCGAGTGCGCTCTCCGCGATCTACCTCGCGGAGGACCGCGCGCTCAAGCGCAAGAAGTTCGAGGGCGCGGCGTTCAAGGATCGCGGCGCGCCGCTCGAGTCCCTCGACCGGCTCGCGCATCGCCTCGTGTGGTTCGGCTTTCCGGTGTTCACGATCGCGCTCGTGCTCGGCGCGATGTGGACCGCCCGGCTGGGGCAGAGCCCGGCGCGCGTCGAGAACCTGCTCGCGGTGATCACGTGGTTCGCGTTCGCCACGCTACTCCTCGCGCGCGCGATCTACGGCTGGCGTGGTCGGCGCGCCGCGAAGCTCACACTCGGTGGGTTTGCCGCGGCGATCGCGGTGCTCGTCATCTATCTCGTTCGCCGGATCGTGGAGTAGCTCGTGAGGGAGCTCTTCGTTGTCGGTCTCAGCTGGCGCACGGCGAAGGTCGCGGTGCGCGAGAAGCTGGCGTTTCGAGAGGAAGAGCTCGGCGAGACGCTGCTCGCACTGACGCGCGAGCTGCCGGTGACCGAGGCGCTCCTGATCTCGACCTGCAACCGCGTCGAGGTCTATGGCGTCGCGAAGCCCGAGGTCGATGCGACCGCGAAGGTGCGGTCGTTTCTCGCGCAGCGCCGTAACGTGCAGCTCGCCGAGGTCGGCGAGGCGTTGTACGAGCATCGCGGTCCGGGCGCGATCCGCCACGTGTTCTCGGTCGCGTCGTCGCTCGATTCGCTCGTGGTGGGCGAGGCGCAGATCCTCGGCCAGCTCAAGGACGCGTACGCGCTCGCGGGCACGGCCGGCACCTCGGGCCCGGTGCTGTCGCGCGCGATCGAACGCGCCTTCGGAGTCGCGAAGCGCGTGCGGACCGAGACCTCGATCGCACGTGGTGCGGCGAACGTGTCTTCGGTGGCCGTCGAGCTCGCTGGCCGCGTGTTCGGTGATCTCGGTGGCAAGAGCGTGCTCGTCGTCGGCGCCGGGAAGATGAGCGCGCTCGCGGCGCGCCATCTCTACTCCCACGGCGCGCAGCGGATCGTGGTGACGAATCGCTCGCCGCAGAAAGCGGAGACGCTCGCCGAAGAGATCGAGGCGACCGCGCGGCCGTGGGCCGAGCTCGAGCAGATGCTCGTCGAGGCCGACGTCGTGATCAGCTCGACGGGCGCGCGCGAGCCGATCCTCACGAAGGCGATGTTCAAGCGGATCGCGAAGGCGCGCAAGTACAAGCCGATCATGGTGATCGACATCGCCGTGCCGCGCGATGCGGAGCCCAAGATCGCGGATGTCGACGGCGTGTACCTGTTCGACATCGACGATCTCGACAAGGTCAAGGCGGCGAACATCGCCGAGCGCCAGAAGGCGGCCGAGCACGCTGGCAAGATCGTCGAGCACGAAGCAGGGCAGTTCGAGCAGTGGATGCGCTCGCAGGGGGTGGTGCCCACGATCCGTGCGCTGCGCGAGAAGTTCGCCGCGATCGCGGAGGTCGAGGTCACCAAGGCGCTCGATCAGCTGGCGCGCAAGGAGCTCACGCGCGAGCAACAGCGCGAGCTCCTCCAGCGCTCGGTCCAGCTCGTCGTCAACAAGCTGCTCCACCAACCGACCGCGATCTTGCGCGGCTCGAGCGCCGACGATGCCGCGGTGCGGGCGGGCGTGCTCGCCGAGCTGTTCGCTCTCGAGATCTCGGAAGAGCCGGAACGCAGCGAGCTCGTGGAAGAACAACCGGCAGAACCGTCGACGGAACCAGAGGTGCAAGCGTGACTCAGGATCGTTTGGTGATCGCGACTCGCGGTAGCGCGCTCGCATTGTGGCAAGCCAATCACGTCAAGGACCGGCTCGCGGCGATCGCGCCCGAGATGGTGGTCGAGCTGTTGGTGATCAAGACCTCCGGCGACCTCATCCAGGACATCCCGCTCGCGAAGGTCGGCGGCAAAGGCTTGTTCGTCAAAGAGATCGAGCAGGCGCTGCTCGACGGTAAAGCCGATCTCGCGGTGCACTCGATGAAGGATGTCCCGCCCGAGCTCGCCGAAGGGCTCTCGATCGCCGCGGTGTCCAAGCGCGAGACGCCGTGGGACGCGCTGTGCGCGCGCGCGCCGGTCACGGTCGACACGCTGCCGCACGGCGCCCGGATCGGCACGTCGAGCATGCGGCGCCAGTGCCAGCTACTCGCGCGTCGCCCCGATCTCAGGATCGAGATGTTGCGCGGCAACGTGCCGACCCGGATCCGGAAGCTCGACGACGGCATGTACGATGCGATCGTGCTCGCTGCCGCCGGGCTCGTCCGGCTCGGCATGGCGGAGCGGATCACGCAGGAGCTGCCGCTCGAGCTCAGCATCCCGGCGGTCGCCCAGGGCGTGATGGGGATCGAGACGCGCACCGGCGACGTGATGGTCCGGCAGCTCGCCGCGAGCGCGATCCACGACGATCGCGCGCACGCCGCGGTCACCGCCGAGCGCGCGTTCCTCGCGAGGATGGGCGGCAGCTGCTCGACGCCGCTGGCCGCGCACACGCTCGACCGGCCCGATGGCGGTCTTCGCCTGGTCGGCATGTGCGGGATGCCCGATGGCTCGAAGATCCTGCGCGCCGAGTACGGTGGGACGATCGAGCAAGCCGCGCTGCTCGGCGAGAAGCTCGCAGAGGATCTGATCGCACAAGGTGCGCGCGAGATCCTCGCTGCGACTAGGTAGCCGCTTTCTTCACGGCCGCCATCAGCGCATCGTAGTCGGGCTCCTGGCCCTGATCGGCGACGAGCTCGCGATACGCGATCTTGCCGTCGGCGCCGATCACCCAGAGGCTGCGCGCGAGCAGCCCGGACTCCTTCACTTCGATCCCGAACGCACGACCGAAAGCACCGCCGTGATAGTCGGAGCCGAACTTGGTCTTGGTCTGGGCCTCCTCGAGGAACCGTCCCTGCGCGAACGGCAAGTCGCGACTGATCGTGTAGACCTCGGTGCCTGGCGGCATCTGCTCGACCAAGCCCGAGACGTGATGGGTCTGGCTCTCGCACACGTGCGTATCGATCGACGGTACGACCGAGAGGACGACGAGCTTGCCCTTCAGCGAGCCGAGCTTGACCGGCGCGAGCTTGGTATCCGCGATCGTGACGTCGGGTGCGGCATCACCGACGGTGAGCGTGGGGCCGAGCAGGGTGAGCTGTTGATCGCCTCGCTTGATGATCGTGGCGTTCGCGATGGTGCCGTTCGCCTTGTCGGCGATCTGGGTGCGCGCCTCGGGATGCGCTTGCAGATAGTCGACGACCTCGCCCTCGGTCGTGGCGTGCTTGCAGGCAGAGCTCATCAGAACCAGCCCGAGCAGGCCGAGCAAAGGGGTGCGTTTCACTCGGTTATGTAAGCACATCGATGCCGCAACACGAGTTTTTTTGCGTCCGTGGCATGCGACCTGCCACGATCATTTTGCTGTGACCAACCGCATCGCTTGCTACGTCTTCCTTGCCGGCACCTCGTGGGGCTGCGCATCTCCGATGTCTGCGATGCGCGCTGACAATCGCCGGCTCAACACCGATGTCAGCGAGCTGCGCGCGGATCGCCGCGCGCAGGATCGCAAGATCAAGGATCTCGAGAATCAGCTCGCGCTGAGTCGATCGACTCAGCCGATCAGTGACATGCCGAAGCTGCCCGTCGAGGTGATGTCACCCGTTCGGCTGATCGGCCCGACGGATCCGCGCGTGGTCGCGGTGGCCGAGGACGGCACCGAGATCGTCTACGAAGGCGAAGCCGCGCTCGGCAAACCCGCGCAAGTCGACCTGTCGGCGATGTACGCCGCGCCTGCGACCCCGGCCGCTACGGCCTCGAACGATCGCATCGAGATCACGCACGGTCGGATTCCGCCGATCAGCGCACGCTCTGCACATCGCTCGTTGCACAAGGATGCAGATCTCGTCGCGCCGAACGATTCGGCCGCCGACGTTTATCGCGCCGCGGTCGAGCTCGTGAAGTCGGGCAAGCACGACGAAGCCGTCACGGCGCTGCGCTTGTTCCTGAAGACGTATCCGCGCCACGACTACGCCGATAATGCGCAGTACTGGCTCGGGGAGAGCTTCTACGCGCAGAAGGACTATCAGCACGCGCTCACCGAGTTCCGCGCTACGATCGAGACGTACCCGCGTGGCAACAAGGTCCCCGATGCGCTGCTCAAGGTTGGTTACTGTTATCAAGCGCTCGGGCAGGGCGACAAGGCCAAGGCCGTGCTGGAGCAAGTCGTGAATCTCTATCCGAAGTCCGAGCCTGCTGCGCTCGCCTCGAAGAAACTGGAGACCCCGTGAAGCACACGCTCATCGTGTTCGGTCTCGGCCTCGTGCCCGCGACCGCGCTTGCCCAGGTGCCGGTCTATCCGTCGGGAGGGGCATCGCAGCCGCCCGTCGATCTGTCCCCCTCGGTCGGTGGTTCGCAGGCCGCGCCTGCACCCGCGCCCGTCGCGGCTCCACGGCCGAGCGTGATCGTGGTCAAGCCCGATGGCTCGGTCACCGAAGGCGGCGCCACTCCCAATGCTGATGCGCCGGGCGGCTACTTCGTCGGCGACGGCAACGCCAACATCATCTCGAGCGGTACGAGCCCCCGTGGCGACGACAGCGACATCGTCCACGCAGGTGCGGTACCCGAGCTCCACGTCGTGCGCACCGGCGACACGCTGTGGGACATCTGCACGTACTACTTCAACGATCCGTGGCAGTGGCCAAAGATCTGGTCGTACAACGCGCAGGTCACGAATCCGCACTGGATCTATCCAGGCGATCTCGTGCGCTTGTTGCCGCGTGGCGTGTTCGCGAATCAGGGCCCCGCCGACAAGGAGCCCGAGAAGGGCAACGACGTGAAGCCGATCGACAAGGTGCCGCCACCGTCGAAGCGGAGCCAGGTCGGGATCAAGCAGGTCGCCTTCATCGAGAAGAAAGACCTCGATAAATCGATCACGATCGATGGCGCGGTCGACGAGAAGGAGCTGCTCGGCGAGGGCGACTCGGTCTACCTCACGTATCCGTCGAACGAACCGCCGCAGGTCGGCCAGAAGTACACGATCTACGTGCCGGGCAACCGCGTGAAGAACCTCGGCTCGTACGTGCACATCCTCGGCGAGCTCCAGGTCGTGAGCGTCAAGCAGGACAAGCGCGCGCGCGGCATCATCACGCAGTCGAACGCCGAGATCACGCGCGGCGCGAAGGTCGGCCCGATCGTGAAGCAGTACAAGAGCGTCCCGCCGGTCGCCCCGACCGTCGATGCGCAGGGTTCGATCGTGGCGCGCTTGCTCGGCGAGCAGATCATCGGCGAAGGCGAGATCGTGTTCATCGATCAGGGTGCGAAGGCCGGCCTCGAGGTCGGCAACCACATGTTCATCGTGCGGCGTGGCGATGCAATTCCGCCGCAGGCCAAGGATATGGCGGGGCAGGACGATCGCCGGTTCCCCGCGCGCGCACTCGGTCAGATCGTGATCGTGGAAGTCGGCGACAAAGTCTCGGTCGGGCTGGTCACCGTTTCGGTCCAGGAGATCGAGCTCGGCGACACGGTCATCATGCAGAAGCCCTGACCGGGCCCGAGCCGTTCGGGGAGGCGGCTACGCGACCTATATAGATGTAGGGCGCTGAGCTAAGTAGCTGAAAACGCGCGAGTGAGATCACGCAGACTTGACGGCGATGCCCTAGGTGGCTAATTGCTGTCCCCCTGTGCTCACCAACGTCCTCCCCCCTGGCTCCCTCCCGAAGCGCCTCGAAGCGCTCGCCTGGAGCCACCCCATCTACGTGCGCGGCACGTTGAGCGAGGGACCCGCGGTCGCGATCGTCGGTTCGCGCGCGGCCTCCGGTGTCGGGATGGAGCGCGCCCATGCGCTCGCTCGGCATCTCGGTGAACGCGGGGTGCACGTGGTCTCGGGCGGCGCGCTCGGTATCGATGGTGCGGCCCATCGCGGCCTACTCGCCGCCGGTGGTGCCGGCGCTACGACCGTCGTGCTCGGCACCGGGTGCGATGTCGCGTACCCCGAGCGCCATGCGCCGCTGTTCGAGCAGGTGCTCGCCGCCGGTGGTGCCCTGGTCAGCCGGCTCGAAGATGGCGTCCAGCCGCGACGCGGAACGTTTCTCTCGCGCAATCCCCTGATCGCCGCGCTCGCGGATGTGGTCGTGGTGATCGAAGCTGATGCGCGGTCTGGATCGTTGGCGACGGCACGTGCCGCTCGCCGCTACGGTCGGATCGTCGTGGCGTGGCCGGGGAGTCGTGGCTGCGAGCTGTTGCTCGCGGATGGTGCGGCGATGGTCGAGCACGAGGGTGATGTCGATGCGGCGCTCGCAGGTGAGCCTCGCATGCGCATCCAAGTGCTCGAACCGGACGTAGCGGCGGTGCGTGCAGCGCTCGATCAGGGCGCGCGCAGCACCGAAGCGATCGTGACCCTGACTCGCCTGCCGGTGCGCGTCGTATTACGCGCGTTAGCGAGGTTGTCGTGAGCAAAGCCAAGAAGAAACCAGCCAAGGGCGTCAAGAACGAGACCGCGGAGGCGCTCGCGAAGCCGGAGGCGTCCGAGACCGTGGCCACCGAGAAGCCCGCTGCCAAGAAGGCGTCGGCCAAGCCCAAGCCCAAGGCCAAGGCCAAGGCCGACAAGAAGTCGGCGCCCGACAAGAAGGCGAAGAGCACCGCTGCGCCCGCCAAGGGCAAGAAGGGCAAGGCGGCTAAAAAGGACGTCGAGCTCGAAGAAGACGACGAGCCGGCAGTCCCGCGTAAGCCCAAGAAGATCAAGCCGGGCTCCGCGCTCGTAGTCGTCGAATCACCGGCGAAGGCCAAGACGATCAACAAGTATCTCGGCGGGAACTACATCGTGAAGGCGTCGGTCGGTCACGTGCGCGACTTGCCGAAATCGAAGATCGGCGTCGACCTCGAGGACGGCACGTTCGAGCCGACCTACGAGGTGATCGAAGGCAAGAAGAAGGTACTTGCCGAGATTCGCAAGGCCGCGCGTGAGGTCGAGACCGTATTCCTCGCCTCCGATCCGGATCGCGAAGGTGAAGCGATCGCGTGGCACATCGCCGAGGAGATCAAGGGCGAGAACTCGAACCTCCATCGCGTGCTCATCAACGAGATCACGAAGAAGGGCGTCACCGCCGCGATCGCCGCGCCGCGCGCGATCGACATGAACAAGACGAACGCGCAGCAGACGCGCCGGATCTTGGATCGCCTCGTCGGGTACAAGATCAGCCCGATCCTCTGGAACAAGGTCCAGCGTGGCCTCTCCGCCGGTCGCGTGCAGTCGGTCGCCGTTCGCCTCGTGTGCGAACGCGAAGAAGAGATCAAGGCGTTCGTTCCCGAGGAGTACTGGTCGGTAGACCTGACGGTCGCTGCGCCGAATCCGCCGCCATTCGAGGCCCGGATCTGGAAATGGAAAGGCGAGCGCGCCGAACCCAAGACCAAGGACCAAGCCGACGAGATCGCGGTCGAGCTCGCCGCGGGCGACGCGGTCGTCGCCTCGGTCGAGAAAAAAGAGCGCCGCAAGAAGGCGCAGGCGCCGTTCATCACGAGCCGCTTGCAGCAGGATGCCGCGCGCAAGCACCGCTACTCCGCGAAGCGCACGATGGCGCTCGCGCAGCGGCTCTACGAAGGTGTCGAGCTCGGCGACGAAGGCCCGACCGGGCTCATCACCTATATGCGCACCGATTCGACGCGTATCTCCGACGACGCGATGACCGCGTTGCGCGAGCACATCACGGCGACGTACGGCGCGGAGTACCTGCCGGCCGAGCCGAACACGTACGGCAACAAGGAGCGCGCACAGGACGCCCACGAAGCGATCCGCCCGACCCTGATGGAGTGGACCCCGGATCGCGTCGCCACCGCGCTCGCCGCGCATCCCGAAGGTCCGGAGCTCACGAAGCTCTACACCCTGATCTGGCAGCGCTTCGTTGCCTCGCAGATGGTGCCCGCGGTCTACGACCAGACCACGATCGATATGGATCGCGGCCAGGCGCAGATCCGCGCGAACGGTCAGATCATGAAGTTCGCGGGCTACACCAAGGTGTACGAGGTCGCCGAGACCGACGATGCCAAGGCCGAGGCTGCGGACGCTGCCGACAAGTTACTGCCGGCGGTCGAGGTCGGCGATCCGATCAAGATCGAGAGCATCCGGCCCGAGCAGCACTTCACCCAGCCGCCACCGCGGTTCTCCGAGGCCTCGCTCGTGAAGGAGCTCGAAGAGAAAGGCATCGGCCGGCCGTCGACCTACGCCGCGATCATGTCGACGATCGTCGATCGTGGCTACGTCGAGAAGAAAGAGGCGCGGTTCTGGCCGACCGAGCTCGGCATCCTGGTGAACAGCCTGCTCGTGGTCTCGTTCCCCGAGATCGTGAGCTCGGACTTCACGGCGAAGATGGAGGCGTCCCTCGATCACGTAGAGGACGGCACCGAAGACTGGCGCAAGTTGCTCGGCGAGTTCTACGCGCCGTTCAAGATCGAGCTCGAAAAAGCCGAGACCGAGATGCGCGACGTCAAGCGCGAGGAGATCACGACCGAGTGGACGTGTCCCAAGTGCGAGAAGCCGATGGTCATCAAGTGGGGCCGCAACGGATCGTTCTTGGCGTGCCAGGGCTATCCGGAATGCCGCAGTACGCAGGAGGTCGTGAAGAACCTCGACGGCACGTGGGAGAAGGTCCCGCCGCAGACGACCGATGAGGTTTGCGAGACGTGCGCGGCACCGATGACGGTGAAGCGCGGACGGTTCGGATCGTTCCTGGCGTGCACGCGGTATCCCGACTGCAAGACGACGAAGCCGATCTCGCTGGGTGTGAAGTGCCCGAAGCCGGGTTGCGGTGGGTACATCGCGGAGAAGCGGTCGCGCCGTGGCAAGCCGTTCTACGGCTGCTCGAACTGGGCGAAGAAGCAATGTGACTTCGTGGCGTGGGACCGGCCGGTGCCGCAGCCGTGCCCGGTCTGCAACGCGAAGTTCGTCCTCAAGAAGGAGAACAAGAGCGGGACCACGCTGCGCTGCATGGAGTGCGACTGGAAGCAGGGCGTGGACGACCAGTCCGAGGTCGAGGCCGCCTAGGACATGGGACCGCGAGGGCGCCCGGACGCCGGGGAAGAGCGAGCCACGTCGGTGGCGTCCGGGCGCCCGGGCGGCTCGTTTCGTCCGGACGTGACGGTCGTCGGCGGCGGGATGGCCGGCAGCGAGGCGGCGTGGCAGCTCGCCGAGGCGGGCTTCCAGGTCGCGCTCGTGGAGATGAAGCCGGCGGCGATGTCGCCCGCGCACCAGTCGCCGCTCATGGGCGAGCTGGTGTGCAGTAACTCGCTGCGCAGCGACGACCCGGTCGCGCCGGCGGGCCTGCTCAAGCAGGAGCTGCGGCGCTGCGGCTCGCTCGTGATCGCCTGCGCCGACCAGCACCGGGTGCCCGCGGGGCAGGCGCTCGCCGTCGAGCGGTTCGGCTTCGCGGCGGCGATCACGCGGCGGCTCGCGCTGCACCCGCGCATCCGGCTCGAGCGGCGGCGCCTCGAGGAGCTGCCGGAGGGCCCGGTCATCGTTGCGACGGGCCCCCTGACGGAGGGCAAGCTCGGCGACGTCATCCGCGCCGAGCTCGGCGGCGACCGGATGTACTTCTACGACGCCATCGCGCCGATCGTCGCGGCGGAGACCGTCGACTGGGATCACGCGTTCCGCGCGTCGCGCTGGGGCCGCGATGCCAACACCGTCGACCGTGACAGCTCGCGCAACCGGGAGCCGGGTGGCGGGCCCGTGCGCGAGGCAATGGGCGAGCGTCGGCGAGCCACGGAGGAGGGGGCCCTGTCGGCTTCGGCCGACGGGACGGGGCAGAGCTCCCTCGAGATCGACGACAGCGCGGCCGGTGGGGACGTCGGGGTCGGCGACTACATCAACTGCCCGATGTCGAAGCCGCAGTACGAGGCGTTCGTCGCGGCCGTGAACGCGGGCCGCAAGGTCCTGCCGCACGAGTTCGAGGAGCCGAAGTACTTCGAGAGCTGCATGCCGATCGAGGTGATGGCGGAGCGCGGGCCGGAGACCTTGCGGTTCGGCCCGATGAAGCCGATCGGCCTCCGCGATCCGCGCACGGGGTTCCGCCCGTGGGCCGTCGTCCAGCTGCGCCCCGAGAACCAGTACCTCACCGCGTACAACCTCGTCGGCTTCCAGACGCGCCTCGCGTACCCCGAGCAGGAGCGCATCTTCCGCATGATCCCGGCGCTCGCGCGCGCCGAGTTCCTGCGGTTCGGATCGATCCACCGCAACACGTACATCGACGCGCCCGCGCGCCTCGGCCGGCGCTTCGAGCTGCGGACGCGGCCGAACGTCCGGTTCGCCGGGCTCCTCACCGGCGTCGAGGGCTACATCGAGTCGTGCGCGATGGGGCTCTTGGTGGCGTGGCTGCTCGCGGCCGAGCTCGCCGGGCGCGAGATGGGGCCCCCGCCGCCGACGACGATGATGGGCGGCCTCTACAACCACGTCACGGCCGTGCGCGAGGGCAAGTACAAGTACGGGCCGACGAACGTGAACTACGGCCTGCTCCCCGATCTCGCCGGCACGCGCAAGGACAACCGCAAGCCGCGGATGGCCGAGCGCGCGCAGGCTGATTTCGGCCCGTGGGTCGACCGCGTGCGCGCCGCGCAGGCGACGGTATCGGCATGAAGCGACTCCTCGGCAAGTTCGCGCTCGTCACGGGCGGCACGAGCGGCATCGGCGCGGCGTGTGCCGAGGCCCTGGCGGCGGAGGGCGCGGGCGTCCTCGCGTGCGGGCGGCGGGGGCCCGTCGGCGCGGCGCCGGTCCCCGCGCTCGGGACCGTCGCGCAGGCGCACCTCGACGTGACGGACGAGGCGGCGGTCCGCGCGCGCTTCGCGGAGCTCCCGGAGCTCGACATCGTGGTGTGCGCGGCGGGGGTCGGCACGTTCGGGCCGATCATGAACGGCGTCGTCGCCGACCTGCGCGCGATGCTCGAAGTCCACGTGATCGGCGCCTTCGTGTGCGCGCGCGAGGCGCTGCGCCGGATGCAGCCGCGGCGGCGCGGGCACATCGTGATCATCGGCTCGCACGCGGCGAACCGCGCGTTCACCGACTGCGGCGGCTACACCGCGGCGAAGGCCGGCCAGCTCGGCCTGACGCGCGTGCTCGCCGAGGAGGCGCGGCCCTACGACATCCGGGTCACGTCCCTCTTGCCGGGCGCGACGGACACGCCGATCTGGGACGACCGCCCCGGGTTCGACCGCGCGAAGATGATGAGGCCGGAGGACGTCGCGTCGTTCCTTGTCGCGATCGTCGCGCGGCCGGGGATCTCGGTCGAGGAAGTCGTGCTGACGCCGCCCGCGGGCGCGCTGTAGAGCTCACGCGCCGGGGACGGGATCGCGCCGGCGGCGGCGCACGTCGCTCGCGCCGAGCGCCAGCAGGAACAACCCGGCCGCCCCGATGCTCGCGTCGCGCGCGTGGCCGCGCGCGCGGCCGGACGTGACCGGGCGCACGATGGCGTGGAGCTCGACGCCATCGCGCGCGAGCCCGGGCGCCAGCGCGAGCGGGACGGCGAGCTCGGTGCCCGTCGCGTCCGCCATGTGCCCGACGAGCGGCAGCGGCGCTCCGAGCCCCACGAGCTCGGCCGCGACGGCGTCCTCGGCCACGAGCCGGCGGATGAACTCGAGGTCGACCGCGGACTCGATGGCGATCGAGCCCCGCGGCCGCGCGCCCGGCGCGCCGGCGCTCTCGATCGGGAGCTCGGCGACGGCGGCGAGGGAGGCGCCATCGCTCGTGATCCGCGTGGCGTCCGAGAACGCCAGGGGCACGTGATGCGCGGACGCCGGCAGGTGGAGGAGCGTGGTGCGCACCGCGCCGCGCTGCTGGACGATCTCGATGACCTGGCCCGGGGCGGCCGTGATCGGCAGCTGGCCATCCGCGAGGAGGTCGGCGAGCGTCGCCGGGTCCGTCTCCACCGCGGCGCGCATCACGGGCGCGGTCGCGATCCCCATGGCCTGCGCGCGGGTAACACCGGCATCGGCGGCGAGGACCGCCGCGATCTTGGAGGCGTCCGCGCGCACCGCCCCGAGCTCCGCGGCGCTCGTCGCGTCCGCCACGCGGAGCCTCGCGAAGGCGAGCCCGCCGGCGACGGCCGCCGCGCCGAGGGCGGCGTAGAGCCACCCGATCCGGACGGGCCGCCGGCCGGACACCGGCGCGATCGACAATGACTCGTACCCGGCGTCGTATGCCTCCGCGAGGGCCGGCGCGGCGGGGAGCGGGGCGGAGCCGGCCGCGAGCTCGGGCGCTCGCTCAGCTTCGACGAACCCAGCGAGCGCCAGCAGCACCTCCGCCATCGACTGGAGGCGCAGCGCCGGATCTTTGGCGAGCATGCGATGAAGGATCAGCTCCTCGAGCGCCTGCGGCACGTGGGCCGCCCCGAGCGGCGGTACGGGCTCGTTGACGAGCCGGTCGAGCATGATCCGCGGATCGAGGTCGGCGAACGGCCGGCGCGCGGTCAGCATCTCGTAGAGCAGGACGCCGAGGGCGTAGATGTCCGTGCGGTGATCGACGGCCTCGGGCGCGGCCGCCTGCTCGGGGGCCATGAACGGCGGCGTCCCCATGACGATCCCGCGCTGCGTCTTGTCGACGTCGGCCTCGATGAACTTCGAGATGCCGAAGTCGAGCACCTTGACGTGATCCGCGACGCCATCGCGCGTCACCAGCATCACGTTGTCCGACTTGAGGTCGAGGTGGATGATGTTCGCGCGGTGCGCCGCCAGCAGCGCGGACGCGACCTGGCTGGCGATCCGCACGGCCCGGGCGACCGGCAGGCCGCCGGCCCGGTAGATCTCCTCCGTCAGGAGCGGTCCCTCGAGGAGCTCGAAGACGATGAACGGGATATTGCCGGGCGCGAATCCCATGTCCGTCGACTCGACGATGTTCGGGTGGCCGAGCCGGCCCGCCGCCGTCGCCTCGTTCATGAACCGCTGGACCATAGTGCGGTCCCCCGCGAGCTCGGCGTGCAACACCTTGACCGCGACGCGCCGCTTGATGAGCCGGTGCTCGGCGAGGAAGACCGTGCTCATCCCACCCGCCGCGAGGACCGCGAGGATCTGGTAGCGGCCGTCGAGGAGAGACCCGGTCTCGAGCCCGGGACCGGGCGGGGCATCGTCGGCGAGCGCCAACATGCGGCCTAGAGCGCCTGGAGAAACGCGACGAGGTCGCTCTTCTCCTGCGCCGTGAAGCCGATCCCGAACTTGCCGTCGTAGAAGTCGACCGCGTCGGACAGGCTCGCCGCGAAGCCGTTATGGAAGTACGGCGCCCGCATCGCGAGGCCACGGAGCACCGGGCCCTTGAACTTGCCGATGTCCGCCCACTTGCCCGTGATGAGGGCGCGGCCCGGGTCCGTCGTCTTGACCTGCGCGCCCGTGGTCTTGTTCTGCAGCGTGTAGAGCGGCATGCCCGGCGCGCGGTTCGCCTCGTCGGTCAGGCCGAGGTTGAGCGCGAGCGGGAAGGAGTGGTTCCCGACGTTCGGCGTGTCGTGGCAGAGCGTGCAGGTGCCCATGACCGTCGGCTGCCCGAGCGTGTCGTTGAGGCCCGGGACGCCGGTGATCGCGATCGGCTTCGTGTTGAACAACGCCTGACCGCGCGCGATCGCGGCCTGCGAGGGGGTGGCCTTGCGGTCCGTGGCCCAGGCGTCGTAGAGGGTGAACGCCCTCGGATCGAAGGCCGCGCCGGTCGGGTTATGGCCGAGAGGGTCGTTGATGCCGATGAAGAAGTCGGTGTTCGCGACCGCCTCGGCCCCGCCGCCGCCGCCTTTCTTCGTGAGGTCGCCGGCGCCGTTGTCGCTGCGCTGCGCGGTGAACAACGACGTCTCGAACGCGACGATCGAGTCCATCTGCGCCTGGTCGACGCCGGTGGCCTGCGCGTGCCCGAGGGTCGCGTCGATGACCTGGTGGCCGAGGCTCGGCTCGCGGGCGTCCCACATGACGGCGGGCAGGAACGCGAGGTTCGTCGACGGGAGCGGGCGGCGGAAGAGCGACAGCTCGGCGGCGCTCGCGTAGCGCGCGGGGTCGTCGACCGCGGCGAGCGTGAACTCGGCCGTGGCCGGGATCGGGAGCCCGACGCGGATGACGCCGCGCGCGAGGAGGTTGCTGTACGCGAGGCGGCGGGCGGCGACGGTCGAGACGTCCGCCGTCGGCGCGTTGGCGCCGTCGACGAGGCGGAAGATCGGATCCGTGCCGCCCGTCGCGTCGAAGCGCGCCTGGAGAGCGGCCGGCGTGACGCTCATGCCCTGCGCCTCCTGGTGGCACGTACCGCACGAGCGGCCGTTCGTCCCGAGGGAGGCGAAGAACGGGTTTTGCGGGTCCGGATCGCCGGCCGAGAAGAACGTCTCGCCGGTGCCCGTGCCGTCCGTCTGCGCGTGACCGTCCTTACCCTTGGGCGGCTTCGGGGCGGCGGCCGCCGCGTCATCGGTGGCGTCAGGCCCGGTGGCGACATCGGCGACACACGCGCCGGTGAACGCGGTGGCGGCGAGGACGGACAGGAGCGTGCGGTCGACAGAGATCATGTAGCCATGGCCTCGGTGATAGGTGGACGCGCACTGAGCACCGCTCGTGCCAGCCGTACGCACGCTCACACCCGCCGCCACGCCTGAAGTACCGCGATGAAGACGCGTTAACCGCGCGACTTCGCTCGGCCGGCCGCACGATCGCGACGCTCACGCACGACCGACAACGACCCCGATGTAGGCCCCGCGGCCGCTCATTGTTTGCGACCTCGGACGGATGCGTCCATCGTCGGTCGATGGACTGGGACGCCGCGCTCGCCGCGTTCACGAGCTACCTCGCGATCGAGCGGAACTACTCGCCGCGTACGGTCGAGGTCTACACGCGCGACGTCGCCGCGCTGCGCACGCACCTCCTCGGCAAGCGCGCCGGCAAGGGCGATCTGCCGCTCGCGAGCGTGTCCACGCTCGACGTCCGCGGCTACCTCGCCGCGCTGTTCGGCGCCAACGGCCCGGCGACGCTCTCGCGCAAGCTCTCCAGCGTGCGCGCGTTCTGCCGCTTCCTCGTGCGCCGCGGGGCGATGCCGGGCAACCCGGCCGCCGCGATCCGCGGCCCCAAGAAGCGCCGCGGCCTCCCGCGCGCCCTCGACAAGGAGCACGCGGCCGCGCTCGTCGAGGCCCCGGGCCGCATCGGCCGGACGTCGGCGCGCACGCTCTCCCCGAGCGAGGATCTGCGCCACGGCTGGCTGCGCCTGCGCGACGCCGCGCTGATGGAGGTGCTCTACGGCGCCGGGCTCCGCGTCGCCGAGGTCTGCGCGCTCGACACCGGCGATCTCGATCGCGAGCGCTACGGCGTGCCGATGGTCCTCGTCCGCCACGGCAAGGGTGACAAGGCACGCCAGGTCCCGCTCACCGGCGCGGCCGATCGGGCGCTCGCGGGCTACATGCCGGCCCGCGTGCAGCTCCAGCCCGGCGACGCGGCCCTCTTCGTCAACGCCAGCGGCGAGCGGCTGACCACGCGGTCGGTGCAGCGCATGGTGAAGCGGTGGACCGTCGCCTCGGGTGTCCACGCCCGCGCGACGCCGCACGCGCTGCGGCATTCGTTCGCCACGCACCTCCTCGAGGAGGGCGCGGACCTGCGCGCGATCCAGGAGCTGCTCGGCCACGCGAGCCTCGCGTCGACCCAGATCTATACGAAGGTCAGCATCGAGCACCTGCAGGTCGTCTACGACGACGCCCATCCGCGCGCGAAGACGAAGGCGTAGGTGATAAGACAGTCGCTGATGACCCCGGACCAGTACTTCCAGAGCCAGCTCCAACCGCTCCTCCAGCCGGGCGAGCAGGTCCTCCAGACCGCGTACATGCGGCGGCAGCCGGGCCTGCTGATGCAGATGCTGCTGGTCGGCGGCCTTTTGCTCTACTTGATCACGAAGGTCTACTTCGTGGCGCTGACGAACCGCCGCCTCATCCTCGTCCGCACGAAGATGGGCCTCTTCGGCGGGCCGAAGCAGCTCAATCTGTCGCTCGAGGAGCACGACGTTCGCAACCTCCGCGAGGTCACGACGAGCGGCTTCGCCAACAACCGCTCGATGACGTTCCATATGCATCAGGGCGAGGCGCAGACCCTCCGCATCTCGCCGTGGGGCAAGGCGATCATCGGCACGAAGCAGTTCCTCGAGCAGGTCCCGGTGATGGTCGGCTCCGGCCAGCTCGCGCAGATGGCGATGGGCGCGCCCCCGCCGCAGGCCCAGCTTCCCGTGCCCGCGCCGCAGGCGCAGCTCATGCCGCAGAACCCGATGGGCGCGCCGATGCTGCAGGGCGGTCCCCCGACCGTCTTCCAGCCGGGGCAGCCCGTGCTGGTCGCCACGCCGGACGGCAACCAGTACGCCGGCACGATCATGCAGTTCGCGAACGGCCAGTACATGTGCCAGATGCCGAACGGGCAGGGCCACTGGTTTCCGGCGCAGGCCGTCACGCCGCGCGGGTAGCTGATCACGGACGACGCAATCGAACGCCTCCACGTCCACGTCCACATCGACGGGCACGTCGCCGTCGGCGTCCACGAATTCGGCCGGCGTAGAGGTGATCGTGATCGGGAACGCGCGCCGTGGCCGTGGGCGACGTCCCGTCGTCGATCTCCGCCGAGGACACGCAACCCGCGCGCGCGGTCGTCAACAGGGTGCGACGCGCGAGAGAAGCCCGCGCGGGTTGCGTGCGCTCGGAGAAGATCGGTGGACGTGAGATCGCCCACGGCCACGGCGCGCGTTCCCGATCACGATCACCTCTACCCCGTCCGAGGCCGTGGACGCTGATGTGGCCGGCCAGCGCGCCCGGATCCGTCGGCGTGGTCGTTGGGCGTGGCCGGTCGGCGTGACCGGTCGGCGTGATCGCCCGGCCTGATCGGGCGACGCGGGCGCGTCCATCCGTTCGGCGTGGTAGACCCGCAGACGTGAGCCAGCCCGAGATTCACTCGACCACGATCCTCTCGGTCCGGCGCGGCGGCCACGTCGTCGTCGCGGGCGATGGCCAGGTCACCCTCGGCAACACGGTCGTCAAGGGCGGCGCGAAGAAGGTCCGCCGGCTCGGCGAGGGCCGGGCGCTCGGCGGCTTCGCCGGGTCCGCCGCCGACGGCATGGCGCTGTTCGAGCGCCTCGACGACAAGCTCCGCGCCCAGCGGGCCCCGCTGCGCCGCGCCGCCGTCGATCTCGCAAAGGAGTGGCGCACCGATCGCGCGCTCCGCAAGCTCGAGGCGATGATCGTCGTCGCCGACGAGGAGGCCACGTTCATCCTCTCCGGATCCGGCGACATCATCGAGCCGGATGACGGCGTCTGCGCCGTCGGCTCCGGCGGTCCGTACGCGCTCGCCGCCGCCCGCGCCCTTCTGCGCTACACCGAGATGACGGCGCGGCAGATCGCCGAGGCCGCGCTCGGGCTCGCCGCGGAGATCTGCATCTACACCAACACGAACCTGACGATCGAGGAGCTGCCATGACAGACCGGGGCCGCCAGGCCGAAGGGCGGGATTTACGTTGAGCACGCTGACCCTGACCGGGGAGTCATCGCTGACGCCCGCGAAGATCGTCGAGGAGCTCGACCGGTACGTCGTGGGCCAGCGCGACGCGAAGCGCGCCGTCGCCGTCGCCCTGCGCAACCGGTGGCGGCGGCAGGCCGTCGAGGGCGACCTGCGCGAGGAGATCGCGCCGAAAAACATCATCATGATCGGGCCGACCGGCGTCGGGAAGACCGAGATCGCCCGCCGCCTCGCCCGGCTCGCCCGCGCGCCGTTCCTCAAGGTCGAGGCGAGCAAGTTCACCGAGGTCGGCTACGTCGGCCGCGACGTCGACTCCATCGTGCGGGACCTCATGGAGGTCTCGATCAAGCTCGTGCGCGACGAGGAGGCGGTGAAGGTCCGCGGCCGCGGTAAGGAGGCCGCCGAGGAGCGCGTGCTCGATCTGCTCCTCCCGCGCGCCGGGGGCCGCAGCTTCACGGACCGCCCGAACGAGCCGGCCACGCCGGGGCCCGAGATGGAGGGCGCGAGCGGACGCGCGCGGCCCGGGAACGACGCCACCCGCGAGAAGCTCCGCGCGATGCTGCGCGAGGGCAAGCTCGACGACCGCGAGGTCGAGCTCGACGTCGCGGACGAGACGAACCCGCTCATGTCCGTGCTCGGGGGCCAGCCCGGCATCGACGAGTCCGCGCTCTCGGGCCTCAAGGACATGCTCGGCTCGCTCGGGCGCAAGACGAAGCGCCAGAAGATGAAGGTCCCCGCCGCGTGGCGCGCGCTGACGGACCAGGAGACCGACAAGCTCATCGACGCCGACGCCGCGACCCGCGAGGCCGTGCGCCGCGCCGAGAACGCCGGCATCGTGTTCATCGACGAGATCGACAAGATCGCGGGCAGCCGTGACCGCGGCGGCGCCGATGTCTCGCGCGAGGGCGTCCAGCGCGACCTCCTGCCGATCGTCGAAGGCTCGACCGTCACCACGAAGTACGGGCCGGTGAAGACGGACCACGTGCTGTTCATCGCGGCGGGCGCGTTCCACACGAGCAAGCCGTCGGACCTCATCCCCGAGATGCAGGGCCGCTTCCCGATCCGCGTGGAGCTGCAGCCGCTCACGGCCGACGACTTCGTCCGCATCCTCACCGAGCCGGCGAACGCGCTGACCCGTCAGTACGCCGCGCTGCTCGCGACGGACGGCATCACGATCGAGTGGACCGAGGCGGCCATCCGCGAGCTCGCGCAGATCGCGGCGGACGTGAACCGCCGCACGCACGACATCGGCGCGCGCCGCCTGCACACCGTGCTCGAGCGCCTGCTCGACGACCTGCTCTACAACGCGCCCGACATCGGCGTGCAGACCATCCCGATCACGCCGGACTACGTGCGCGAGCGGCTCGGCGCGCTCGTCGCCGACGAGGATCTGACCCGCTACATCCTCTGATCGGGTAGTGGTACACAAAGGCGTGACCCAAGCCGAGCTGCTCGCCCTCGCCGACAAGGTCCTCGTCAAGAACTACCGCCAGCAGCCGATCGTGCTCGAGCGCGGCCGCGGCAGCGAGGTCTGGGACGTCGCCGGCACGCGCTACCTCGACATGACGGCCGGCATCGCGGTGTGCGGCCTCGGGCACGCGCACCCGGCGTTCACGGCGCGGGTCGCCGAGCAGCTCGGCAAGCTCGTCCACGTCTCGAACCTCTACTTCAACGACCAGCAGATCCTCGCCGCCCAGGCGATCACCGAGCGGTCGTTCGCGACGCGCGTGATGTTTTGCAACTCGGGCGCCGAGGCCAACGAGGGCGCGCTCAAGCTCGCCCGGCGCTACCAGGCGGTCGTCCAGGCCGCGCCGGAGCGCACGCACTTCATCTCCACCGTGGGCAGCTTCCACGGCCGCTCGTTCGCGACCGTCGCGATCACGGGCCAGCCGAAATACCGCGAGGGGTTCGGCCCGCTGGTCGGCCCCGTCGACTTCATTCCGTACGGCGACCTCGAGGCGGCGCGCGCGGCCCTCGCCCCGCGGACGGCGTGCGCGATCATCGTCGAGCCGATCCAGGCCGAGGGCGGCATCGTGGTCGCGCCCCCGGGGTACCTCGCGGGGCTGCGCGCCGCGTGCGACGAGACCGGCACGATCCTCATCTTCGACGAGGTGCAGACCGGCGTGGGCCGCACCGGCAAGTGGTTCGGGCACCAGCACGACGACGTCGAGCCCGACGTGATGACGCTCGCGAAGGGCCTCGGCGGCGGGGTGCCGATCGGCGCGATCGCCTGCAGCGAGAAGGCCGCGGCCGGCCTCGCCGCGCTCGCCGGTGGCGCGGTCCCCCACGCCACGACCTTCGGCGGCAACCCGCTCGCCTGCGCGGCCGCGAACGCGGTCCTGGCCATCATCGAGAGCGAGGGCTTGCTCGGGCGCGTCGCCGAGGCCGGCGACTACCTGGCCGGGCGGCTCGGCGAGCTCGTCGCCGCGTTCCCCGGCCACGTCCTCGACGCGCGCGGCCGCGGCCTCCTGCGCGGGATCGCGGTCTCCGGCAACCCGGGCCAGGTCACCGCGAAGTGCCGCGAGCAGGGGCTCCTGGTGTCGATCGCCGGCGACAAGGTGATCCGCTTCGCGCCGCCCTACGTCGTGACGCACGCCCAGCTCGACGAAGCGGTCGCCATTCTCCGCGGCGTCCTCGCCGATGGGGCAGGCAAGTGAGCCGCGCGGTTCACGCGTCGTCTCGCGCGTGAGCCAGTGCGAGGCGCGCCTCGATCGATGATAGGGTTTCCGCTGTGAGTACGGTACCGGCCGACATCGCCGGGATTGGTTCGAGCGAGCAAAAGCTCCGCTCGACACCCGGGTTCGATCCGCTCAAGGCGGGTCTGGGGCCCGAGGAGTACTTCGTCTTGACCCGCATCGACGGCGTCCAGACGGCGCGGCAGATCCTGCTCGCGACCGGCCTGCCGACGGAGCGGGGCGTCGCGATCTTGACGCGCCTGCGCGCGATCGGCGCGATCATGCTGCCGAGCGAGGCCGGCCCGCCGCCCTCCGCGAAGGCGCCGACGCTGCCGCCGTCCCAGCCGCGCCCGCCGGCGCCGCGCACGATGACGCCGACGCGGCCGCCCGATCCGAACAACCCGAGCATGCGGATGCCCCGCGCGCCGACGCAGCCGGTGCAGCCCGGGACGCCCGCTGTCCCGCGCGCGGCGGTGCCAGTCGCCGCCGGCCGCGTCCCGACGCCCGGGGGCGCGCCGGTCGCCGTGCCGGTCCCCGTCGTGCGCGCGCCGATCGGGTCGGCGCAGGCGACGGC
>JANXOP010000204.1 GCA_025357755.1 Kofleriaceae bacterium | reverse complement strand
CCGACCTCACGCCGAGCAAGGGCCAGAAGTTCAAGGCCGCGACCGTGACGTTCGCGCAACCCGAAGGTGGAACGGCCGCCGTGCAGTCGACCGGGTTCGAGGGGCTCAAGCCCGGCAGCTATCACCTGGTCGTTCACGAGGGTGCTGCTTGCGCGAAGCCGGGCGCCGCGCTCAAGGCGGTGGCCGCAAGCGACCTCTCGTTCTCCGCGACCGCGGACTCGAGCACTATCGATCTGAGTGGCGTCGCGATCAGCGTGAGTGGCGACGGCGCCGTCGTCGGACACGCGCTCGTGCTCACCGATGACAAGAAGGGCAAGCCGGGCAAGACGCTCGCGTGTGGTCCGATCGCGCTCGAGCACGCGCTCGATCAGTAGACCATTCGCGAGCCGTCCCCTGCACGGCGTTCGCGCTCTCGCGCGGTATGTTACGCGAGCGCGTGGAGCTCGGTCTCGGCCGCGAGCCAGTCTGCCATCGCGTGACCGGGCTGGCCACCGCGCGCCACGAACAGCTCGTGGGCGCGCGCCGCGATGTCGCTCTTCGCAATCACTTTAGGCTCCGGGCGGACGAGCATCATCGGAGCCACGGTCTTCGAGATCGTCTTGGTGCTGCGCTTCTTCGCCATGCCCTGCTTATCGATCACGTCACAGCGCGTCGCAACTTTCGGGTTACGATGGTCCGATGAACAGGGCGCTCGGAGCGATGGTCGTGGCCGCAGTCGTGGGCTGTTCGAGCTCGCACTCGAACCCGAGTGATGCGACCCGCAGCGACGCGCGCGACCCCGATGCCTTGATCGATGCCTCGCCCATCGATGGTAGTGGCAGTGGCAGCGGCGCACCGCACCTCTGGGTGCTGGGCTACTACGTCGGCTACGGCATAAACGACTATCCGACCGCGAACATCGACTGGGCTGGGCTCAGCCACATCGCGTTCGCACCGATGGTGGTCAAGACCGACCTCACGCTCGACGAATCGTTCGACGATTCGAACGGAACGGGGGTCGCCGACGCCGAAGCACTCGCGGTTGCGGCACACGCGCATGGAGTCAAAGCGCTGCTGATGCTCGGCGGTGCTGGGGCGGGCGCGAATATCGCGACCGCCGCGAGCGCGGCGCACCGCGCGGCCTTCGTCACCGCGCTCCTCGCGGAGCTCGACAAGCTCGGTTACGACGGCATCGATCTCGACTGGGAGGACAGCGTGAACCTCGACAACCTCGTCGCGCTCGCGCAGGCATTGCGAGCTGCGCGACCCACGATCGTGCTGAGCTACCCTGCAGGCGCGATCAATGGAAACTTCCAGACGGTCGATGCCCGTATGGCCACCCTCGCCGGGTCGCTCGATCAGTTCAATGTCCAGACGTATTTCCCGAGCACGGCCGTGGTGGGCCAAGGCTGGAGCTCGTGGTTCCTCAGTCCGCTGAGTGGAGTCACGACCGCGACCCCGATCGCGGTCGATGACACGCTCTCACGCTATGCGGCGGTCGGGATTCCGAAGGCGAAGCTCGGCATGGGCATGGGGTTCTACGCGATCTGTTACACCGGCGGCATCTCCGGGCCGCGCCAGGTAACGAGCAGCGCGAACCAGATCGTCGGCGGCGACAATGACTATCCGCTCACGAAGTTCTTCGCCGCGAACGGGACGTTCGCGAACGCGACCGCCACCGAGATCCAGCGCGATGCCACCGCGAAGGCGCCGTACCTCGCACTGGCGACGGTGAAGACCGACTCGGGTTGCGGCGCGGCGACCCGCTATATCAGCTACGAGGACGAGCAATCGATCGCCGACAAAGCCGCCTTCGCGCGCGCGAACGGCTACGGCGGCACGATCGTGTGGACGATCAACGAGGGCGTGTTGCCGGCGAACGCGGTCGGCAATCGCGCGCCGAACGCGCTGATGGAAGCGCTCCACACCTCGTTCTTGCCCTGACGCGGACGCTTACGGCTGGGCCGGCGAATCGAGCTGCGCGGTGCCCGCTTCGCAGTGTGCACTCGGTACGATCCCGAGTAGTCGTCCGTTCCACGGTCTCGGGTTGTTCGCGAGCAGCTCGACCTGACTATCGCCCGATCCGTTGGCGGCGACGATCCACGTCTCTCGCCAGTGCTCGTCACCAGCGCCCTCGAGATCGACGACGTTGACGAACGCCGGATCGCACCTGCCCGCCCACCGGATCCGAAGGCGACCAGGCCCGATGCCTGGCGGAATGAAGAAGGTCAGCGGCTTGCCACTCTTCGAGAGGGTCGCAGACCGTGGTTCGATCAAGCCGTTGACCCTGGCCATCGATCCACTGAACGTCGTCAAGCTCGACGACCGCAAGGTCGCCCACGCTGCCGCCACCGTCGCGCCGAGCGCGAGTACCAACACCACGTCCTTACGAGCCATGTCTCGCCACCTCGAGCAACCCCTATGCCGCTCGCCCGGAGGGAGTATTGCGCATCTAGCGCCATGATGATCACGAATTGTCCCGGGACAGTCCTGGTTCAGGATTCGACGATCATGGAAACCACACTGGTTTACTTATCGCTGGTTAGCCGCACTGGATGCAGCTCGAACGCGATCTGCGAAGCGCCTTCGGCGCGGGGCGCCGGTCGCTACCGCGTTGCAAAGAGGAACGTAACCCCGAGGCAGCGGCAACCGCGGTTGCCCGTCTAGAGATCTTTTTCGAGCACGAACCACTGCCGCTCGGCGGACGCGAGCTCGTCCGATGGATCGGTCCACCAGTCCTTCTTCACGAAGCCAGCGCGCTGATACGCGCGGATCGAAGGCAAGTTCCGCACGTTGATATGCACGTACATGCTCGCGAGCTTGCGCTCGCGCGCGACGCGCAGGCTGTGCTCGATCATCCAGATACCGCCACCGGTACCGCGGTAGCGCCGATCGACGAGCGTGAACGCCGAGTACGATTGCTCGCCGAACACGAGGTGGATGTTCGCGCCGATCAGGCGCTTGCCGTCGAACAAGCCGATCACGAACTGATGCGCATCGGCCTTGGCGTGGAGCTCGCGACCGCACGCCTCGCGCCAGAAATCGCGCACGCGATTCCATTCGTCGTGTTCGAGCACGCGGCTCGTGAACTCGACATGGCGACGGCGCGCGAGCCGGCTGCGTGCCGCGAGCACGCGGGCGTAGACCAGCGCCGCTTCCCAGTTCGCTCGCGTCCACGCTTCAGGAGCGACCGCGGCCACGCGATCGATCACGCGCGGCTTCACGCACCCGACGATCGGTCGGTCCCACCACTCGTCGAAAGGCGCGATATCGGCGCGCAGCCGGAGCTTGTGACCGCGCACTTCGAGCACGCGGCGAAACGCGAGCCGCCCTCCCGAGACGACGCAGACCGCGCGGCCGACTTCGGCGGGCTCGGGCTCGATGACCAGCTCTTCCTCACTCCACGTGAGGATGCCGACGTTCGACACGATGACCGTGTGCGGAACGTGGACCGCGCCCATCGGTTCGTTGCCGAGGCGTGGCATGGCGGGTTTGGTGACAGAAGCGATGGTCACTAGGGTAGCCGCACATCATGGTGGAATCGACCCCCCGATTAAAAGAGTCAAAGAGTCAAAGAGCTCCCCCTGCGACGCATTGTTGCGGGTGTGGTATCGGGAACCATGAAGCTGGCAGCGGCGATGATCTGGTTGGCGGCTTGTGGCAGTGCCCCCCTTCCGGTTCGCGCAACCGCTGCGCCACCGCCACCCGTCCAGGCGCCGATCGCGCCGGCCGAGAAGGTCCTCACCGTCGAGGGAATTACCCAGTATCGGCTCGCGAACGGGATGCAGATCCTGCTGTTTCCCGATCCGACGCAATCGACCATAACGGTCAACATCACCTACGTGGTCGGTTCGCGGTTCGAGGGCTACGGCGAGACCGGGATGGCGCACCTGCTCGAGCACATGATGTTCAAGGGTTCGCCACTTCATCGCAACGTGCTCAAGCTGCTCGAAGAACACGGCGGCCAGGCGAACGGATCGACCAGCTACGACCGCACGAACTACTTCGAGACGCTCCCCGCGTCGCAGGAGAACCTCGACTGGACGCTCGCGCTCGAGGCGGACCGGATGATCCACGCCGAGGTCTCGGCCGAGGACCTCAAGACCGAGTTCTCGGTCGTTCGCAACGAGCTCGAAGGTGGCGAGAACGATCCGAACGCGATCCTCGACGAGCGCGTGAGCGCGACCGCCTACCTCTGGCACAACTACGGCAAATCCACGATCGGCTCGCGCTCGGATATCGAACGCGTGCCCGCGAGCTCGCTCCGCGCATTCTACGAGAAGTACTACCAGCCCGACAACGCGGTGCTCGTCGTCGCCGGCAAGTTCGACGAGACCTCGGCCCTCGCATCGATCGCGAAGAGCTTTGGCGCGATCCCGAAACCAGCTCGCACGCTCGGCGAGTCGTACACCGTCGAGCCCGCACAGGATGGCGAGCGGAGCGTGTCGCTTCGCCGCAAGGGCGAGGTCTCGATCGTCGAGCTCGCGTATCACGGGGTCGCAGGAAGCTCGCCCGATTTCGCGGCGCTTGGCGCGGCCGTGGATCTGTTGAGCCGGCGTCCCTCGGGGATCCTCTACAAGAAGCTCGTCGAGACCGGGCTCGCGGCCTCGATCGAAGGGAGCGACGAGCCGCTCCACGATCCGAACCTCGTCACCCTCACCGCGCAGGTGCGCGATCCGAATAATGTCGCGCGCGTTCGCGACATCATGCAGACCGAGATCGAGAACCTCGGCAAGCTCGATCCGAGGGCGCTCGAGCGCTGGCGCACCGCGAGCCTGAACGAGCTCGAGCTCGCGTTCGGCAACAGCCAGCTGATCGCGACGCTGCTCTCGGAGGATATCGCTCTGGGCGACTGGCGCGCGCTGTTCGCGATCCGCGATCGGATCAAGGCGGTCACGCTCGACGATGTCCAGCGCCTCGCGAAGCTCTACCTCAAGCGCTCGAATCGCACCGTCGGGACGTTCCTGCCGATCAGCGGCCAGATCGATCGCGCACCACTGACCGAGACTCCTCCGATCGCGGAGCTCGTGAAGAACGTCGGTCCCGGTGAACCGCCGGTGCTCGGCGAACAATTCGCCGCGACGTACGACAACCTCGAGGCGCGCACCGAGCGGACGATGGCCGCCGGCATCAAGCTCGCGTTCCTGCCGAAGCGAACGCGCGGTGCGAAGGTTCACCTCGCACTCGCGCTGCACTGGGGCGACGATAAAGCGCTGCAGGGCAAGAGCATGGTCGGCCAGCTCCTCGCACCGCTCCTGCTTCGCGGCACGACGAAGAAGTCCGAGCAGGCGCTGCGCGACCTCGAGGACCAGCTCAAGGCGCATCTCTCCATCACGAGCGATGCGACCGGGCTCAAGCTCGAGATCGAGACGGTGCGGGCGAATCTGCCCGCGGTCCTCGAGCTCGCGGCCGAGATCCTGACCACGCCGAGCTTGCCCGACAAGGAATTCGAGCTCGTGCGCCAGGCCGAGCTCGCGGACCTCGAGGCCGAGCTCGAGAGCCCCGATGCGGTGGTTCGCGCCGAGCTCGCCCACCTCACGACCCGATGGCCCAAATCAGATCCGCGCTATCCGCAGAGCGCGACCGAGAAGATCGCCGCTCTCAAGCAGGTCCGCCCCGGCGAGGTGCGCCAGTTCTACAAAGAGTTCGTCGGCGCAGGTCACGGCGAGCTCGCGGTCGTGGGCGATTGCGACCCCGCCACGCTCGCGCCGCAGATCGAGAAGCTGTTCGCCAGCTGGCAGACCAAGCGCCCGTACGCGCGGCTCGACGGCAAGCCGTTCGGCCTCGCCGGGCAGCACTCGTCGATCGAGATCGAAGACAAGGAGCAGACCACGGTCGGCCTCGCGTTCGACATCCAGATGAAGGACACCGATCCGGACTACGCGCCCTGGTTGATGGCCGCCCAGCTGCTCGGTGGCTATACCGGATCGCGCCTCTGGATGCGGCTGCGCGAGACCGAAGGGCTGTCGTACGGCGTCGGCGTCACGGCGCACGCGGGCTCGACCGACGATGCCGGCGGGTTCGATGGATATGCGATCGTCGCGCCGCAGAACCTCGCGAAGGCGAAGACCTCGTTCATCGCGGAGCTCACGAACCTCGCGACCACGCCCGTTCCCGCCGACGAGCTCGCGCGCGCGGTCACCGCATGGATCAAGCAGGAAGACACGAGCCTCTCGGACGATGACTACCAGCTCGAGCTCCTGGTCACGGAACTCTACCGCGACCGGACGCCCGCGTTCGAGCGCGAGCTGCGCGCGAAGATCCAGGCGGTCACGCCCGCAGACATCGCGCGCGTTGCCGAGAAGTACTACGACGCGAAGCGGCTCACGATCGTCGACGCCGGCACGCAGCCCAAGGCAAAATAAGGCTCGTTGCGAGTGGCCGCGATGCTGGTTATACTGCCGGTATGACCGCGTACACGAAGCTTGCTGTCAGCCTGCCATCGCGGGCGGCAGAGCATGTCAAACGTGAGGTCAAGGAGGGGCGAGCCATGAGTGTGAGTGCCTACATCGCAGATGCGATCGAGGAAAAATCAAAACAGCAGGATCTGCGAGTCTTGCTCGACCAGATGCTCGAAGAGACGGGCGGGCCGATGACAGCGGCGGAGCGTCATGAAACGGAACGGCTGATCGGAATCAAGAAGCCAAGGCGAGTCACGAGGCAACCAACGCGAAAGAAGCGATGAGCGAAGCCCTCGTCTTCGACGCAGGTGGTCTGATCGCATTCGAGAAGCGCGACCGCACCGTTGCCAGGATCGTGACCGTCGCCCTCGATGAGGCGGTAGCAATCATGATCCCAGCGGGTGCGCTAGCACAGGTTTGGCGCGACGGGCGCCGACAAGCGCGGCTCGCCTGGATGCTGGCCACGCCAGGGATCGCTGTCGAGCAACTCGACGACCGTCGCGCACGTGCTGCTGGTCAGCTCTGCGGGGTCACCGGCACGACCGACGTCGTCGATGCATCGGTCGTTCTCTGCGCGCGTGCGCACCGCGCCAAGATCGTGACGTCGGATCCCGAAGATCTACGACGCCTCGATCCCAAAGCGGAACTGATCGTGATCTAGCTCTTCGGGCCGCCGGCGCGAACTTCCGCCGAGGCCTGCGCCTCGTACTTCTTGAAGTTCTCGGTGAACAGCTTCGCGACGGTCTTGGCCTTGGCGTCGTACGCGGCCTTGTCGGCCCACGTGTTACGCGGCGTCAGGATCTCCGAGGGGACCTCCGGGCAGCTCGTGGGCACCGCGAAGCCGAAGTTCGGATCTTCGACGGTCGCGACCTTGTCGAGCGCACCCGAGTGGATGGCATCGATGATCGCGCGCGTGTACTTGAGCTTGATCCGCGAGCCGGTGCCGTAGGCGCCGCCCGACCAGCCGGTGTTGACGAGCCAGGTCTGCGCGCCGTGCTTCTTGAGCTTCTCAGCGAGGAGCTCGGCGTACTTGGTCGGGTGCCAGACCAGGAACGGGCCACCGAAGCACGCGCTGAACGTGGGCTCCGGATCCTTCACGCCGACCTCGGTCCCCGCGACCTTCGCGGTGTAGCCGGAGATGTAGTGATACATCGCCTGCGCCGGGGTCAGCTTCGAGACGGGCGGCAGCACGCCGAACGCATCGGCCGTGAGGAAGATGACGTTCTTCGGGTGACCGGTGACCGCCGGGAGCTTCGCATTCGGGATCGTGTCGAGTACGTACGAGCCGCGCGTGTTCTCGGTGATCGAGGTGTCGTCGTAGTCGACCCGGTTGAAGTGATCGAACTTGACGTTCTCGAGCACGGCGCCGAACTGGAGCGAGTTCCAGATCTCGGGCTCCTGCTCCTTCGAGAGCTTGATGACCTTCGCGTAGCAGCCGCCTTCGATGTTGAAGACGCCGTCATCGCTCCAGCAGTGCTCGTCATCGCCGATCAGGAAGCGCTTCGGATCGGCCGACAGCGTGGTCTTGCCGGTGCCCGAGAGCCCGAACAAGATCGAGGTATCGGAGTTGTCCCGCGCCTGCGTCGCCGAGCAGTGCATCGAGAGCACGCCCTGCTTCGGCATCAGGTAGTTCATGATCGTGAACACGCCCTTCTTCATCTCGCCGGCGTAGTCCGAGCCGAGGATGACGAATTCGCGGCGCTGGAACGACAGGTCGATCGAGGTCGTCGAGGTCATGCCGGCCGTGTGGCGGTTCGCGGGGAAGCCGCCGGCGTTGTAGATCACGTAGTCGGGTTCGCCGAACGACGCGAGCTGCTCCGCGGTCGGGCGGATCAGCATGTTGTGCATGAACAACGCGTGGTAGGCGCGCGAGGTCACGATCCGGATCTTGAGCTGGAACTTCGGATCCCAGCCGGCGTAGCCATCGACGATGAACAAGCGATCGCGCGTGTTCAAGTAGTCGATCGCGCGCTCGCGGTTGATGAGGAAGCTCTGCGGATCGAGCTTGATGTTGACCGCGCCCCACCAGATGTCGTCGCGAACCTCGGGCTCGTCGACGACGCGCTTGTCGGTGGGGCTGCGACCCGTCTTCTTGCCCGAGTACGCGATGAGCGCACCCGTCGACGAGATCGCCGAGCCTTTTTCGAACTTCAGCGCCGCTTCATACAGAAATGCCGGGGTGGCATTGCGATGAATTTCGGCGACGGAGATACCGGACTTATCGAGCGAAAACGCCATCGGGGAGTGCTCCTGGTTGATGGCGCGTTATAGCAGATCAGGGGTTCGCCGTGCCGACAGACCGAGTGGCGCAGAAGGCCCAATCGGCGTTGGCGTTGTCGGTGTCCTGGCCGTTCGGATGCCGGCACAGCGAGCCATCCGCTGTATTGGAATCGGCGACGGTCGGGTCGAGCACCGTGCCCTCGACCAGGCTCGGTGGCACGGTGAACCCGGGCAGCATCGCGGCGGTGATCGAACCCTCGTACGACAACGCGTCGATCACGGTCAGCGCGCTGGTATCGACGAGCGCGATGCCATCGGGTGCACCGTTCTGGACGGCGTTCGACGTCCAACCCGGATCGATCTTCTTCGCGCTGGCCGGCACCGTCACTCCCGCGCCCGCCACGACGAGGTAGGTGAGCGGCGGGAGCGAGACAGCGCCGGACAGATCGACCGTCGTGTACACGGTGCTATCGGAACCGTTGACCAGGTAGAGCACCTTGTTCGCCAGGCTCACCGTCTGGGCCGACGGGTTGTAGATCTCGATGTACTCGGCCGTGTCGCTCCCGATGTTGTCGTAGTCGACCTCGTTGATCACGAGGTGGTTTGCACCGGTCGAGACCGTGATGTTCGCGCTGCTCGTGCTCGCACCGAACGTCGCGGTCAGCATCGACGTGCCGCTCAGTGCCGTATCGGTATAGGTGAACGTGGTCGCGATCTGATCCGCCGCGATCGTCACGGTCGCCGGGAACGTGCCCGCCGCATTCGTGACCGCGAGTCCGATCGTCGCCGTCGTGACGGCCGGAACGTCGAGCGTGACCGTGAACTGCACCGTGCCATTGACGGCCACGGTCGCGTCGTTCGGCGCCAGGGTCACCGTCGCCGGCGCCTCCGCCGCACCGAGCACGCGAACGTGCGCGGTCTGCATCTGCGTGCCGAGCATCGCCGTGACCGTCACGTCGGGGCTCGCCGCGAGGGCCGTGACGGGAATCGGCGCCGAGGTCATGCCGCTCGGGACCGTGACGTTCGTGACGGTCAGTGCGGCGGTCGTTCCCGACACGACCACCACGGTCGTGTCACCGATCGCGGGACCCGTGAGCGAGACCGTGAGCGGGCTCGGGTAGGTCGGCACGTTGGTGGTACCGACCCTCGCATAGCTGAGGCTCGGGCTAAACGAGAGCAGGCCCGGTGCGCCGGCGACGAGATCCGAGGCCGCGCGCGGCTGGAGCTTCGAGGCCGAGCCACCCGTGGTCGACTTCGTCGAGAGCACACCCGTGACCGTCGTGTAGTTCTGACCGACCGCGGCGTTCGCCAGATACAGCGTGTCGTCCATGATCAGCGTGGTGGTATCGGCGGCGGTCAGCGTCGCCTCGCCGAACGCCGTGTCGATCGCGGTCACCGTCGAAGCAGGTACCGTGACGAGCACGCCTTCGAGCTTCGCCTGGCGTACTCCGCCGGTCGCGACGTCCGCGTAGGTGACCGTGATCGGCTCAGGCGCGGCTTCCGGACCCACCGATTCGACGGTCACGGACGTGAGGTTATCGAGCTCGATTTCGCCGCCGAACACGTCGATCGTGCCATCCATCGTGAGGCGAGCACCGACCGTCGCGCTCGTGAGGAACGTCGAGGTGGTCCCGGTGAACACGAACAGTCCCGAGTAGTCAGCGCCGTTGAAGCCGACATCGCCGATCTTGATCTGGACGAAGAAGCCGTTCGTGCCCTTGCCCGTGACGAGCGCGTGCTGGACCTCGACGGCGGTACCCGAAGGCAGCACCATCGACTTGATCGCGTAGATCGTCGCCGGGCAGCCCGCGGCGCCCGGGTTCGCCTGGTTCGGGCACGCGTCGCAGACGTCGCCCTTGCCATCCATATCCATGTCGGCCTGGTCGGGGTTCGCGATGTCGGGGCAGTTATCGATCGCGTTCGCACGACCATCGTGGTCGCGGTCGTTCGGATCGACCGTGGTGCACATCGTGGTGTTCGCGTCGAGCGGACACGGGTCGCAGGCATCGCCGAGGCCATCGCCATCGGCGTCGGCCTCCATGCCGTTGTCGAGCGGGCGGATCGGATCGAACACGTCCGGACACTTGTCGGTCGCATCCGGGATGCCATCGCCGTCGCTATCGGTCGCGCTCGCGACTCCCGTGTAGATCGACGAGCCACCGACCGAGGTCGGGCGCTTCGGATCGCAGGTCGGCTCGTTCATCGGGGTCGCATCGCAGGAGAATGCCGGATAGACCGCGCCCGCGGCGCTCATCAGCCCCGCGTAGGTCTTCTGGACCTCGGTCATCAAGCAGACCTGCTTCATGACGTTGCAGACGTTGACCTGATCGCACTGCGTGGCGAGACCGCCGACGAGCGCGTCATCACCGTAGAGCACCTTGCCACCGCGCATGACGAGCGCGACGTCCTCGGGATTCGCATCGATGACGGCCTGGTAGTCCTTGCCGTGACCCGCGAAGATCGAGATGTCCGCGATGTGACCCGCGGCGAGGACGCCGATCGTGTCGTCCATCTTGGTGACCGCGGCCGCGTTCGACGTGACCATCGACCACAGCCCCTTCGCGTCGAAGTACGAGTGGAGGTACTTCGTGTTGAAGGACGAAGCGCACTTGAGCTCGCGCAACAGGTTCATCGAGCCACTCGGCATCCAATCGGTGCCGAGCGCGATGTTGACGCCGAGCCGCGACGCGATCGAGACGCGTGCCGTGTCGCCGTAGAGCGTGATGTTCGAGCGCGGCGACCAGACCATCCCGACGCCGTTCGAGGCCATGAGGGCGTAATCTGCCGAGAGCAGGCCCACCGCATGGATCATCGAGGTCTTCGAGATCCCGAGGTTCTGAGACACCCCCGGAGCGACCGTGTCGTACGTCGCGCTGGTCTCGCACAGGAACTCGTTGTGCGCGAACGTGTCGATGCCTTCCGAGGTGTGTGGCTCGTACGCGTCGAACGCCGCGAGCGAATCGACCGTCGTCGCGGTGCCACCGTAGTTGCAATCGGCGGTGCGCTGCGTGCCGCTCGAATCGGCAAGCGGGAACGTGTCGAAGTTGACCGCCTTCTTCGTGAGGCCTTCCAGGTTCGCGGCCTGATCGAGGTTGCGGAGCAGGCCCTTCTGGCCACCCGAGCCGACGATCGAGGTCGCGCCACCCATGAGGAAGCGAAGCTCGCCCCACTGGACCTGCGCGGTCGTCGCGCTGCCGGCCGACGTGATCTTCGTGTGCGAGCCATTGCCCTTGCGCCACTGCTGGCGGTCGTCGTAGCGCTCGCCCGTGTCGGTGTACGGGAGGTTCTGCGTGAACGTGATGTGATCGTGCGTGTTGATGAGGCCCGGCGAGACGACGCCGTCGGGACACGTCAACACCGTCTCGCCGCCAGCGGCGCAATCGCACCCGACGCACGTGATGTGGCCGGTGTTGTCGACGGCGACTTGACCACCCGTGTACACGGTCGTCGGCGTGAGGATGTTGCCCTTGATCAACGTCGACGTGCCGCCCGCGGTGAGCGCGCATGTACCGGAGGCGATCGGCGCCAGCGTCTCGCACACGACCGACGCAGGCGGTGCATCGCCGGTCGGCCCCGCATCGACGTTGGTGTTGGGATGGTCTCCGCCGCAGCCTCCACAACCCGCAACGAACATCACTGCAAAAATTGCTAACGTGCAGACGGCGCGACGCATGTGGCGCGGAAACTATCACGAGGGTCGTACAGCCCCATCTCAATTCAGCGACAGGACGAAGAAGCAGCGCTGGCTTAGCGATGCTTAATCTGCGGCTTTGATCACGGCGCGTGGGAGCGGCGCGGCCTCCGACGGCTGCGCGACCGGGATGCCTTCGCGGGCGCGGGCGACAGTCTCGCTCACCGCCATCAAGACGAGGCCAATCCCGGCGTAGACCACGAGCGTGACGCGGCGAGCAATCACCAGGGTAACCCCGCGTGCGGGATTCTCACCGAGCGCGCGGAACAGCCAGTAATTGCCGCCTTCCGAGACGCCGAGGCCCATCGGGACGAACGTCGAGAGCATGTAGACGACAAACGCGCCGACCGTGTACCCCGCGATGAAGCGGCCCGTGATCGGCTCGCCGACCGCGTGTAAAATGAGGAGCGAGAGCCCCATCGAGGTCAGTCGCGAGAGCGTCACCGCGCAGATCCCCATGATGCGATCACGCTTCCGCGCGCCTTCGGAGATCTGCATCTTGTGGTCAACCGCTTCGAGCGTCGCGTGCCACTTCTCGTACCGCGCCTCGCTGAGCACGCGGAGCCGACGAAACAGGCGAGCGATACTCGAGAGCACACCGCGATGGACCAGCGTGTAGAGCCCGATCGCGATCACCGCGCAGACGACCGACGTGCCGAGCATCAAGCCACGCAGCGCGGGCGGCATCGGGATGAGCAACGCCACGAACGGCGCCGCGACCGCGACCGTGAGGAGCTCGACCGTGAAGCTCACGACGTTATAAAGGAGGATCGTGGCGACCGCGCGCGACTGGCTCACGTGCTCGGTGAGGACCGAGACCTTGACCGCTTCACCGAGCTGACCGCTCGGCGTGACCGCGTTGACCGATCGACCCGCGAGCTGAGACAAGAGCGCAGAGCGGAAGCGCACCTTCGCTTGCTCGGGTGACATGAAGGCGCGGATCGCGACCGCATCGAGTGACGTGATGACAACCTCGAGCGCGACCACGGCGAACCACCACCAGCCGATCCGCTTGAAGTAGCGGCCGATCGTGGCGAGGCCGGTGTCGTGGATCGTCAGCACCAAGGCGACGAGCGCGACCACCAGGGAGATCCTGGTGATCCAGCGCGCCCACGTCGGCCGAGACATCACGGAAGCTATAGCAAGTCCCAGACCCGGTTGCTGATTAATCCAGCGGCTGATCGAGGCTATCGGCGACGAAGCCCATGACCTCGTCCAGCATCTGACCGAAGTCGTCGTAGAACTGCTGGTCGACCGCATTGTCGCGGGCGTCGAACATCACCACCGGGTATTCGCCGGCCGAGCTCGGGTGGTTGGTGTCCAGGCAGAACCACTCCTGGGACTGGGCGCCGAGGCCCACGACCAGGAGGTGCTGCGGCAGCTTCTTCTCTTCGCGGCCCTTGAGCGTGCGGTTCACGACGTCGACACCCACGAAGTCGTGGACGATGCCGAGGTGGGTCGGCAGCGCGATGCCGCCGAAGGTGAGCAAGAAGTTCCGATACGATGGTGGGAACGTGCACTCGAGTGCCGTCTCGGCCGCTGTAATTGCGGATTCGTCTGCGGGTCCTGAAATCTTCACCGCATGATCTTGTTGATCGAGGCGAGTGCGGATGCGTTCGACGAGTTGTTGAGTTCCAGACATCATGACGGCGTGCGCACATTATGCACTTCGCGCGCGCGAAGCCAGCCTCGGAAAACCTCGAATTTATTTTACGTAGGCCGTGGCAGAGCAGCCGGAAATGTCAAGGCATCGATGACCGCGAGCGCCATGTCCGCATCGACGATCTGAAAAGCCGCTTGCATCACGCCCATGAATGGGATCACGTGCCAGCTCGGCACCGCCGCGGGCATCTCCGCGACCAGCGTATAGACCACCATCCAATAGCGGTCGACCGGATCCGGCAAACTTCGAGCGACCTTCGCGAGCTCACCGTAGACCTCGGCCTGGGCCGCGCGGGGGCGTCGGAAGGCGCGATAGAGCTCGGCGTCGAGCTCGTCGTTCGAGGTTGCGAGATCGGGAATCGCGGCGAAGAAATCGCGCACCTCGAAACGGTGATCGTCACTCGCGACGCCGCGCGCGAGGGCGCGCAGCGCGAATACCTCGCACGCGGTCGAGATCAACTGCTTCACCCGGAGATAGCGATCGTCGAGGTACGCGGCGAGCTGATCCGCGCGCGCCGCGCGCATCAGATTTTCGGCCTCGAGCGGCGCGATCCGGAGCGCGATCCGCAGGGCCTCGAGAAAGTGCAGCTCGCTATCGACGAGCTGGTCGTCCGCGAGCGCGATTTCGGCGGCCATGCCGTAGGCCGCGAGGCGATGGATCCGTGCCGGTAAGCCGCGTGCGATCGAGGGCGTACGTGCGACCGCCGAGCCCGCGTACTTGATCGCATCGGTCGACAGATCGATCAGGGTCTTCGCGGCGCTCGCGCCGAGGCCGTGGAAGATCGGGTGCTCCGCGATCGCTTTCTGCATCGCCGCGGCTTCGCGCTCGTCGATCATGCCGTCCGCGGTCGACGCGCCGACCATCGCTTCGATCAAGAACCTCCGCGGATCGTTCGGCCTGAGGCCGCCGCCCAGGAGGGTCGAGACGCTGCGTTCCACGCCCCGACTCTAGCGCGCGAACCGATCGATCGCGATCACGGCGGCGATCGCAATCGCAGCCGTCGCCGTCGCGCGCACGAGCAAGCGGTTCGAGAGCGCGTGCAGGGGCTCGTGATCGTGCAGGGACCGCCACGCGCCGATCACCATCGCCATCGCGGCGCACGCACCGAGCAACCACGCGAACGGGAATGTGCGATGGACCCGCTCGAGCCGCGCGTGCTCGCGCTCGCGTTGCACGGGCGTGGCCTCCCCACCACGAGCCGCTTCGTACGCCTCCCACCGCGCGAGGTCGCGATCGACCTGGCGCTCGTGCTCGGGTTGCATGATCGTGGAGTACGTCGCGTCGTGGCGGACGCCCATCTCGCCGACCGCGAGCCCCGCGTGGAGTCCCGCCGCGAGCGCAGCCGCGATCACGAGCGCTACGAGCGTGGCTTGGGTCGCGCGCAGCGGTCCCGTGATGCTGCGCGCCCCGAGATAGCCACACGCACACGTGATCGCGCCCGCGGCGAGCGCGACCGGATACCGCGCGTTGCCGAGCACGCGATGGAGCAGCTGGCCATCGCCAAACCCCTGCCACGCACCGGTCGCGAGATACCAGCTCGCGTGGACCACGAGGGCCGTACCGACGCCACGCACGAGCCGGCGCCCGAGGCCATCGGCGCGCACGCCGAGCCACAACACGATGCCCGCGAGGGCCTCGACCGCGATGCCGCCCATCGAGATTGCGAGCTGCGCCGCGAGGCCCGGTGGGGTCGCGAAGTGGTAGCGAATCCAGCCGCCCGCGAACCAGAACAGCTGGACCTCACGGATCTGACCACCACAGGCCAGCGCGGTGCCCCCGTGGCCGACCAGCTCGT
>JANXOP010000272.1 GCA_025357755.1 Kofleriaceae bacterium | reverse complement strand
GCGGTCGCCGTGAAGAACCGCTCGTGCTCGTACTTCGCGCGCTCCACGGCGCGGAACACCTGCTCGGCTTGCACCGCGCGCAGCACCTGGCCGCCGGCATCGGCGAGCAGATCGCGATCGGCCTCCGCGAACGCGCCATCGCGATCCGCCGCGAGGATGCCGCGCAGGTGGCCACCCTCGAGGATCGGCACCGCGACGAGCGCGACCCCGGACCGATTCGAATCGTAGTACGGCACCTGCCCGGGCTTGGTCGCACCGACGATCAAGGGCGCGCGATCGCGGAGCACCGCACCCAGCACCCCGGCCGAGGCGAGCCGCGGCTGCTCGGTGATGTCGTCGGCATCCGAGGCGATGTCCTTGAGCTTGACGCGCTCGCCATCATCTTCGACCCAGAGCAGCGCGACCGTGCGCGCACCGAGCGAGCGCTTCAGGGTCGCGAGCACCCAGCTCGTCGCATCGCCGATCATGCCGACCCCGCCGACCGCGAGCAGGCGCTCTTCTTCGTCGCGGCTGCGCGGTGCGCGCGAGTCCGGGCTGAGCGCCGCGGCGATCAACCGGTAGTCCTTCGCCGAGTCGCGGAGCGCGAGCAGCTCGTCGTCGAGCCGCTTCGACCGCCGCTTGCGGTAGCGCGAGGTCAACCCGCGCAGGAGCACCGCGTGCGCGATGCCGGCTCCGCTGAGGTAGAGCGCGTGGAGCGTGAATGCGATGATCGTGACGTCGCTGATGCCGGTGCGCACGAGCAGCGCGGCCTCGAGAAACAGCGCCGCGCCGTAGGTCGCGATCGCACCGGGGCGCGCGAGTACCGTCGCCGAGAACGCGACCAGGCCGTAGAGCACGGGGTAGGCCGGAGAGCGCTGCCCGCCGCTGACCGCGATGATCACGTGGATGCCAGCAACGAGCGCGAGCGCGAGCTCGAGATCCGCGAGGTCCTCGGCCGCGGCGAGCCACATCGAGACGCGCTGGGCGCGCGCGGTCGGCGCGGTGAACTGGATGCGCCGGATCACCGCGACGACCACGAGCGCGAGGGCCGCGGCCGAGACGATCGCTTGCGGCAGAGGAATGTGCGTGCCGAACACCGACGCACCATCGACCCCGCCGACCGCGACGATCACGCAGGCGAGCGCGCCGGCCGAGGCGCCGATCGAGACCTTGCCGGCGCGGCGAAGCGCGCGGCGATACCGGGTCATGGCCGTGGGCGGTGCGCTCATCGGGACACCGGCGTTGGCGTGTTCACGCGCAGCACGACTTCGTCGGGATAGACCATGCCCAGGTCGGCGCGGGCGTGATCCTCGATCGCGCCGACGTCGGTGCGCAGCGCCTCGACTTCGCGAGCGAGCGCGGCATTTCCGGCGGCGAGGTTCTGCGCGTCGGTCTCGAGGGTCTGGACCTGGCCCTCGAGCTTGACCGCGCGCGGATCGCGGCGCAGGGCTTCGCCGGGGAGATAGCCGATCAGGATCGCGACGACGATCGCGAGCACGAGCCGAGTAGCCCAGCGCCGTAGCGCGGGCTCGACGTGCGTGTCGGCCAGAGTCTTCACCTGGGGTCGAAGGTAATGACCTCGAACGACGATCGCCAACTTTTGGCCGGGATCGGAACCCCAGTATTTTCGGTGGACTATGTGTACGCTGCGCGCACATGAGGGGACTTCTACTGGCCGCCTGCCTGCTGACCGCCGAGCTTTCGTTCGGCTGCGGCGATGACAAGAGCGACAGCATCACCTGCGGTACTGGCGTGTCCGGAACCCTGACGATGGCCACACCGGTCGCGGTGACCGCGGGCGACGATCTGACCGGCGCGACGATCGCGGCGGACGAGCACACGACCATCCCGAGTCAGGCGCTCACGATCGCGTGCGCTGCGGACATCGCACCGGAGGGCTACGTGGCACTCGGCCCGGCGGTCGCGTTCGGGATCGAGGGCACGAGCTCGGACCGCGCGTTCCTCCTGACCCTGCCCTACAAGATGGCGCGGATGCCGAACCACGGGACGCGCGGCAACGTCCGGATCGTCGCGCAGCACGCGGGTGGCACGCCGTTCTTCCCACCAGTCGCGAACCGCACGATCGATGACACCGATAGCTACGCGTCGCGGGCCACGTTCCGAGGTGGCGAGCTCACGACCTACCAGGTCGTCGCGCAAAAGACCGCGGGCACGACCCACATGGAGCAGTTCTCGTGGAACGCGATCACCGGCGTATCGATGGGCGGCAACGCCTCGATGTCGATCGCCCTGCGCCACCCCGATCGCTTCGATTCGTTCGGCGACATGGGCGGCGAGCCCGGCCCCTCGATGGTCTACACGCTCGCGATGGTGCGCGACTTCGTCTACGGCGGGTTCTGCGACGCGACGACCACCAAGCTCGGCCAGCTCTGCCCGCTGACCTCGCAGAAGCCCGGCCAGTTCGAGACCGCGTCGGACTTCGAGCACATGCTCTATCAACAGGGTGATGGCGTCGGGCTCACGCTCGATCGCTCGCTCTACATGAAGGGGACGCGCGACATGGCGCGCGCGATGGGCAACCCGGCGCTCTACAACCCGGTGAACCCGTACGCGCCGCCGGGCGTCGACTTCGGCTACTTCGCGACCCAGCCGGCGACGCGCTGCTTGCCCGAGAACGCGAAGGTGCTGACCAACTTCTACGATCGCGAATTCAACCCCGCCGGCGACAAGCCCGTGATCACGTTCTGCGATGGTGGCGACAGCGCGTCGCTCGGCCTCGGCGTCTACGACCCGACGCTCGCGCAGCAAGATCCGGCCGAGCTCGTGCTCGCGGTCGATCTCAATGGCAACGGCAAGCGCGATCCGGGCGAGCCGGTGATCACGAATGGCTACGAGCCCTTCCGTGATGTCGGCAGCGACGGCCTCGCCGATCAGGACGAGCCTGGCTACGATCCGGTCACGAACCCGGATCCAGACCGCGATGACTATCACTATCTGCGCAACCCGACCGGCACCGAAGGCAACGGCGATCGCGAACCGAACGAGCCGTTCGAGGACGTCGGCCTCGATGGCGTCGCCGGCACCTGCCAGGCCGGCACGGGCGCGAATTGCTACGACTACGGCGAGGGCAACGGCACGTGGGATGTCTCGCCGAACGTCCTCAATTGGTACAAGAGCGACTTCATCCGCGACCTCGCCGCGCTGACCGATGATCAGCGCAACCACATGGCGATGTGGTTCGACGCGGGCGTGCGCGACTTCCTCAACAACTCGGTTTCCACGAATCAAGCAGTCGGGCAAGCGACCGGGATCTATGGCCTGCCCTTCGGAGTCTACGAAGGCTTCGGCGGCCTCGTGCCGGGCGCGACCGATGCGACCTACGACTTCACGACGATCGCGTGGAAGGATCTGCCGAAGCACGGCTACCTCCGCTACGGCAGTCCCGATGCATCGGCGGCCGAGATCGCCGCTGGCGATGGTCGCCACGTCGGCACCGCGAACCAGATCATCTATCGCATCGAGACCGCGTTCGCGTTCATCGATCAGCACTTCCCGGAGGGTGATCGCGACGAGGTGTTCGATGGTGGCCAGACCCTGAAGAGCCAAGCGTTCGTATCGCCGACCACCGGTCGCAACAGCCCGTATGCGCTGTTTTTGCCGCCCGGTTACAACGTCGCCGGCAACGAGGCCAAGCGCTACCCGGTGGTCTACGTGCTCCACGGCTACGGCCAGAAGCCCGACGACTTGATCGCGCTCTCGGCGGTCGTCGCGAACCACATGATCGGCAGCGAGCCGCTCGCGAGCCGGCTGCAGAAGTTCATCATGGTGTTCGTCGACGGCGAGTGTCAGCCGCAGAAGAGCGGCGTGCCGGTCGATCCGACGGGGGATCAGTGCGAGCAAGGCACGTTCTATCTCGATGCACCGCTCGGTGGCACCGCGCGATCGGAGCTCAACTTGCTCGAGCTGATGGATCACATCGACGCGACGTATCGAACGAAGCATCCGTCGGCGGCCGAAGTCGCGGATTGAGCTACACCTAGGCGGTGCTGTCGCTCGTCGAACGCTTGAACATCGTGCCGCAGATCGGCACCGTCGCGTGGATCGGTCTCCGTCCGTCGCGCGGCGAAGCCATGACCGTGCTCGACGAGGTCGAAGCGGTCGCGGATCGCGGCCTGGTCGGTGACCGCTACAAAGCGAGCGGTAACCGCCAGGTCACGCTGATCCAGGCCGAGCACCTGCCGGTGATCGGCGCGCTCGTCGGCCGCGAAGTCACGCCGCAGCTCGTGCGGCGCAACCTCGTCGTGAGCGGCGTGAATCTGATCTCGCTGCAGAAGCAGCGGTTCGCGATCGGTGACGTGATCCTCGTCGGCACGAGCGCGTTTGCCCCGTGCGACAAGATGGACATCGCGCTCGGCGCGGGCGGGTTCCAGGCGATGCGCGGCCACGGCGGGATCTGCGCGAAGATCGAGCGCGGTGGGGTCATCCGGTGCGGCGATCGCGTGCGGATTCTTACGGACTGATCACTGACTGATCAGCGTGAGCGAGCCGGGACCGCGCGCCCACACGCGATCGAACTGATCGGCCGCGACATCGAGTACGGAGTTCTCGGCGAGGCCGCGCCGGGTATCGACGCGACGTACCTTCTTGCCATCCCACGCCGCGATGCCGCGCTCGGTCGCCATCCAGACCTGGCCGTTGTGCGTAGCAACGAGGTCGTTGATCTCGAACTGCAGCGCCGGCGGGAACGCCCAGGCCTTACCGTCCCACACCGCCGCGCCCGCGCCGGTGCCGACATAGACGATGCCGTCGGCGGTGATCGTGATCGCGCGCGCGAGCTCGCTGCGTAGTCCGTCGGCTTCGGTCCACACCCTGACGCTGTTGTTCTGGAGCCGCGCGACCCCCTCGTTCGTCGCGAACCACGCGGTGTCGCCGCGTAGATCGCCGTCGACGACGCCGACCGGAATCGGCAGCATCTTGAGTTTCGCTGCCTGCGTTCCCTGCTCGGTGCGGTGATACGTGACCTTGCCGGTCGCGGGCTCGACGATCGCGACACCGTACGCGCGGCGCTCGTTACCATCGCGATAGCGCAGGCCGATCCACAACGCGCTTGTCGAGGCGAACCGCGTGAAGCTGACCTCGGGAACATCCCCCGGCGTGGTGAGCACGACCTTGGCGATCTGCGTCCACGGGCCGGTCGCCTCGACGCGCGACATGTGGATTTCTTTTTCATTGGGGGCGCGATGCAGCGCGTAGATCACGCCGCCCGGATCGCGCGCGACCGCGAGCACGATCTGATCGGGACCGCCCGCCGCGAGGCGCTCGCCGGTCCAGTGCCACGCCTGGCGCGCGCCGGCCGCGACCCAGCAATCGTTCTGCGTGCGACACGCGACCGAGAGCGTGTTCGCATCCTCGAACATCTGCTTGCGCCGGAACCAATCGCGCGGATGAGCATCGCCACGCGCATAGCGCGCCGTGCCGAGGTCGCGCGTACCGACGAGCAATTCGTCCTTGGTCGCGCCGAGCGTGGTCGGGCTCGGCGGCAGCACCATGTCGATCGGATCGATCACCCACTCGCTCGTCACGCCGCTCTGCGTCGGCACGAGCCGGACGCCCTCGCGCGCGAGCGGGCGCACCGCACCGTTCACGACCGCGGGCGAGACGCGATACACGCGATTGCCGCCCATCAGCATCAGCGAGTCGCCTTCGCGGGTCGCCGCATCCCACGTGAGGTCGGGCAGCGCGCGATAGCTCACCCAGCCGGCCTTGCTGCCGATCGCGATCTTCTCGTGACCCTCGGGATCGCTGCCGATCGCCATCACGCGATCGCCCGGCGCCGCGACGAGGATCCTCGGTTCGGTCACATCGCAGCCCACGCTCGGGCCGATCTTGATCACGTCGCCGTTGGTCTTGCGCGCGAGCAGGCCTTGCTTTGTCGCGATCCACACCCAGTTCGCGTGATCACGAAGCACCGCGCGCACCGGATCTTTGACGGGCAGCGAAAGCCAGCCGCCCTTGTCGCTCGCGAACAGCAGGCCCTTCGCCGTGCCCAACCACACGCCACCCTCGGCAGCCGAGCTCAGGCTGGCGCCCTCCTTCGCGAGCTCCGCGTAGTCGACATTCATCGCGGCCGGTGGGGCCGACAGCTCGGTATAGATCTCGGACTGCGCGTCGTAGTGCCCGAGCCCCGCATCGGTCAGCACCCAGAGCCATTTGCGATCCGGATCGGGTGCGAGGGCGACGATCTTCTCGCCCGAGAGCCCGTGATCGGCGGACATCACCATCACGGTGCCGTTCTCGTCCCACCTCTGGATCGAATCGTCCGTCGCGACGAACAGGAACCGGCCCGCACTACCGATCTCTTTGACCGGCGAGGGTTCGGTGAACACGCGGACGCGGACCTTGCCGGACGACGCCGGTGGAATCGGCGGTGGCGCGACCGGCTCTGGCGGCGGACATCCTGCGAGCAGCGAGCAGGCGATGACCAATGCACGCGAGTTCACAGCGCTTCGACGGTAGTCCAATTGCGCTACTCTCACCACATGGCACGGCAACGACGTGGAGGCTTCCGACCACCCGAGCTTCGAGGAACCCTCGGCACGCTGCTTCGCACCACGCTCGCGCAGGCCGGCGGACTCCGCGACGTCCTCGAGCGCGGTGCGCGTGAAGGTCGGGCGCGCCTCGACGATGCACTCTCGGGTCGTCGCCGGAACGAAGCCCTCGCAGACCTCGGCGAGATCGTCCTCGATCTCATCCGTCGCGGCGAGATCGAGCTCGATCAGCTGCCCGAGGCAGCGGACCTCGTCGCACACCTCGACGAGCTCGATGCCGAGCATCCTCCCGAGGACGATCGGCCCCACAAGCCCCAGCATCGAGACCTCGCCGTGGCGCCGTCGCGATCGCGGTTCGACGCGCGCGAGGAAGGCACCGTGACGTCGTCGAAGTGGGTCGCGCCCGCCCGAGCGGCCGCGACGGCGGCGGCTGCTCGGGTCTGGCGGCCGCCCGCCACGGAGTCCCCGCCCACCGCCCCCGTGGACCGCCCTGCCCCAAAAAAACTCGGGGGGATCAGCTTCGCAAAAGAGGATGACGACAGCGATCTCGCCGACTACATGCATCCCGACGACGTCCCGCCGAAGGCCAAATAGCCAACCACCGTCGGCCGACGCTTGACTTGGTTCGAGCACGTCGGTAGAAACGCGGCCTCACACATACCCGGGGATTTAGCTCAGCTGGGAGAGCGCGTGAATGGCATTCACGAGGTCAGGGGTTCGATCCCCCTAATCTCCACCGTACTTCAGGTCACTTAGCTGCGTTCTTCGACTGCTCTGCCCATTCTCTGCCCAGACCATCCAGAAGCCTGACGGTTTCACGGACGACCTGAGGTCCGAGATGGGCGTAGCGCATCGTCATCACGATCGACGAATGGCCGAGTAGCTCCTGGACCGCGGTCATCGTCGCGCCGCGCATGACCAGGTGACTCGCGAACGAATGACGGAGCGTGTGCCATGTGATCTGGCGTAGCCCTGCCCGTTTGCACGCGCGCCACAACGGATGCCTCGTCATGCTGACCTTCAGCATCTTCCCGTCCATCTCGCAGAACACGAGCGGACCACGGAGATGACGCTGGGCCTTGAGCACCCCCCTCACGTCATCACCGAGTGGGATCTCGCGCGGCTTGCCTGACTTCGGCGTCCCGATGACGCCGCTCACGCAGTTCTGCCGCACGGTGATCCGACCCGCGACGAGATCGACGTCTTCCCATCGCAACGCGATGAGCTCGCCGTGCCGCATTCCGGTGCGCAGCGCCACGACGATCATCGTGCGCCACTCACCTTCCGCCGCGTTGACGAGCCGCTCGGCTTCCTCGAAGTCGAGAAAGTCGAACTCGGGCCGCACGCTCTTCATCCACTCGAAGTCCGGCACGCTTGTGATGTGGCCACGCTTGCGCGCGACCACGAGCATTCGCCGGAGCACGGTCAGGCAGTTGTTGATCGTCTTGGCTGATAGGCGTCGCTTCGACGTCGTCTCGATCTTTGCCTCGCGATACGTCTTGTCGGTATTGATGGACGCTTTGGCGAGCGCGACCTTCAAGTCCTCGATCACCGAGTACGTCACCTGATCGAGCCGGAGGTCACCGATCCGCGGCACGATATGCACGCGTCGGATCTTCTCCTTCGATTCGACCGACGACGGTTTGTTCATGATCCGCGATGCTTCGAGGAAGACCTCGCTGAACTCGCGAACCGTAGGCACCTCTTTCATGATCTTGACGAGCTTCTTCAGCTCGCCGGTGTTGAGGACGCGTGTGATTGCTCTTCGCTCCGCTTCCTCGGCGCCTGCCCGCGTTTCGGGCAAGCCCTCGGCTTTCGGAGTTCCAAAGATCCGCACCTTGCGTCCATCCAAGGTGCGAACCCACTTGCGGTAGAACCAGGTTCCAAACCGCTTCTCTCGTCGTACGCTCATGTCGAGTCGCTTTCCGACGAGCCCTTGCAGCACGGCGCTAACCATGACACGAGCGCGGCGCGGGAGAACAGGATCCGTTTGCCGAGTCGTTGACATGGGATCTCACCGCGGCCCGCGTAGTCGTAGACCGTCTTGCGATCGAGACGCAGGAACTCGGCAACTTCGTCGGCGGTGAGCACGTCGACGTTGCTCTCGGCCGGAGGCAGCAAGCGACCGCGATGACGTTCGATCAGTTGAATCCCAGCAAGGCAAATCCCGGCAGCGATCGTCTTCATGACCGTTTTCGGGTCGACATCCAGCACGAGTAGGTCCGGGTTCGCCGCGTTGTCGTTTGTCGGTTGTTTCGTCAGACGCGACGGTTTTGCGACGAGGTCTCCGCCGACGATCTCGTGGGCCCGTCTCATCACGAGTTCGTTGTGCGGGACGTGGATCAGCGCCGTTTCATCGGCAGCACGCTTTCGTGTCACTGACCACCTGCCGGTTTCGCAAGCTGGGTGCGAAACAAGGCGACGATCTCATCCGTGGACATCTTCTCGAGGGACGCCGCGATCGCAGGCAGCTCCTCCGTCGGGATTTCCGCAACGATCGCCATCACACGCGCCTGCTCGTCGGGATCGAGCTTGCTGCGAACCGCCATCAGCTTGCCAAGTAGGGCGGGCGGCATCGAAGCCAAGACGGATTGGATGCTCTGAGTTTCGGCGGGCGGCAAAGCGCTACCACTCGTCTTCGCTGCGCGTCGCCAATCGAGCAACGACCGCCAATCGAAGTTCGCGGTTGTCGTCGCAGACTCCGGACTGGGTGCTGCCTTGTCAGCCCGCTTCGGCGGCATGAACTGCGCCATCAGGTTGTTGACCAGCGTCATGATGCCGACGCCAAACTCGACGTACTTGCCTGCGTTCCCTTCCACGTCACTGTCGTCGTCTTCCTCGTGTTCGTCGCGATCGGCGTGCGCCGGAACGAGTGCAGCTGGCGTAGGTGTCTGCCATCCGTTACGAGGAAAACCGCGAGCCGCGACCAACGACTTGATCCATTCGCCCTGTGCCTCGGCGAGCGTCTGAATACCCTCGCGCAACGTGTCTGCCATCCGAAGACCCGAGGCGAGCGTGCGCTCGTTGTGTTGAAATGCGAGCTGCATTGACCGTACGTTGGCTTCGAGGATGAAGCGCATGTCGGAACGCGCGACCAGCGAGACGGCGGCGTTGTCCTCATTGTTGTCGTCGTCGTCCTCGCCGAGCTGCGCGCCCCCCGAGGCCACGCTGTGATCCTCTCCTACGTTGATCTTGATCGTCAGCCCGAGCGCTTTGCCTTCCGCGTTCACGAGATCGAGGCGATACGTGCCCGGCGGCAGAATCTCGTCGAGGTCGGCAAGCGTGTACGTCAGCGATAGCTGCATCGGTCGCTTCGAACCATCCACGTAGATGCGCGGACGACCGCCGGTGTGACGACGTACCTGCCAGGCCACCGCGCCCTCCGGTAATGGCACCGGACGATCGTCTCGATCGCGCGCGAGTGGGACTGTGGTCACGGTCAGCTGTGCATCGGGAGCTTCGGTCGTTTCGCTGGTGCGCATGCCTCAGAAGGTAGAGCGCTCGAATGACAACCCTTGTCACGAGCGTGCAACTGCGCGAGAACGACCGAAGCATGTGGCGATCCCCGAGGCCCAAAACCCTTTGGCAGAGTTCCGGTGGCTTTGGCGCTGCTTTCCCAAAGCCTCTCGCAACGCCGTCGAACCAACGTAATCACTGCACGTTGAGTTGGAGTCGGCGCAGCGAAAGGCTTTCGATCCGGCTTTCGATTCAACCCTCGAAAGGCATTGCAGAAGGCTTTGCTGGCCTCCAAAGCCCGATTTGCATCGGAGGTTGCGATGTATCGACGCGGTGAGGTCAGCCAAACCGCGCGAGCGTTGCGCCTTCTGGACGCATTGCGCGGATATAAGCACGGCCGAACGCTGGCTGACCTCGCGCGCGAGCTCGATGTGAGCGAGCGAACCATCCGGCGCGACCTCGCGGACCTCGACGATGCCGCCGTTCGGATCAAGCTGACGAGGATCGGTGACCGTACGGCTGCACGCTTGGTGGAGTCGAGCGTCAGTGCGATCGCGGTCACGCGGCGCGAGCGATACACGCTGCTCGCCGTGCGCCGTGCATTCGACGTGCTTCGAGGCACTCCGCTGCACGACGACATACTCAGCGTGCTCGCGAAGCTCGAACAACCCATGACCGCGAGCGAACGCACGGAACACGTCGCGCTCGCTCACTACTTCGCATACGTGCCCGATGGCGGCACGAAGGCGTATGACGGCATGGAAGACGTGATCGACGCGCTCCTGACCGGAATCATGTCGCGCAAGATCGTTCGGTTCGCCTACAAACACTCGCGCGGTCGCGCGCGTCGCGGCGAGCTCGCACCGTTCGCACTGCTCATGTATCGCCAGGGGCTCTACGTCGTCGGATGCCGTGTCGAGGAGTCGAACGACGTAACCGATTGGCGCAGGACGTTCGGCGTCTTCGCGGTCGAACGATTCACGGAGGCCGAACACTTGAGAAAGCGCACGTTCGAGGTCCCAGCAGACTTCAAGATCGAGGAGATGCTCCATGGTGCGTTTGGCATTCACATCGGCGATCCTTCGAAAGCGCGTCGCGTGGTGATCGAGTTCAGTCGCGAGAAGGCCGATCTGGTTACCGCGCGCGAGTGGCATCCGACCCAGCGCATCACGCGCAACGACCGTGGCCAAGTGACGCTCGAGTTCACCTGCACGAACCTCGTTCCGGTGGTCTCGTGGGTTCTCGAGTGGGGACCTCATGCGCGGGCAGTCGAACCGCCGGAGCTGGTCACCGCGATCGTCGACGAGCTTGATCGCGCTCGCGCACAATATCTGCCGGCAAGAGCTGGCTAGCTGGACAGTGCGCTAGGCTGCCACCGGCAGATGCTCCACGTAGATCCTATCGATGCGGTCAGCGCACTCGTGCGCGAGGCCGTGGTCAGCGCGCTAGGAACCGACTTCGATGCGGATCCGCAGGTCCGACGTTCGGATCGCGGTGATCTACAAGCGGACCTCGCAATGCGCCTCGCGCGTCAGACCAAGCGCGCACCGCGTGCGATCGCGGAGGCGATCGTCGCCGCGTTGCCGGCGAACGACGTGATCGAGCGCATCGAGGTCGCGAACCCGGGCTTTCTCAACATCTGGCTACGCAACGAGTGGCTCGCCGCCGCTGCATCGGCGGCAAACGCGAGCGACCGACTCGCCGTGCCGCGCAGCGAAACGCCGGAGCGGATCGTGATCGATTACTCGCATCCGAACGTCGCGAAGGAGATGCACGTCGGTCACCTGCGCAGCACCGTGATCGGCGATTCGCTCGCCCGGGTGCTCGAATGGCGCGGTCACACAGTCCTGCGCCAGAACCACATTGGCGACTGGGGTACTCCGTTCGGAATGTTGATCGAGCACATGATCGATCTCGGCGACGCGCAAGCCGCCGCGGAGCTCGGCATCGGTCAGCTGGGACAGTTCTACAGGCAGCGCGGGCGAAGTTCGACAGCGATCCTGCGTTCGCGGGTCGCTCGCGCCGCCGCGTCGTCGCGCTGCAAGCGGGCGACCCTCAGACGCTGCTGCAGTGGCGTGCACTCGTCGATCTGTCGACGCGCTATTTCGAGACCGTCTACGCGACGCTCGGCATCACGCTGCAGCACGGCGACATCGCGGGCGAGAGCTTCTACAACGACCAACTCGCTCCCCTCGCGCACGAGCTCGAGGCAAGCGGGTACGCGCGGATCAGTGATGGCGCGCTCTGCACATTCCCCACCGGCTTCAAGAATCGCGAGGGTGCACCGCTCGCACTGATGCTTCGCAAGAGCGACGGCGGGTTCGGTTACGCGATCACGGATCTCGCCGCAATTCGGTTTCGCCTCCAGCAGCTCCACGCGACGCGCATCCTGTATGTCGTCGGAGCGCCGCAGACCCAGCACCTCGCGATGATCTTCACGGCTGCACGCGAGCTCGGGTGGCTGACACCACCCGCGCCGGCCGAGCACGTCGCGTTCGGCTCGGTGCTCGGCCCCGATGGCCACATGTTGATGAGCCGCCTCGGCGACAACGTCCGACTCGTCGACATGATCGACGAAGCAATCCAACGCGCTGAGAACGTCGCGCGCGCCAAGGCAAGCGAGTCCAAGGAATCGATCGACGATGCGACGCTGCACGAGCTCGCGCGCATGGTCGGTGTCGGCGCGATCAAGTACGCGGATCTGTCGAGCGATCGCGTGAAGGACTACATCTTCGATCTCGAGCGCATGGTCTCGTTCGACGGCAATACCGCCGGCTACTGCCAGTACGCGTACGCGCGTGCGCGATCGGTACTTCGAAAGGCTGGCGAGCTGCCCGCCGATGGTCTTGCGATCGTCGAACCGAAGGAGCGCGAGCTCGCTTTTGCCGTACTCGGCCTCGGCACCGTCGTGCGCGATGTCGAACGCGCGCTCGAGCCGCATCGGCTCGTCAGCTACAGCTACGCGCTTGCGAGCGCCTTCACCTCGTTCTACGACGCCTGTCCGATCTTGAAAGCCGATCCGCCGGTGCGCGCCTCCCGCTTGCTCCTCACCCAACTCACGGCGCGGACGCTCGCATGCGCGCTCGGGCTGCTCGGGATCTCGGTCCCCGATCGAATGTAGGGTCTAGGTTCCACCCGCGTTGTTCATCCAACCGCTCGGTGGCCCGCGCGCTACTCCGGGCGAATTAACTTCGATGATACGAGGCTTCGACTGTGACCGCGCCGGCGATGGCAATCAGGGTCGTCGCGTCACTCGAAGTCTCGGCTCCGTAGCGCTCGAATCATTTGGAGGTGTGCTTCGAAGTACTCGGCATCGAGCCACTCGCGACCCCATGTCGCGTTCGGTGCAGCAGGTAGCGCCATTGTCCAGATCCCGCGCAACGTGGCAAGGATGGGAATCGCCCGACGCTCGTCGGACGTGAGGGGCCGTACCGAAGTGTAGCCGGCGAGAAATGGCTCCCAGTCGGACACGTGCTTTCGCCAATAGCACGCGAGGTCGTAGACGAGCGGGCCGGTCCCGCAGACCTCGAAGTCGAGCAGCGTCGGCACGTCACCATCGAAGTGCACGTTCTCGAGATGCAGATCGCCGTGGCACAGGCCAATAGGCAAGGGGCTCGCCAGTTTCGCGATCATCTCGGTGCCGATGCTCGCGATCGCCACGGGACACCGCTGACCGAGCCAAGTGAGAGGTTCGTGGAACAGGCTGTTTGTATCAATCGTCCACCGGTTCGCGACGCTGCAACACGCGAGATGGAGGTTGGCGGTCAGCGCGCCGAGCGCGCATGCTTGCTCGCGACTCGGTGAAGTGACCTCGATGCCGCGTGCCTCGCGAAACATGATGGCCGGGCGGCCCATCACCAGACCTGCGTACCGACCGTCCGCTCGCCGCACCGGCTGAGTCACCGAGATCTTCGCTCGTCCCAAGCACGCCACGATGTCGGCTTCGGCCTCGAGCTCGTTCACGGTGCGGCCGCTCCTGCTAGCGAGCTTGAGCCACAGCGCTCCGCTTGCAGTCTCGACGCGAACGAGGTCGTTCGCGATTCGCGCGATCAGTTCGAAGCTCAGGATCTCGCCGATCGCATAGGCGTCGGCGATCGCGGCGGCGTCGATCACCCGATTCGCTTTGAGAGCAGGATGCCAGGAAGGCCGCGTCCGTTGGCGTCCGGCACCACGCCGGACAGCGCGAACCCGGCGCGAAGGTAGAACCCGAGCGGGTGACTCGGCGCGAACCGAACACCACGGAGGTGTGCCAGTGGCTCGGGATACAGGTTTAGGTGCGCGACGCTGGTCTCGCCGAGATCGTCGTCGGTGCCGACCCATAGCGTCAGCGCGCCTTCAGCGACGAGAAGGCGTTCCAGATCTCGAACCAGCTGTAGGCCGATGCCCTGCCCCCTCGCGGAGCCACGCACGACTAGCGGATGTAGCTCCCATACGCGGCCGCGGTATCCGGGAGTCGCCGCGATCCATCCAGCCAGTTGGTCATCGCCATCGAGCGCTGCGCGGCATCGCCTCTCTGGAGTCAGGAGATCCGTCACTTCGTTGGTCGCGTCCTCGATCGTCGGCCAACCGTTCGCGTGTGGAAAGGCCTCGACGAGGACCTCGGCGGCTTGGTACCGCACGGACGAGTCCGCGGTTCCGAGGTCCACGATCCGCGGCGTCGGCATCGAAAGACTGTAGATCGGCCCAGGCGTTTTGCGAGACATCGATTAGACCGAAGGCAACGCCTCGGACGTAGTCCCAGTTCGCCCGACAGAACGTCGGTACGTGAGGTTTAGCGGACGACGCCGATATGCTGTGGTCCAACACGTACGTTTGCACCATCGTTTCGACGGGCGGCGGCATGGTGTGGCTGACGGGCTGATCCCGGACATGCTGCTTGCAGAGGCGGCATGGTTGGGGCGCCTTGAAAGGCGGGCCTGCCGTTGGTGACCTAGTCACAGGTAAACGGCGTTTCCGTGCAGGGGCTCAACGGCGTCTGTGTGCAGCAACTGCTCGGGCGTGTTGCGGCAGGCGAACATCTGCCTGGTTCGACGACGATGACTTTCATCGCTCATGCTATCGCCGGCTTCTAGCCATCGGCGCGTAGGGCCACCTGAGGCCGTCGAAGCGCCGGCGCTGCTCGCGGTGCTCGTCGACGAGATCGACTGCGGTTGAGCACAGTATCGGCCCGCAAGCGAGACCGCCTCTTTTCGCGGCGAACGTCGCTGATGTGCTCGGTGTGGGAATGCGCGGTGGCGTGCTTCGCGCCACGTCTTCGATCACTGTTGGACACGTGCATCGGTCTTGACCGTTTCTACTTCGAAGGCGAATTCGTTGTTGTACGATCCGGCGGTGCGTCGTCGTCTAGGCGTGGTGGGGTTGGGGCTCGCGGTGCTCCTGGTTCTGTTGTGGTGGCACAACTCGCATAAAGTGAACGCACCGAGTGCCGCCTCCATGACGGCCGATGGCAGCGCGATGACGGGCCGCCACGGTCCGCCAGCGGCCGCGACTCTCGGTGGTCGCGTCACGCGAGAGAAGGACGGCGCGCCAATCGCGGGCGCGGTGATCGCCGTGAATCACGAACGACTCGTACTCGATCAATGGGACCTCACAGTCGCTACGACGCAACCCGATGGAAGCTGGTCGATCCCGATTGCGCCAGGTGCGTACCGTATCTCCGCGACCGCGCCCGGCTTCGTAACGAAGGTGAGCGATCGAGTCATCGTGCCGAAAGGTGCATCACCGCGGGTGGCTCTCGAGCTCACGCCTGGCGGGCACGTCGTACGTGGCACGGTGACCGATGTCGGCGGTGGTCCGATCGTCGGCGCGCGTGTGAGCATGTGGGGAGAGGTTCCCGCGATCGCGCTGACCAACGGGTCCGGCGCGTATGCGCTCGCCGTCGGAGACGGGTTTCATCAGGTCGACGTCGACCACGAAGACTATGTTCCCGACTATGGAAAGGTGGGTATCGATGGCGACGATGGCGTGCTCGATTTCCACCTCGTTCCGGGATCGATGATTCGCGGTGACGTCGTCACGGATGACACACACCTTCCGCTCGCGGGCGCACAGATCTCGTCCAGCTCTCAATCGGAGGCTGAGTCCGGTGGAGACGGCACATTTGCGCTTCGACAGCTGCGTGCCGGTCGCTACCAACTCAGCGCGCGCGCCCCGGGCTATGTGACACGCGGTGAAGTGGCCGTCAGCCTCGGCGTTGGAGAGGTAGATCCGGCGATCCATCTCGTCGCGCACCGCGCATTGGCCATCCACGGCCGATTGGACGCGACACCCGGGACGGTGTTCTCGGAGATGCAGATCCGTTCTTGGGGTCGCATGCGCGTAGACATTCATGCTCCGGTAGCCAGCGATGGCAGCTTCGTGCTCGATGGGCTCGAGCCGGCGGTCTACGCGATTCAGGTGTTCGCGAAGGGCTTTGCCCCGGTGGACCACGACACCGTCACGGTTATCGATCGTGACGTTAACGGTGTGGTGATCCAGTTGACCGCCGGGAACACCGTGCGCGGTCGCATCGATCCGCCAACGGCGTTCGAGCTCCGGCTTCAAGACGACGGTAGCGAGTGGCGTGGCAACGTCAATATCAACACATCCCCGACCGGCGAGTTCGTGCTGCGCGCCGTACCAAATGGAACGTACAAGTTGTATGCGACGACTGCCGATGGCAGTTCAGGAACGCTCGCGGTCGCCGTTCGCGATCACGATCGATCGGACCTCGTAGTGAAGATGTCGCAGCCCCCGACGGCTGCGGTCAGCGGGCGCGTGATCGATTCCGATGGGCTCGCGGTGAGCGGCGTCTTCGTAGCCGTGGACACGACGATCGTCAGCACGCGATCGGACGGACGATTCCTCGCTCATGTGACTCCGGGTAAGCACATGGTGGCATTCGCGCGCGACTCGCCTCGATTCGACAACACGACGCCGACGATCGAGGCTCCACGCAGCGATCTCGTCTTGACGCTCGCTCCCCGGCACAGCGCGATCCGCGGCCGCGTGATCGCGTCGAATGGGCAGCCGATGCGTGACGTTGCGGTCACAGCGGACGGCCCCGATTCCGCAGACGGCAAGTCCGGCGAATACATCCCGTCCGTGCTGACACGGGCGGACGGCTCGTTCGAGCTCACGCCACTGCAGGCCGGTGCGTACAGCCTGCGCGCACGCGATGGCCGAACTGGTGGTCATGCCGAGGTCAAACGCGCGAACACCGGGGATGCCGGCACGATCCAACTGCCTCCCCTCAGCACGCTCACTGGGCACGTGACATCGAACGGCAAGCCGGTTCGGATCTTCGAGCTTACTTGCGGCGTGCTGTCGCAACAGTTCGACTCACCCGACGGCAGTTATCGTTTCACCTCCGTCGAGCTAGGCACGACCTTGTGCAAGGCGGTCACGCGCGAAGGGGAAGTGAGCGGCTTTGTCGATGTCGGCACCGAGCCCGCGCACCTCGACCTCGCGATCGAACGCTTCGCGTCGGCACACGGCACCGTCGTGAACGCGATCACCGGTCGCCCAATCGCGGGCCTCCTTGCCTACGTGGAACAATACGAGATCGGCGAAACGTGGGCTCGAGGTGCCGCCGTCAGTGACGACGCGGGACGGTTCGCGATCGCACATGTGCGTGCCGGGAAGGATTATGTCCAGCTATCGTCCTCGGGTTCGCGGTGGGGACGCGGTCAAGTTGCAGTCGAATACAACGCAGCGCCCGGACAAGACGTCGATGTCGGCATCATACGGGCGATGCCCGCGCGCCACGGATTGCGCGGCACCTTAGGCATGTCGTGCGATCAGCACACCTTCGCGATCTCTGGTTTCGTCTCGGACGGTCCCGCAGCACGCGCGGGTGTTCGTGTTGGCGACATCATCGTGACGATCGATGGAACCGCGGTAACGGGGCTCTCCAACTCCGAGGTCCTGCAGCAGTTCCTGGAAGGCGAAACGCTGACGGCGGGTGACACATATCGGTTCGGATTCGCTAACGGCGCCGTCGTTGCCATCACCGCAGTCGAGCTATGAGCGCGGCCATGTTCCACATCACGACGCGTTGACGGCTTGTGGCTATGAGCGCTGCGCGCTTTCTTCGAGATCGCAACGCGCCCGCGGCGTCATTGACCGACTGCGTTCCGGCGCGCACGATCGGTGAATGGCTGCGAAGAACGCCGTTGATCTAGACGGAGATGTTCCCCAGAACCGCATCGCAGGTCATGTCGTCGATGAGAATGGGCAGCCGATTCCCGCTGACGCAGCGTGAAAAGGTTGTCCTCAAGGAGGGCGACAAGTTCACCTTGCGCGCGGGTGCGGACGTTCGGCGCAATGAAGCTGGAGTGCAGAAAGCTCGCGACGAATGCGGAATGATCGGCGGCAAGCAACCGCCAGCCGGCGTGCGTCTGGCGTAGACGGTCAAGCGTCCAGTAGTCCATCCCCGACGGCACTCGATTGATCCTATCAGCCGCCTCCGACGGGGACTGGGTACGCTTGCGGTTCCAATCCGGATTGGCTCGAGATTATTGGCTAGTTCATCTGTGACCGGACCAAGATCGACCTCACCCAAATAGTGCCGACGAGCATGTTGCATCCTCTTTGTTAGTGTTCATAATACACTAATGATCGAGACGCCTACGAGCTTGCCGCCGCTTACCGGCCTCTTCCTCGGCGCAGGAGCTTCTTGTGAATTGGGGCTGCCCCTCGTCTGGGAGCTCACACGGGAGCTCAAAGACTGGCTGACGCCCTCCAAGCTTCGTTCGTTCAACGCGGGCTGGCGCCTCCAAGGGGGAGGCCACCCGGACTCAGTGGTCGAGCAACTCGTCCGCTTGCTCGGGATGCCGGCTCTGCACTACGAGAGCATCCTCGGCAACCTCGAAGTTCACGCGCGACGACCCGAGCAGAACTCTGAACACCAAGAGTACGGACATCTGTATGCGTGGTTGATCGAAGTCGTCTACATGATGTTGTACCTCAAGCACAACGCGCGCTTTGCAAATGAGGTCTCTCGCCTGAACGGCATCGCGCGCCTCGCGGCCAAGAACAAGCCGCTCTGGATCTTCTCGGTCAATCACGACCTCGCGATCGAGTGTTTGTGCGCGATGCACAGCATCGTTCTGAATTGCGGCTTCTCACCTTCGGCGCTCAAGCTTCCCAAGCGCAATGCTCAAGGAGCGAGGACGGGCGAATTGTCCGTTGAGGTGCTAACCGAGGAGCAGATCGATCGTACCGGGATCCCGTTCTTTCAACCGGGACACGAGGGGATCAACCTTCTCAAGATTCACGGGTCGATGGATGTCTTTGCGTTTCGTGACGGGAAAGACCTGCTTCGAATACTCCCCGAGGATTCCAGCGCCGCCGGCATTCTCCGTGCGCTGAAGTCATCCAACGAGGAGTTGGTCTACGTGCATCCAAACGCCATCGGCGGAAAGGCGAAGACGACGAACGAAATCACATACGCGGATGACGCTGGCGAGATGCAGTTCCTGCGGCGGACGCTACTCTCGGGGGCATTCAAGTTCGACGGGCGACGCGACCAGGTGATGCCGAAGAAAATGCTGCAACACTTCAAGGCGCACCTTAACTACCTGTCGCGGTTGGCGTGCGTGGGCTACGGATTCGGTGACGCCCACATCAACAATGTCTTCCGAGAGTGGCTCGAGTTCACCGATGCGCGGCGTCTCGAGATCGTTGGGCCGGGCATGACGTCCGTACCTTCAGCGCTTCTACATCTCGCACCTCAGATCGACTTGGTCGACAGCAAAGCCGGTGCCTATTTCGACGCGATCAGCTAGTGCCAAGATCCGCTGTTGACGTCGCCGCACCGATTCGCGAACGCGATTTCCAACGCGCGGCTCGGTGGACAGGGCGTCCAGACCTTCGGACGTGTTCCGACCGCTCTGCCCAAACTCTGCCCGAACCCGCGGAATTGAGACGAAAGGGACGGAACTCACCGGAACACAAGTTGTTGAGAGTGCTGCAAGGGCTCGTCAACATTGGTGCTCCGGAAGAGTTCGATCCCCCTAATCTCCACCGCTTAGACGACTCCAAATGCGGGGGCAGACCGCAGGTTTGGAAGTCAAAAACCGAACGGGTGAGATCTATCCGCAGAGTGCTCGCTCAACCGCCGTTGTCTCCGAAGTCGGTGTCGTGCGGTCGATCTAGGCGCCCATGCTCGCAGCGAAGAAGCTCGCGACCTTGGCAACCACGGTGGGGACATACTCGCGCTTGTCGTACAGATCGACGTGCGACGCACCCTCGACCCAGAACAGCTCCTTCGGCGAGATCGCGTCGGCGAATGCCTCCATCGCCATGCGCTTGGTGACCGCATTCGTCCCGACCACCATCAGCAGCGGACGCGAGCCGAGCAGCTTGATGAAGCGAAACGCATCGAACGTCGCGATGCGATCGACGCTACTCCACGTGAATTGCTTCGCGGAGCGTGGATGCGCCGCACGTGGCGTGCAGTAGTACTCCCAGCCATCGAACGTGTACTGACCGGCGGCGCGCGCCGCTTGTTCGTTCTCGGGGAACAGCGACATCATCCGAGGCGCCTCGCCGCACGCTTCGGCCGTGCGTGCCGCAGCGGCGCCCGCGAGTAGCTGCTCGAGGACCGCCGGCGACTGCGCGCCATCCGGGCCTTCGCGAAACTGTCGACCGATGTCGACCGCGCTCACCGTTGCAAGCGCGCGGACCCGGAGGTCCGCCGCTGCGGCGGGGACTGAGTAGCCGCCGGATGCGCAGATTCCAAGCATGCCGATCCGATCAGGATCGACCTCGTCGCGCGTCGTTAGGAATGACACTGCTGCCTTGAGGTCCTCGATGCGGTGTGCGGGATCTTCGAGGCCGCGCGGCAGGCCTTCGCTCTCGCCCTGAAATGCCGCGTCGAAGGTCAGCGTGACAAATCCAGATCGCGCCAGGCTCTCGGCATACAGCCCCGCAGCTTGCTCCTTCACGCCGCTGGCCGGATGGCCGACGACGATCGCGGGACGGCGGTGCGGCGCACCATCGGGAACGTAGAGATGACCAGAGAGCTCGAGACCGGAGCTGGTGAACGAGATGTTGTTTCGCATGCCCTCAACCTAAAGCGGCGCGGCGGTGCTGGCCGTCGCGCTCCTCCGCACGTTCTGCCTAATCCTGCAAAGTGCTACGGTCGTGACCGGGATGGACGCGATCCACAACCGTTGTCATGATCTCGCCGCGACCGTTCGCAAGCACGTACGCAGCGACGGCGAATTTGCGACCGCGATCCCGGGCGTGCAACTGAGCCGGCGATCCCAGGCGGGCAAGCCGATCCACACCGCCGTCCAGCCGTGTCTCGCGCTCGTCGTGCAAGGCGGCAAGACGATCATGCTCGGCGCCGAGCGGCTGACGTACGGAGTCGGCGACTACTTGCTCGTGTCGCTGGACTTGCCCGTCGTATCGCGTGTCGTGAGCGCGACTGCAGCGGTCCCGAATTTAGCCATCGGGATCGCGATCGACGCCGATCGTTTGGCGAGTGTGCTCGCTCGCCTCGAGCTCGCGCGGCTCGGGACCGACTCCGCCGGTGGTCGTGGCGTGTCCGTGGATCGCGCCTCGCCGCCGCTCCTCGAGTCGGTCGCGCGCCTGCTCCAGCTGCTCGATTCGCCGGCGGACGTGCGCGCACTAGCACCGCTCTATCACGAGGAGATCCTGTATCGGCTGGTGACGGGGCCGAGCGGTCCGCGGTTGCTCCAGATCGCGCGCGCGGATACGCCGGCAAACAGCGTCGCACGTGCGACCAGTTGGCTCCGCGACCACTACGCGGAGCCACTCCGCGTCGAGGAGCTCGCAAGGCGAGTCAGCATGAGTGTCTCGTCGCTCCACCACCACTTCAAAGCGGTCACCACGATGTCGCCGTTGCGCTTCCAGAAGCAGCTGCGACTCACCGAAGGCCGGCGGCTGATCCTGATCGATCAGCTCGATGTCGGTGCGGCGAGCACGCGCGTCGGCTACCAGAGCCCGTCGCAATTCACACGCGAGTACGCGCGCATGTTCGGCCGGCCGCCGCGTGGCGATCTCGAAGCCGAGCGCAAACGTACCGGCGCCAGCGCGCGAGTCACAGATTCGGCTTTGCGCGTCGCCATGTGATCGTGGCCATCTTCAGGCTACCGTTGAACACGTGCGGCTGATCGGTGGTAAGGCGGAGCTCGTCACCGTCGAGCTTGACGATACGGACCTGCCGCTGGCCTCGCCAGTTCGGAAACAGCGAGACGAACATCTCGTGCTCGATAATTCGCCTCGCCTCGTCGACGAAAAACCGACCCGAGTAGGCGAGATAAGTCATGCCGGCAGCGGTGTAGTCCTGCGCGCTGCCCTGGTACATGTCGCCGCTCGCGAACGGCTTGCGACCGATCGCGCTGAGCTGGGCGGACATGAATCCGTCCGGGCTGTAGAGGATCAGCCCTTCGGGATGCTCACCCATCGGCAGGAACTCCGCGCCGGTCTGGACGTCGGTCTCGATGCACGAGACCAGCTCCCAGGCGCCGACGAGCGTCTCGCGCAGCGAGCGCGGGGTCACGCGTGCGTTGGCAGCGTTCGATGCAGCAAGCTCGAATCCGAGTACTACTCCTACGGTGGCCAGGCCAGCTTGACCGAGCACTTCACGGCGATCGAAGTTGTTCACGGTCATGCTCCTCGAGCCCGCGCGAGCCCGCGGTAGATCGCGCGCTCGAGCTCGCCGTACAGCGAGACGACGCGTGCGTCGTAAAATGGCAGGATCTGGGTGAACAGCGCGCCGGTAACCTGCTTCACCGGATCGAGCCAGAAGTAGCAATTGAGAAGTCCGGCCCAGGAGACACTGCCGGCGCTGCGCCCGTTCGCGCCGGGGCGCTCGTTGATGTCGAATGACAGCCCCCATGTGTGCGGCTGTCCGGGGAATTGATCGAACGAATTCGAGACCTCCGGGTGTGCCGTGCGCATCTCGTGGACGCGCAGATCGCCGATCTGATTCTTCATCATCATCGCGACCGTTTCGGGCTTGAGGATGCGCGCGCCGTCGAGGCTGCCGGCAGCGAGCAGCGCCCGGAGCAGTCGCATGTAGTCGCGTGGCGTGCTGAAGGCGCCGCCGCCTCCCATGAAGAACTCTGGTCGCTGCGGCATCTCGAACGGTGCATCGACGAGCCGGCCATCGGGCTGGCGGTTGAATAGCGTCGCGACGCGTCGCTTCTGCGCGCTGCTGAGCAGGAAGCCCGAGTCGCTCATCCCGAGCGGCTGGAAGATGTTCTCGCGAAAGTACACCTCGAGCGACTGATCGCTGACTTGCTCGATGAGCTTGCCGACCCAGTCCATGCTGATGCCGTACTCCCAGCGGTCTCCGGGATCGAACTCCAGCGGCGCCGCGAACGCTGCGTTACGCAGCGACGCGATATCAGGCAAGCCTGTGACTTGCTCGTAGCGCGTCAGCGCGGCACTCCAGTTCGCGTAGGTGTAGCCCGACGTGTGGGTCAGCAGATGACGCACCGTGATCGGTCGCTTCGCAGAGCGCAGTTGCGGCTTGCCTTGTGGGTCGAAGCCGTCGAGCACGCGAGGTGACGCGAGCTCCGGCAAGATGTCGCTCGCGTTCTGATCGAGCCGGAGCCGCCCCTGCTCGACGAGCTGCATGCATGCCGTGGCAGTGATCGCCTTGGTCATCGACAGCAGCCAGAACACGGTGTTCGATGCCATCGGCGAGGCCGTTTTCGCGTCGGCCGTGCCGAACGCGCCCTCGTACAACGTGCCCGCAGGCCCGGCAGCCATGGCGACGACACCCGCGACCGCACCCGTATCGACCGCCGTGCGCATCGCCGCGTCGATCGCCCCGAATCGGGTCGCGCGGGATGTCGGCGCCGCCTTTGCGACCCGGGCGGTCGCGGTGTCGAGCGCGACGCTCGCGGCCAGCGCTCCTGTACCGAATAAGAAACCTCGACGACTTACATTCCTCATATTTCCTCCGTTCCGTCTCCACTCCTTGATAAGCGCGCAGCTGCCAAATTCCGAACGCGCCGTTGTCAGTGCTACGGTGACTTCCAGTCGTGCTCGACCGCGCTTTCCGTCAACCCCCACGGCGAAGGTCTCAGCGATGAGCTACGACGAACGCATCTTCACAGGCGTCGGCGTACTGGCCGCGGTGGTGGAGGCCGGTAGCTTCGCGCGCGCGGCGGAGGTCATGGGACTGACGCCATCGGGCGTGAGTCGCGCGATCGCGCGGCTCGAAGCGCACGTGGGCGTCCGCCTGTTCGATCGATCACCGCGCTCGATCGCGTTGACGGAAGAGGGCCGGCGCTTTCACGAGCAGCTGTTGCCTCTGCTTGCATCGATCGAAGAGGTCGCAACCGACATCGCAGGTTCCGCGGCGACCGTGCGCGGGCGTCTGCGAGTCAGTATCGATCCGTGGTTCGCCCGCATGGTGCTCGCGCCGCGGTTGCCGGACTTTCTGGACCAGCACCCCGGTCTGTCCCTCGAGCTCACGGCAAGCAATCACCGCGAGGACATGATGGCCGGCGTCGACGTCGCGGTGCGCTTCGGCCCTGCCCACGTGGCATCGCTGATCGGGCGGAAGCTACTCGAGACGCGGATCGTGACGTGCGCATCGCCATCGTACCTCGCCGCGCGCGGTACGCCGGCGACGCCGCACGATCTCGTCGATCACGAAGCGCTGATGTTCCGCGATCCGCAGACCGGCCGTGCGTTCCCGTGGGAGTTCGCGCGAGACGGCAAGGCATTCGAGGTAGAGGTTTCGGGGCGGTTCATCACCGACGATCCAACGACCGCTGTCACCGCGTGCGTCGCCGGGCACGGCGTGTTTCAAAGCATCGAGCTGGGCCTGAGCGCGTGGTTCGCGCGCGGCGAGCTGGTGCAGATCCTCGGCGACTGGACCGACGAGCGCTATCCTCTCTACGCCTATCACCCGTCACGAACCTTGCCTCCCGCGAAGGTGCGCGCGTTCCTGCAGTTCGTCCAAACGTTATGCGCCGACCATGATCTGGCGCCTACGCCCCTAATCTCCACCACGTAAAGGGCTGCTTCGGCAGCCTCTTTCGTTCCGGACCGCTGTCACTGCGCTTCGCAGAAGCCGTAGTTGCATGCGGGCGCGGTGCTCGGACAATCACCGGGGCCACCACATGCCGTGCACGACGTCTTGTTGTTGACCTTCTGCTCGTAGAAGCAGCTGCATCCGAACGCCGGCTTGAACATGACCAAGGCGCCGAGCTCGCTCGTGTGGTTCACCTTCATCGCGCATGACGGCACGAACCCGGAGTCGATGATCGCCGAGACGAGCGCGGGGTCGAGCTTCGGCACGGTGAACTGGGTGATCAGTGCACTCGCGGCTTGCGACGGCACGCCATTCGACGTTGCTGCGAGCAGGTGAATCGCTCCCCAGATCGGATAATGACCGTCGCGCACGTTCGCTTTATCGAAGCTATCGACACCCGAATCCGGTAGGTAGCCGTACGTCTGACCATGCTGTTGATAGGCAAGCTCGCGCAAATTCGCGCGACCTCGGTCCGCGAAGTCACTCGACAACAGGCCGATCACGCTCTCGGCGACGCTCGGATCGATCGCTTCCATCGAAGCGACGAGGTTTTGCGCCGACAACCGATCGATGCCCCACACCATCAAAGGATCGACGGTTGCTGCGCGCGCGACCAGCTGCGTAGTTCCCGTGCCGGAGCTGCGCGTGAAGTAGTAGTGAGGATCGGACCACGGGGTCGCACGCCCGCTGTTGCCTCCGGCACCGAACACGAGGTGGGTCGCTTCGGCGCTGATCACGGTCTGCGTCGACGCCGACGGCACGACCATCGTGATCGCCTGGACCGGGCCGAGGTAATCGGCGGTGTTCGTGACCACCGAGTATGCACACGAGGCGGGATAGACATCGGACTCGCCGATGTCGACGGTGTTGCCATTGGTGTCGAGCAAGCAGAACTGCTGGGTGCCCGCCGAGTCGTAGTAGAACGCGCTGTTGTTCGCCACATTCTTGATCACGTGCTTGGTGGGGTCCGGATCGAGAATCGCCGCTGCGCCCTTGCACGAGGTCTGCGGTGCGAACACCGCCACGTACGGCGGGGTACCCGCCGATAGCAGCGGTTGCACCGCCTTGATCAACGGCGGCAAGTTCGTCGAGCCGGTGATGTAGATAATGTTCGGCGCGACTGCCGAGCAGTCGACGGTCGGCGTTGGCTGCGTCGTGACCGGAGGCGGGATCGTACCGAGATTGGTCGGTGCGACGTTCGTCGTGAGCGACCCCGCAAGCGAGGCGTCGTCGCACAAATTGAGCCGCGCGCAGTTGTCGAACTGAAACGTCTGCGCGGTCGTGCACTGGTTCGCGAAGTCGGAGGCTTGCGAGGGCGCGCCGAAAAAGCAGTTCGGCGGGCCGAGCCCCGAGGACACGCACACGCCAGCTTGGCAGCTCGGGTGACTACCGAAGTGCTCGCAGTCGGCGTCGACCGTGCACTGAGTGATGTTGGTATCGACCGCGAGCGAGCAGCCGGCCATCGCGGCGACGAAGATCAAACTGCGCACCTAGAATCTCCCCATCATGCCGACACCGGTGGGCGTAACGTTCAGCGTCAGTGTTCTCTCGTGCGGCGGCTCGCTGCTACGCGAGATCATCAGATAGAGAGCGATTCCCGCGGAGACGATCGCTGCCCCGGTGAACGCGTCGGTGAGCGCGGCGTCGCGGACGGTCTTGGAGTGTTGCGAGCTCAGCTGATCCGCGGTGACTGGATACGTATTGCGCAGCGCGGTGAGGTCGTTCGAATCGCCGTGAGCGATCACGCCGAAGACGCCGGCACCGACGACGAAGGCGCCGGTCACGCCCCACATCACATGCTCGGGCGTCTTGCTCTTCGGACCGCGCGGAGCCGCAACCGGAGGAGCTTGCTTCGGCAGCAGGGCCGAGCTCGCAGGATCGAGCGCGAGCGCCGCCGTCACGGTCTCCTTGCCGGCGACATCGAAGACGCGATTGACCGGATCGCGGCCATTCGCCGTGACGGTAACGCGGTGCTGACCCGCGGCAACCGGTATCGGATCGGCGAGCGGCGCATAGCCAACCTGGACGTCATCGACGAGCACTTGCGCGCCAGCCGTGGTCTGCACGACGAGAAATCCGACGCGACCTTTCAACCGATCGATCTCGGCATTGACCTGCGTGGCGCGCTCGGATGGCACATCGGGTCCACCCTCTTTCAGGTATCGCGTGTAGGCCTTGAGCGCTCCCGCGTAGTCCTGAAGCTCCATCTCGACCTGCGCGATATTGAACAAGAGCTTGTACGACGGTGCGAGCTCGTAGGCTTTTTGAAACTCGACTAATGCGGCCCGAAAGTTGTTCTCGTCGTAGAGCGATGTGCCGCTCGCGACGTGAGCTTTGGCTTCGTCGAGCTTTCCATCGGCCTGCGCGGCGCTGCAAATCAAGCTCGCGAGGAGCGTCAAGCGACAGCCTATTTTTGCCATGGGTTGTCTCGATCGATCGTGGGTTTTCCGGAGCCGTCGAGCACGTTCGAGTCCAACGAACGCTTCGCGCCCGGTTTCGCGTAAACGTCCGTTTCGATGCCGTGCTTGGTCGAAGGTTTCTCGGGTTTCTTGTCCTCGATGGGAGGGTCGACTTTCGCCTCGACCTTGGGCTCGACCTTCTTCGCCTTTTTCGGCGTGACCTTCACCGCGAGGACGGACGGCGGCGGTTTCACCGCGACGATGTGAGGTACGGGGATCAGATTCAAACGCAAGTTGAGGTCGCGATCGGCTGCAATCTGCTGGGTGAGCGGCGAAAATCCCGGGGCGGTGACCACCAGCTCGTGGACCTTGCCATCGCGATCCGCCGCACCGACGTACGGATTCCCTCCGAGCGGTTTGCCATCGAGCGTGAGCGATGCGTTCGCCGGGCTTGCCACGATCTCGAGTCGTACGGTGCTCGGCACCGGCGTCATGGGTACGAGCTGGGGCGGCGCGGCCGGCTCGACCGCCGTCGGGCTCGCGTGCTTGCGACCGCTCGTGGCGATCACGAACACCACGACAAGCGCGGCGAGCACGCCGCCGAGGACGGCCAGCTTCCTGCCGTGACCCGACCGAACCGGAAGCGCTCGAGGTGGGGTCGGCGGAGTCGCGGAGATGATCTCGAGCTCGGGAAACTTCGGCTCGGCCTGCATCGTGGAGTCGCGCGACGGCGTGTGCTCCACACGCGGCAAGTCCGGCACCGACATACTGCCACTCCAACCCTCGGCACTCAGCTTCTGGAGCTGGGTATCGATCACGGCCTGTAGTTTCGCGCGATCCTCGGCGACGACCGTGCGCACGAACTGGGCGAGCTCGCGCGCCGGGAGCGGGCCTCCGATCACGTCGAGGTATTTCGACAAGTCCGCTTTGAGCTCCGCGGCGGTCGCGTAGCGCTGCTCGCGGTCCGGAGCGAGCGCGCGTTCGCAGATCGCGCGGAGCATCGGGTCGATCGGGACGGCGCGATCGAGCGATGGAATCTCGTTATTGCCGAGCTTGGCCGCGATCTCTGGACCGCTCTGCGCGCCCCAGAGTTTTTCGTTCATCGCTGCCTCGGCGAGCATCACGCCGAACGCGAAGAGGTCGGCGCGCGCATCGACCGAGGTGCCGCGCATCTGTTCTGGCGGCATGTACGCCAACTTGCCGCTGAACTTTCCGGTTTGCGTGAAGCTGTAGCTGTCGGTCGCCTTCGCGATGCCGAAGTCGAGGATCTTCACGGCACCTTGGGCGGTGACCATGATGTTCGAAGGCGATAGATCACGATGGACGACCTTCAGATCGCGGCCGTCGAGGCTCTTTGCCTCGTGCGCGTACTCGAGCCCTTCGAGCACGTGCGCAAGGATCGTGAGCGACGTCCGCAGCGGGATGCCGCGAGGAACGTCCTTGCTGGCACGGCTCCGCAACCGCGAGAGGTTCCCGCCGTCGAGATACTCCATCACGATGTAGTGACGCGTGCCGTCATCCGCGATCTCGTATGTCTGGATGACGTTCGGATGCTCGAGCTGCGCCGCGATCCTCGCCTCTTCGAGAAACATCGTCGAGAACACCGGATCTCCGGTGAAGCGAGCGAGCTTGACCACGAGCAGTTTTTGAAACCCGCGTGGACCTTGGGTCGCCGCGAGGTACACGTCGGCCATGCCACCTTGACCGAGCAGTGCGATCAAACGGTAGCGGCCCAACGGCAAGCTTGGTTCCGCGGCGTGCATACGTCCGTTGCGGCGCCCTCACGCCACAACGCGAGCAGAATACGACAATGTGACAGCTCGGAGACAGCGTCCCGGTCAACAATGCAATGTGCACGATCGGTAGTGCGAGTTGATCAACGACGTGCGCATTCAGCGCATCATCGACGTGGGCGTGAGATGAAGCTCGCGAACGGCTGCATGATGTCTGGAGGCAATCTCTCGGATCCGACGCGGGCCCACTTCCCGGGCACGAGGACGCCATTGGTTGTTCGCGTGCTCGGCGAGATGTACGCGGGCTGACGTGCTCACCGACGCGGAGCTCGCCAGGAGTGCGACCCCGAGCGTGGTCGACCGCGAGACGTTCGAGGTGATCGATCTCGGGTTCGCGCGCGATCGCGAGCATGTCTACTGGGGCAACGACGTGCTGGTCGGCTTTCGCCGCGCACGTTCGTCGCGTTGTCGGAGTACTTCGGGCGCGACGACGAGCGGGCCTTCTATTTTTACTCGGGAAGCCATCGCAAGGTGTTCGATGGCAAGCGCTATCTCGGCATCGCGCCGAAGGTGTTGCCGAACGCCGACCCTCGAACCTTGGTCGCTATCAGTGAGCTATGCGCGAAGGACGATCGCCACGTGTACTGGCACGGCTCGCGGATCGATGCCGATGCCGCGTCGTTCGAGCTGCTCGACGCACGGTTCGCGCGCGATGCGACCCGTGTGTTCTTCGATGGCGACGTGATCGACGATTGCGATGCCGCGAGCTTCTCCGTATTCGCAGGGAGCGGGTTCGTGCGCGATGCGACGCGCGTGTTCGAGGCGCACGATAGCGATCATGGAAGCTGGGTGACGGCGATCGAAGGCGCAGATCCCCACGACTTCGTCCCGCTGGATGGCTGCTACACGTTGCGTGGTGGCCAGGTGTTCGCGGGCGAGCAGCGGATCGACACCGATGCCGGCAACTTCCTGGTGCTCGCCGATGGCTATGCTCGCGATCGAGTGCGCGCCTATTACGGGACATCGATCGTCGAGGGTGCTGAGTTCACGCTGATCGGCAGTGGCTTCGCGAAAACATCGGGCGGCGTGTTCTTGTACGGCGCGCTCGTTCCCGACGCGGACCCCGCGACGTTCCGGCTCGTCGACGACCACTATGTCGTGGACGCGCGCCATGCGTGGGTGCGGATGGGCGAAGCAGGTGACCAGCTGCGCGAGCTCGCGTGTGGTGATCCGGCGACGCTGGGGGCCGGAGCCGACGGCATCGCACGGTCGTCGACCGACGTGTTCGTAGTTGGTCGGCACGTGGCGGGCGCCGACCCAGCGACCTTCGAGCGGATCTCGTATGCGTACGCACGCGATCGGGCTCACGTGTTCGTGCTCGAAGGTGAGCTCGAGCAACTCGCGGGCGCCGATCCGGAGAGCTTCATCGAGCTTCGCAGACCATTCGCGAAGGATGCGTATCGCGTCTATCGCGACAACCGGGTGATCACCGGCGCCGATCCGGCGACGTTCGTGGCGCTCGACCACGTGTACTCGAAAGATCGCGGGCGCGCGTACTTCGAGACGAACGTGATCGAGGGTGCGAGTCCGGTGTCGTTCGAGTCGATCGGAGATGGCTATGCACGTGACCGAGCGCGGGTGTATCTCGGTCGTGTCGTGGTCGATGGAGCAGATCCGGCGACGTTCGTCGTGCCGCAATGCGACAACATTCCGTTTTGAACCCGGGAGCTCGCCAGGCTAGATCATCAGCGGCCCTCGAGGTGATGGCCGCCGCCGCCACCGCGCCGTCGATGAGGGCGCCGGCCCTCGGCGAAACCCATGCTGTGGCGCAGAGCAGCGTGGACTCCTATGGCACGCCGGCTGCTCTTACATCGGCCATGCGAATCCAAGCACTCCTGTTGCTGGCGGCTCTCGTCTTTCCTGCGTGTGCCGTCGACGACCAAGAGCCGGTCACGGACCACGAGTCGTCCGCGCCGCAACCCGACGTTCCTGGCGAGGGCAAGGCCGACGGTGCCAGCGATCAGCTCGTGGCAGCGCTGACCACGAAGTACGGGTTGCGGCCGCACCGCTTCAACGGATTCTTCGCAGGTAGCGACGAGACCGAACAACGCTTCATCGCCGCACTCCCCCGCGTGACGGCCGATCTCAACGCACGCGCCAAGGCGGTCGCGCCAACCGTCAGCTTCAGCGCGGCCGAGCTCGCGACCAACTTCATCACCGAGGGCGGCTATTACCTCTTGAACCTCGACATTCACGATTCGGGAGAGGTCGTCACGCTCAACGGCCAGACCGGTCCGATCAAGATCGACGGCTACACATTTCTCGGCGCGGATACAGCGGCGGACAACCAAGCCGCGTTGCGACCGTGGTTGAGCTCGGAGATGCAAGCACTCCTCGCCGATCCGTCACACCGAGTGACCGCGACCAACGAGAAGGGAGAGGTCGTGCATACGGTGTTCGTCGACACGATCGAGCAGGGTCTCGCGCTCAACGCAGCCATGTTCGCGTGGTCGCGCCAGCTCGTCGCTCGCTCTGCTGGCGCTGGCTACAGTGGATGGCCGGCCGAGGCGAAGTTCTTCTGGACGACCGTTTGGTATAACGGCGGCCCGTCGACCGGCGCGACACTGCTGGCACAAAAAGGCGCGAGCTGGTGGAAGCAACCGTGGACCTCGCCGGACGATCCGGCTCTGTACAGCCGCTACGTCCGCTACAACTGCTTGTGGCGAACCTCGACGTGGGAGCTGATGGCCAAGACCGTGACCATTCACTAGCGTTGTGCCGGGTCGCGTCTACTCGTATTCGACGACGTAGCGGTGCCCCGCATCCTCGTCGTCGATGCGCTGGCTCGTCACGATGACGTTGTCGAGCACGCCGCGCAGGCGCGCGATATCGCTGGCGTCGAGAAAGTTGTCCTCGAGATCGATCGAAGCGAGATGGCGAAACGATGGCGCGTGCTCGACCAGGAACGCAGTCTCGTCGTGACCGAACGTCCCCTTCGAGAGATCGAGTGAATCGAGTCGAGGCAGGACTTGCGAACGCGCGAGCTCTGGCAAGAGCGTCATGTGAGCATCGCAGTTGACCAGCCCCAAGTGGCGTAGCCTCGGCATGTTCTTCCCCACGAGGAGAGGGCGGATGTGTTCGACCTCCGGGTCGACCCCGTACTCGGCGGATCCGAACCACAGCTCGAGATGATCGAGGCTCGGCCAGCGTGCGCGGGCGAGCTGCGCGAGCTCTTCGTTGCGCATCGTGCAGGACTGGCGAACGAACGAGCGTAACGATGGCAGATCGATCGACCCGTACGCGACTTGATCGCCGCGCACTCGCAAGTCTTCGAGTGCGGGCAGGTGATCGAGCAAGCCCGACCAGTCACCCATGTCCACCCAGTGCATCATGGTGTCGTCGTAGGTGTAGCGATCGAGGTGCAACACGCGGAGCTGATCGCCGTGCGACTCGACGATGGTCTCGAGCGTGGGCCGCCATCCGAGCTCCGCGCCCGACCCGCTTTCGGTGAGGCCGCAGCGCAATTCTTCGAGGAATGTCCCCACCGGTGATGCGAGCAGCGCAGCCACCACCTGATGGAGCTTCCAGCTGGCATCGCCAGGGTTCGGGATGGTCGCGCCGATCGCGAAGCCGTGACGATACTGGAGATCGATCGCGGGTTCGGCGAACCCGCAGAGCTTCGCCTGGTGAAGCTCGAACACCTGTTTCGCGAGTGAGGGCTGGCCGCCGTTCAGCGAGGCTGCGATCTCGCCACGCGGGTCGCCTTGCTGCATCAACCAGTCGGCATACACGGCCCACGGTGCCGGATCGGTGCGCGCGGCGCGGCACTCGGCCTCGAGCGACGGTTCGCTCGCGATCGTCGCGCGCGCTCGCTGGCGTTCGAGGTCAGCCGCGAGTGCCCGCGCCTTCGCGAGGTCTCGTAGTTCTTTGCGATCGAGCTCGTCGAGCGCGGCGGTGTGAACCACCGCGGTTCGCGGCACCACTTGGTCCGGAAACACCTCGCTGTACTCGCGCTCGAGGTGGGTCGAGATCAAGCGCTCCATCTCGGAGTTGGCTGCCAGCTCCGATGCTTGCGGCCGAATGCGCTCGCTAACGATCCTGTCCCGCGGGCCGAAGCGGACGACCAGCTGGGTTCCCTCGACTCGAACCTCGAAGAAATCGCCGGGCATGCCGGACCGCTCGAATCGTCTCATGTGGTGACCCTAGCGCTGACCGGCGAGCGCCTGGAGCTCCGCTGGCGAAAGCAGGTGGTCGTAGAGCCGAACGTCGTCGATCAGGCCGGTCGCGGAGTTGCTGTACGCGCCACCATTGAAGTCGCAACCGATCGTCAGGTTGTCGGGTCCGTAGACCGCTGCTCCGGTCATCTGCGGCACGCCGACCGCGATCCCATCGACGTACATGGTCAGCACGGCGCCATCGAATGCCCCGGCGAGGTGATGCCAGATCCCGTGGTCGATCGGCGTGTTCACCGACGTCGTGTTGACCGCGACCTTCCACACGTCCGACAGATCGATGAACGCTTCGAACGTGTTCGTGCCGGCCGTCGCGCCGTCATACGCGCGACCGAAGATGCTCGCGATCCCGCTCACGTCCGGCCGAAACCAGACCGCATAGGTGAACGCGGCGGGATGGAGGTCCGCCGCATCTGCGACGACGAGACATGCGCCGCCTGTGAAATCGACCGCCCCTGCCCCGACCCGTCCCGTGGCCGGCGCCGGGCAGGTCGTGGCGCACGTCGCGTCGTGATGCGCGGGCGCGCGATCGTGAAGGATGCCGTCTGACTCGAAGGCGAGGTGCAGGAGCAGTCCCGAGGGCTCGGCATCTGCGCCAGGACCATCGCTCGGCCCGACCTGGTGCTCACCGAAGCCAATCCGGCCACACGCGGTCAGCGCGAGCATGATCAACGTCCTCCCAACCGAGGCCATTTGTGCCAACGTATCATGGGCACGTTCGCACGAACGCCTGCATCGTCAAGCATCGCGATGCGCGGTTCATTAGAGCTCGATGCGCTGGTCCGCCGGGAAGTGGATCACCTTCTCGACCTGCTTACCATCGACGACCACGGAGACCGTGTGCTCGCCCGGCTTCGGCGCGACGAGCACGCGCGGCCCCTTACCGATCATCGCGTCGTCGAGGAACACCGGTGCCGCACCCCAGGAACGCATCGGCGACGTGGACGCCGAGGTTGATGCTGTTCGCAGTCGTGGCCCCGCGCGAGACGATCGCGACGACGCGTCCCGTGCGCGACCTTGCGATCGAGCCTCGCATCGTTCGCCACCCAGATCCGCCGGCGCAGTTCGTCGGCGTTTGCCTCGGCGAGAGCGTCGTGCGCGAGCGGCTGGACGCGGAAGCGATCGAAGAGGATCTCTGCGTGCGGCGTGCAGTGGGTAACCGCCTCAGCTGGTCTTGCCCGATGATAGCGTCGGGTCGATGCATGCCCGCCGAGTGACCTGCACGCTTGCTGTTGTTGCGTTCGGCCTGATGGCTTGCGGCGATGGGCCGCCACCCCACACGCCGTCCACGCCGTCCGACGATGCGTGGCTCGACTCACTCGATGGACGCTATCAGGCGTTCACCGGGCCTCTCGAGCTCGCGGGCTGGCAGGCCGCGGTAGGCGAGCCCGTCGCGGACTCCGCTCCCGCCGAAGTATTGCAGAAGGAGTTCTATCGCGATGCCGAGCTCCACCTGCGCCTGACCCAGCTCGCCACCACCACAGGTCCCACCGCGACTCGCGCGCGCGACTGGCTTCGCTTCCTGGATCGTGACCGCCTCACCGATGACGACGAAGTCCGGCGGCTGACGGCCGAGCTGGTCGCCCTTGCCGACACCCCGTTCGGCGCGCCCCCGGCCCCGCTTCTGTTGACGTTGTTCTATGGCAGTGACATCGCCGCGCGCGGTCCTGCCCTCGCCGAGGTCACGCGGCGTTCGAAGCTCGCGATGCCATTGCTCCGCGCACGTGCGGCGCGGATGGACGTGATCTCCCGCGCGCTGAACGGGGGCGATAGCGTCAGCTTTCTGGCCGGGCCAACCGCCAGCGATCGGCTCGAGGCGACCTGTCGAGCGCAGCGTGTCGCGACCAAGGCGGACTGGGCAGCGCTGCTGGCCCACGCCACAACGGCGATGGGGCGGCCACCGAGGTTCGCCGATCTCGCGGGCGAGGCGATCGCGTGGACAAGCAAGGCAGGCGCGTTCTACCGCCCGGATGCGCTCCCAGCCCTCGCCACGCGTGCCGTCGCACGGATGGGCTTCGACGTGAGCGCGATGAATCTCACGATCCGGACCGACATCAAGGCTCCCGGCGGGGCGGCCTTCGGGATCTCGATCCCAGACGATGTCCGCTTCTTCCTGAACGCACCACCCGGCTTCGAGGGTGCGCGCGGCTACTTCCACGAGCTCGGCCACGCGATCCACATGAAGCTGGTCAAGCCGCGCCACCTGCCGGGTCGACAGTTGCCGCAAGACCGTGCTCTCAACGAGGGCATCGGCGAGATCTTCGCGACGATCCCACGCCTCGACGAATTCGTCCGCGCCGAGTTTCCGCACCTGACCGCTGCCGAGCGCGCCGAGTTCCACGCGAGCGTTCGTGCCTTCGACGCGTTTGCCGTCCGAGTCAACTGCCTCACCGCCCAACTCGAGCTCGAGGCTCATACGGGTGGTGACGTCGCGGCGCGCTGGCCGGCGCTCTACGCCGCGAACATCGGCGGTGCGCCCGAGGTCGGCGCTACGTTCCTGCTCTTCGTGAGCGGTTATCTCGAGAGGCCCCTGTACACCCTGAGCTATGTCTACACGAACGCGGTGCGCGACCGTTTCCTGACCTCGCTCCGCGACCGTTCGCTGCTCTCCGTAGAGGCAGGCTCGGCGCTGCGCACCCACCTCCTCGAGCCCGGCAACACGCTGACCCTCGCTGGCTTCCTCGGCGAGGCCGCACGGTGAGACTACTCGTGCAACACGCGTCACCGCCTCGACCTCTTCGCTCACGAGACGCGCCGGCTTCACGTCTCGCTGCGCCTTTCGCCAAGCACATAACCAACTAACTAACGCGCAGTTGCAGACGCCATGTCGCGAAGCCACGACAGGATGCCGGCATCGTCGTCCATCGCGCCTTGCCACGCGTGGACAACAGGCAGACCACCGAGTTGGTCGCGGTGTTGCCGGATGATCGAGAGCGGCACCCAGTAGCTCGCGAGGTGCGACGGTAACTCGATCGGTCCGATGACCTCACCGTACTCCTCGTTTTGTCCCGAGACCTCGCCGACCGAAATCGCTCCGAGCTTGACGAGGGTGTTCGCGACGATCACGCACGAGCTGAAGCATCCTGCATCGGTGAGCACGAACGTCGGTGACGTGCGGGCGGACGGTGCTGGTGCCTCTGGTGCCTTTGGTGCCTTCGGTGTGGTGACGTAGTCGGTAAAGAGCTTCGTATCGTGGTCGGGGCTCGCTGCTACGCGGTCGGCAAGCTCGCGCCAATACGTCGCGACTTTCGCCGTGTCGGGACCTTCGGCGGCGAATCGTCGAGCAATCTCGTGAAGGCGTGCGACCGCCTCGGGCGATGCGCGAAAATATTTACCGAGTGCTGGGTCTTCGATCGCTTCGACCGCGGCATCGCCGAAGACGATCGCCGCGTAGACTTCTCCCCACGTAGAATTACCACCCGCGTTGCCACGGAGATCGAAGATCACCGACGGGGCCGCGCGCACCGTGGTCTGGTTTGCCCGCAGCGCTCGTTCGAGTGCTTGCAGATCATGCTCGTCGCCGAGCGATCCGAGCGAGATGACCGCGGTGCCATCGGCTCGGATAGACAGCGAGACCGCTCGGCGTGGCGTTGGCCGGCGCAAGAGCGGCGCCGTGCGCTGGACCATATCGACGTTCTGAATCACACGCCACTCGAGTGCCAGATCGACGGAACGCCCGCCATGATCGAACGTGCACGTGTGGAGAGGCACGGCGCCGGCGAGGTCGTAGTCGACGAACAGTCGCCACGCTTGACGAATTTGCTCGGGCACCTTCGACCAGTCCGCTTCGCGGCTATCGAGCTGGTCGTGAAGAAGGGTCGCGATCGGCTGTCCATCGCACGCGATCAGCCTGTCTCCGGTCACGATCCCTGGAAGCTCCGGATCGACGGAGGTGGCGACATAGCCACCACCCCGCCCGTCGATCAGAAATCCGGGCCACCGCGCACGAGCAGGGACGGCGGCGAATTGGATGAACGTGTGCTCGTCGCGAAATGACAAGATCAAGCCGTTGACGACCGCCCGCCAGTCCAGGAATGACTTGGCGCTCCCGGCGGCGGCGCGCGCTCGACGATAGGCAACGTCGATGTTCGACGCGAAGCTCGGGTTGAGTGGGTCACGGATCGCGGGATGCAATGTGACGATGCTCTTGTGAATTGCGTCGACGTCTACACGCGCCAGGTGCGCCCAGCCACCACCATCGACCGGCTCGGGCAACGATCGATTCGTGATCTGAGAGCTGCACGCGGCCGCCACGATACCGAGTGCGATCGACCGTTTCATGATGGCACTTCGATGGTCGGTGCCTGACGGTGGTTACTCTCCTGCCCGGCGCCGTGCGCGGCGTCGTAGCTCACATGCGCACGGCCGGCGCGTCGATCGTTCGCGCTGTCAAAGCCGGCAAGGTATCCCCGAAACGACGGCGAGCCGCCATCAACCTCAGGCCCGCATTCGACGCCACTCGCCTCGCCGACGAGCTGGGCCGACCGACCGCATGCTTGTCGAGTTTCGAATCGGCTCCAGCAGGTCGGCGAACTGGGACCGCGTGAGAACCGGCGCGCAACGCGACGAATGACCGACAGGCCGCGCCGAGTCCGAAAAGCGCGTGCTCGCCGTGGGGTTTCGCACGGAGCGCTACCTGCCGGAGGCGTAGGGTGCAGCATGGCTCGCCTCGCACTCCTCGCGCTCCTGATCGCCTGCGGGCATTCGCCTTCCGCCGCTCATGATCTCGATGCACCGGATGCGCCGGTCGACGGGTTCACCGGCACGCCCCAGTTCCTCGCAGCGCGGACCGGTATCACCGCAGATCAGGTCGGCGTCGTCGTGAACGATGACGATCCGCTCTCGGTCGCGACCGCGGACTATTACGTCGCCGCGAGGATGATCCCCGCCGCGAACGTCGTCCATCTTCACGTACCGATCCACGCCACGATCACCGCCGCGACCTTTCAGCCGCTCGCAGATGCGGTGACGGCGGCCTTGGCTTCGACCGACGTGCAGGTCCTCGCGATCGCGTGGACGCACCCGTTTGCCGTCGACCACATGTCGATCACCAGTGCATTTGCACTCGGCACCCATGCGATCGCCGATACCTGCACCGATCCCAATTCGCAATACGCGACGCCCAACCCCTACTCGACGAGCCCGACGTCGACGCGACCCTTCACCGACTTGCACTTCCGGCCGGCGATGGTCATCCCCGCGACCACCATCGACGAAGCAAAGGCTTTGATCGATCGCGGCGTCGCCTCCGACGATACCTGGCCCACGGGTTCGGCCTATTTGATGCGTACGCACGATGCGAATCGCAGTGCGCGCTGCATCCTGAATCCAGCGCTCGGCTACACCAACGAGTGTCAGATGTTGCTCGATACCTGGGACGGGGTCGGCTCTGGCATCGCGGGAAGTCTCGTGGTGGCCGACTCGATCGCGAACAAGACCGACGTGATGTTCTACGTGCAAGGCCTCTCGACCGTGCCCGACATCGCGACGAACACATACCTACCTGGCGCCGTCGCAGACCACCTGACATCGTCCGGCGGTTCGATTCCGACCTCGGGTCAGATGAGCGCGTTCGAGTTCCTGCGCGCGGGCGCGACGGGTAGCTACGGCACCGTCGCCGAGCCGTGCGCGTACACGCAGAAGTTCCCGAACCCAGCAGTGCTCGTGCCGCGGTACTTCGGCGGCGCGACGCTGATCGAAGCCTACTGGAAATCCGTGGTGTGGCCGGCGGAGGGCATCTTCATCGGCGAGCCGCTCGCGCGCCCGTTCGGCACCGGCGTACACACGTCGTACGCCGACGGCATCTTCTCGATCGAAACCACGACCCTCGTCCCAGGCCTCGTGTATCGGATCGAAGCCGGGGACTCGGAGACCGGCCCCTTCACGACCGTGCAGGCAGGTCTCTCGGTGCCGATGTACCGAAGGGCCACCTTCACGATCGACCATCCCGATCACGCGTTTTATCGGCTCGTAACCCCGTAGCGGTGCGCGGCCTTCAGTCGCGCTCGGCCGCGGGGTCGTCACCCTTGCAGTCTTTCCCACGCGTCGACAAACACTGGATCGCGAGGTCCTCCGGCTCTTCGCGCTCGCGCGCGCTGACGGCGGGGACGGGTTGCAGCTTGTGCTGCTGGAGTGCGCCGTCGAGTGCGCGGATCTCGCCCGCGAACAGCGTGTCGTACCCCTTGCGTGCGTCCGCGAGCTCGCGCTTCAGCACCTCCATTCGCTCGAGCTGATACTTCGCCGGCCGCCCTTCCCACCCTGCCAGCGCGCCATACAGCTCGTCGAGGTGTTCGCGGATCCGCTGCTCGCCCGTGATCGCACCACCCTCGGTCGTCGCGACGATCAGCTTCTTGGTGTCTGCGAGCTTCGCGAGCGCCGCCTCGAGCTTGCCATGCAGCGGGTCCGAGCTCGCGACCGCATGCGCGCGCTCCTCGAGCGCGTCGCGCGTCCCTTCGATTCGATCGACGAGCTTGCTCATGTCCTCGAACAGACCAGAGGCCTTCTGCATCGCCTCGTACTCGGCCTTGCGATCGGCGACCGTGTACGGCGCGCGGCGATCGATGCCGACCGTGACCTTCGACGTGATCTTGTCGCCGCCGCGCGACAGCACGACGGTGTAGGTGCCCGGCACGATCCGCGGTCCCTGCGACGAGCCGTACGCGACCTGAGCCGCCCGCGGTACGCGCGGGCCTTTTACGCGCATGTTCCACAGCACGCGATTGATGCCGCGGTGCTTGCTCGGCGTCACCGTGTCGACGAGCGTGCCGGCCGCATCGAAGACCTCGAGCGTGAGCGGGCCGTACGTGTGGCGGGTCCGCAGGTAGTACGTGATCACCATCCCGTCGGGTGGGTTGTCGCCGACGAAGGAGGCATCGCCCTCGACCCAGCCACCGCTCGCCGGCATTCGCTGCTGGACCCGCCGGGTTGGCAAGAACGCCGTGGCTTGCTGGACGACCGCGTCGCTGAGCGCGCGCAGCGGCGTGAGATCATCGACGATCCAGATGCCGCGCCCGTGCGTCGCGATCACGAGATCGCCGTCGCGCGCCTGGACCTGGATCTCGCGGACCGCCACGGCGGGGAACTTACTGCCCTCGAACCGCGCGAACGTGGCGCCGCGGTCGACCGAGATCCACAGGCCGAGCTCGGTCCCGAGGAACAAGATGTTTGGCTTGACCACGTCCTCCTTGATCGTGTGAGCGTAGCCGCGGACCCGATCGGCGATCCGTTTCCAGGTCTTGCCAAAATCGGTCGTCACGAACACCCACGGCGCCAGATCGCCGAACGTGTGCCGGTCGAACGCGACGTAGGCCGTGCCGGCCTCGAACCGACTCGCCTCGACCCAGCTCACCCACGAGCTCTTCGGTAGCTCGGGTACGTTCGCGACCACGTTCGTCCAGGTCGTGCCGCCATCGCGCGTGAGCTGGAGATTGCCATCGTCGGTGCCGACCCAGATCACGCTCGAGCTCTTCGGCGATTCGCTGATCGCGTAGATCGTGGTGTGCATCTCGGCCGACGAGTTATCGATCGTGACCCCGCCCGACTTCTCCTGGTTTTGTTTCTGCGGATCGTTGGTCGTGAGATCAGGGGAGATCCGCTGCCACGTATCTCCGCGATCGCGCGAGCGAAACAGGAACTGCGCACCCAGGTAGATGGTCGCCTTCTGCGTCGGGCTGAGCGCGATCGGCGTGTTCCAGTTGAACCGCAGCTTCTCGTGGTAGTTCGCCTTCGGCTGAATATCGCGCGAGGCCATCGTCTTGCGATCGACGCGGCTGATCGCGCCGCCTTGGCCCTCGCAGTAGACCTTGTCGTGGTCGGTGGGATCGACCCAGACCCAGAAGCCGTCGGAGTTGCACAGGTTCGTCCAGCGCGCAGACGTCACGCCACCGGGGTACGCGCTGTCGCCGACCCACGAGCTGTTGTCCTGGAGACCGCCGTAGACCTGATAGGGATCCTGGTCGTCGACGCTCACGTGATAAAACTGAGACACCGGCAGGTTGTTCTCCTTGAACCACTTCGAGCCGCCGTCGTACGAAAGCCACAAGCCACCGTCATCCCCGCCGATCACGTGCTTTGGATTCTGCGGATCGATCCAGAGGTCGTGCCAATCGCCGTGCGAACCGCCGCCGCTGTCGGCGAAGCTCTTGCCTCCGTCCTCGCTCACGATCAGGCCGAGATCGGGCTTGAACAATCGTTCCGGGTTCGTCGGATCGACGACGAGCCGCGCGAAGTAGAACGGGCGCCAGACCATCTTCGAGCTCTGGTCGCGCAGCTCCCACGTCGCACCGCCATCGTTCGACCGATACAGCGCGCTGTGCGCGGACTCGACGAGGGCGTAGACGATCTTGCCATTCGACGGCGCGTGAGTGACCTCGACGCGTCCCCATGGTGCGGGCGGCAACCCCTTCGCGGTCGCGATCGAGGTCCAGGTCCGTCCCCCATCGACGGAGCGAAACATGCCGCTACCGCTCGGTGCGTTCGGCCCATCGCCACCGGAGCGGAACGTCCAACCCTTGCGGCGGAAGTCCCACATGCCCGCGAGCACGACCTCGGGGTTCGCGGGGTCGATCGAGACTCCCGAGCAACCGGTCGACAAGTTCGCGCCGGGTAGGACGAGCGCCCAGCTCTTGCCGCCATCGCTCGTGCGATACAGGCCGCGGTCCTTGCTGTCGCTCCAGAGCTTTCCAGGTACGCACGCGAACACGGTGTTCGAGTCGCGCGGGCTGACCAAGATCTTCGCGATGCGCTCGGAGTCCTTGAGGCCGAGGTTCGTCCACGTCTCGCCGTTGTCCGTCGAGCGATAGATCCCGTCGCCGACCGAGACCGAGTTACGCGTCCAAGCCTCACCGGTGCCAACCCAGATCGTCTTGGGATCTTTGGGATCGATAGCGATCGCACCGATCGACTGCACGGCCTCCCTATCGAACACGGGCTTGAACGTGGTGCCGCCGTCGAGCGACCGCCACACACCTCCAGATGCGGCGCCGACAAACAGGTGGGTCTGGCCCCCGACATTGACCGCCGCGACGGCGGCGATCCGGCCACTCATCGCCGCCGAGCCGATGTTGCGCGCACCGAGGCCAGCGATCGTGCCCGCATCGATCGCCGCTGGCACGGCGGGCGCCGGTGGCGGCGCCGCGACCACGTTGGTCTTGTCGGCCGGCCCGGCGATGGCCACGCGGGTCGCGTTCGCGGTCGGCACTTGGAACCACGCCGCTTCGCTGGGGACGTTGACCTCGATCCGGTCGAGGTTGATCCGGTACGAGCGAGGTTGGCCGGGCGCGCCCGACTCGAGGGAGAACGGAAACCACACGCCGGCGACCTGCGCGTACTCGCCGAGGTCAGTCTCGGTGATGTCTTCGCTGCCGCGCACCTTGCGCACGGTCGTGATCCGGATCTCGAGCGCCGAGTCCGGATCGAGGAACACGTACTGGACATCGCCATCCTTGCGGATCACGCGCAGCTTGATCGCGGGTGTGCCGTCGACATTCTCGGTGCCGAGCCATTCGAGCCGGTGTCCTTTGGTGCGCCAATCGACGAGCGGCCCATCGAGCTCGGCACCCTGATCGATCTGTCGCTTGTCGTCTGCGGATGCGAGCTCGGCATCGTGCCGGCCCCCGAATGGCGAGACGGTCCACGCCGCGCCGCCGTTGCTCGCGCTGATCTGCGTGAGGCCCTGAAGCGTGATCTCGGTGCGGATCCGATTCGGTCGTTCGGTCACCTGCCCGAGCTCGGCCGTGATCGAGAAGCTCCCGCCACCGAGGACGGCCTTACCGGTCGCTCGCAGCGACTTGATCGCGCGCAGCTTTTCGGCGCCGCCTCGCGCGGCGAGGTTGCGCGCGAGGATGTCGTCGAGTGGTTCAGCGTGGGCGAGCGCGCTGCTCGCCACGAAGATCATGATCGCGATGGCTGTCCGCATCGCGGGCAGTATCACTCAGAACGCCGTGCCGATCATGCACCCGGCAGCTTCGCAGCAACGTCAGGGGTTGCACTCGCAGGTCAGCTGGCTCAGGTCTCGTCGGATCGTGCACGGCGCGGCGCAGGCGGTGAGCAGATCGTAGCGCAGCAAGCGCGTCGCCGAGCAGGAGGCCTGCGGCACGGTGGACGCACCGATGGTCCCGCTGCACGTGCTCGCGATCGTCCAGGTCTCGCTCGCCGTGGCCTCGACGTGATCGACGCTCGCTGCCGTGAGTGCATAGAAAATGACGACGGATCCCTCCGACGAGGGACACGGGTCGACGCGTGAACCGTCGGGTGGAAGCTGGAGCGCATAGCCACCGGCCACCGTGAGATCGTACGCTTGGGCGGCGTCGGTCCCGACATCGGTCAACGAGATCGCGCCGGTGGTGGCGAACAGCGGCACGGTCGCCGTGCCGACGAAGCGCGGGGCGACACACGAATCGGCACTCGCCGTGACCTCGAGGTCGTAGATCCCGCTCGTGACCGAGTCAGGCTCGAACGGTCGGGTAGATGGATCGGTCGCGCAACCGACTACAGATAGAAGAAGAACCAGTCGTTTCATCACAGCTCCACGGGACGGGCGGCGAGCCGGCTCTCAGCAACCTCCATACCGTGCGCAACTGTCGGATCTTGCGAACCCGGTGCAGGTCGAATTTGCCGGACTGGCAAGATCGCGCCGACCGAAGGCGCAACGGGGCAGTCCGGACAAAAGAAAAACGCCGGCGGTTAGGCCGGCGTTTCAATCAACGAGTTGGTTGTTCGTTAGAGAACGCGAACGTTCTCGGCGCGCGGGCCCTTCGGACCACGGCCTTCGTTGTACGAGACCTTCTGGCCTTCGCGAAGCTCCTCGAAGCGAGCGCCCTCGACGGCAGACATGTGGAAGAACATGTCGGTGCCCGAGCCGTTCTCGATGAAACCAAAACCCTTATCAGTCAGACGCTTGATCGTACCTTCAGACATTCGCGACTCCTAGTGGCAGCAGTGGTCTCACCGACGGGCAAGTCACCCAAAAGATCAGTGAAACCGAGTGCCTTGTTTGCGCCCTGGCGCCCCTCTTGTCGAGAGGAATCGGCCAATAACCTGCGGATCGTGTGTATGGAGGTTGGGCACGGGCTTGCTAAGGTGCTGATCCATATGGAGCCCCAGCGCAATTTGCTCGGTCAGCCTCTCGAACCGTGTTCAGTCGAACCCCGTACCGGGTGGTTCAGGACCGGATGCTGCGAGACCGACCCCACCGACGTGGGGAGCCACACCGTCTGCATCCAGGCGACCTCCGAATTCCTGGAATTCTCGCGCCTGCGGGGCAACGACCTCTCGACCCCGCGGCCCGGGTTCCCGGGACTCCAGCCCGGCGACCAATGGTGCATCTGCGCCGCGCGCTGGCACGAAGCCTTCGTCGCGGGAGCCGCACCACTGGTGTTCCTCGCCGGGACCCACGAGCTGGCGACCGAAACCTGCGATCGCGACGCGCTGCTCCAGCACGCCGTCGACGCTCACAACCTCAACTAGAACGCGGGACAACCAGCCCGTGGCTCAGCGCGAGGCCGCCGCGCGCGCCATCACGCACGCGGTCGCGGGGATCGTGAGCGAGTACGCGCCGCCATCCGCGGTGGCGTAGTCGACCCGAATCCCGGCCGCGAACCCGCCCGCGACGGGAGACGAGAACGCGACGGACAGCGTCGTCATCCCTGCGGGCTTCACGCACGGCGCGAGCAACCGCGGCGTGAAGTTCGACGGTGGGTTGTGATACGGGTCCGGCGGAATACACGGGTCGGGCGGCACGAACGCGGGGTCGTACGTGTCCGGCGGGTAAACCGTGATCTGCCGGATCGTGACCTCGCTCCTGCCGCCGTTGTCGAGCTCGAGCCCGAGCAAGGTGGAGCTGCCGACGCCGACCTGGCCAAACCCTGCGCCGCGCGGTGCGGTCAGCGGGCCAACCGCCCGAACGGTCGTGTCGGTCGTGTCGGTCGTGTTGGTGGACTCCGGGTCACCGAAGTCGATGCAACCGAAGAGGCCGAGGGTGACGGCGAGCATTGCGGCGGGACGCATGAGGTTCATCGTCCTGATAGAGCGAACCGTGCGCCAAACGTAACCAACGATCTGCCGAGCTCGACGAGGATCGGCTGGTCAGGGCGCGGCTCGGCACATCTCGATCGCGCTCGCACTCAGTTCGCTCCGCGTCAGCGTCCCGAGCGCAGCTCGGTCGGTAGCCTCGAGGATGACCGGCGGTGCGACCCCCGCATCGAACGCTTCGCGAAACCGCGCCGCGCAGAGGCACCACGCATCGCCATCGCGCAGGCCCGGAAACTCGCCCCGTGGGGTGATCAGATCGTTGCCGTGAGCCGCACTGAACTGAAGGAACGCGTCGGTCACGGTCGCGCAAACGACGTGAACCCCGGCGTCGTCAGCGCCGGTCGAACAGAATCCGTCGCGATAGAAGCCGGTCGTGGATCGCGAGGGGCAGGATCGGAGCTCGGTGCCGAGCACGTTGCGCGTGCCAGGCTTCGCGGCCTCGCCCCCTCGACCGACGCATGCACCAGCACCGGTAGGCTCGGCCGGCTCGACGCGTTCGACGCGCTCGACGGGTCGGGCACGCGCGCTCGGATCGGATTTACAAGCGCACGCGAGCACCGCGCTGGTCCAGACGATCGCGAGTCCCGAGGACATCGTTCGTGAGATGCGTCGTGCCAACGAAACGTTACGATCCGTTACGATTCGCGCGCGGTCAGCGCGTCGTGACCGCGCGCGTTGTCACGCATGCGGTCGCGGGGATCGTCAGCGTGTACGCGCCGCCATCCGCGGTCGCATAGTCGATCCTGATTCCCGCGGCGAACCCGCCCGCCGCCGGCGACGAGAATCCGACCGACAGCGTCGTCGTCCCTGCCGGTTTCACGCACGGCGCGATCAAGCGCGGCGTGAAGTTCGATGGCGGGTTGTGATACGGGTCCGGCGGAAGACACGGATCCGGCGGCACGAACGCGGGATCGAACGGATCCGGAGGGTAGACCGTGACCTGCCGGATGGTGACCTCGCTCCTGCCGCCATTATCGAGCTCGAGCCCGAGCAAGGTGGAGCTGCCGATCCCGACCTGTCCGAACGCTGCGCCGCGCGGCGCGGTCAGGGGCCCACCGACCGAACGGTCGTGTCGGTCGTGTCGCTCGTGGACTCCGAGTCGTCGAGGGTGCAACCGAAGAGCCCGATGGCGACGGCGAGGATTGCGGCGTGACGCGTGGGGTTCATCCCCCTGATAGAGCGAGTCGCAGTCCGAACGTAACCGACGATCTCGACCCGATGCTCGCCATCACGATCCGCGGAGCCGCAGCCTGATCTCCCCGCGTGCGCGGTCTGGATCGACGACAACCCCGGCTTGGAGGAGATCGATGGTCGCGGCATGCGCGAGCCGACGCGCGGCCGCCTGCGCGGCTGACATGATCGGCTGCTCGTCGGCGGAGAGCACCTCGGAGAGGCTGATCGACGCACCTCGCGGGATCCGGGCCAAGCGGGCCAGGATCCGGGCCTCGAGCTCGAGCGAGTGGTCGCGCGTGCGGCTCGACCGACAGCGGTCGCTGCAGTGGACGACCTCGCCCCAGTGCCGCGCCCACTTCTTGCGCCACTCGAAGCTCCGACCGCAGGTCGCGCAGACCTTCGGGGGAAACTTCGGAGATCGCATGATCGCTTGGATGCCGGCGCGACCTCCGGGTTGCACGCAAGCGGGGGAATCGGCGTGCACCGCGCAACGTCATGGATAGATCCATCATCTCAGCTACGTGCCGGCGACTCCTACCGATCGCATCGACCGCATAGATCCGGCCGAGCTCGCGCTGCGCGCAGCACTGCCCGTAGCGGTCGCGCAGCGCGTGCGTTGCGTGGTCTCGCGGTCGCCCCCGCGCGACGCGCTCGTCGTCGTCTACTGGATGCGGATGGCGGTCCGCGATCACGAGAACCCCGCGCTCGACGCGGCGGTCGCCGCCGCGAACGCGCTCGGCCTCTCGGTGCTCGTCTATCACGCCGTCTCCGAGCGGTACCCGTTCGCGTCGGACCGCCACCACACGTTCATTCTCGAAGGCGCGCGCGATGTCGCCGCCGGCCTCGAGGCTCGCGGGATCCGCTACGCGCTTCATGTCGAGCGCCCAGGTGCGCGCGGTCCGATGCTCGTCGAGCTCGCGAAGCAGGCGGCGCTCGTCGTGACCGAGGACGTGCCGGTGCCACCCCTCGATGCCTGGACGGCGCGGCTCGGTGAGCACCTCGCCGCCGCGGGCGTGCCCCTGTGGACGGTCGATGCCTCGTGCGTCGTCGCGATGCCGCTCGTCGCGAAGCGCTACGAGCGTGCCTACGCGTTTCGGACCGCGACCCAGCACCTGGCAGATGCTGCGCTCGCCGACGCGTGGAGGGAGGTCGTGCCGCAACAACGGCCGACGCGCCACGCACTTCCGTTCACGCCGATCGAGGCGAGCACGCTGGACGACCGCGCGATCGCGCACCTCGTGGCGGCGTGCGAGATCGATCATGGTGTCGCGCCCGTGCGCGAGACGCGCGGCGGATCACGCGCCGGGTACGCGCGCTGGGATGCATTTCGAAGCGCGAAGCTCGGCGGGTACGCGCGTCTTCGCAACGGTCCGCTGCTCGATGGCACGAGCCGACTCTCCGCCTATTTCCACTACGGCCACGTCTCGGCGCTCCGGATCGCGCGCGAGACGATGCTCGTCGGCGGTCCGGGGGCCGACAAGTTTCTCGACGAGCTCCTCGTCTGGCGCGAGGTCGCCTGGCACTTCGCGGCGCACACCCCGCGCGGCGAGCTCCACACGCTCGCACCGCTTCCCGCGTGGGCCCGCGCGACGCTCGCCGAGCATGCCGGAGATCCGCGGCGCGCGCTGACGATGGAGCGCCTCGAGCGCGGCCGCACCGGCGATGCCCTCTGGGATGCGTGCCAGCGCTCGCTGCTCGCACATGGCGAGCTGCACAACAATCTGCGGATGACGTGGGGCAAGGCCCTGCCCGCGTGGACCCAGGATCCGGAGGCGGCGCGCCGTGCACTCGTCGAGCTCAATCACCGCTACGCGCTCGATGGTCGCGACCCCGCATCCTACGGTGGGCTGTACTGGTGCCTCGGGCTCTTCGATCGCCCGTTCTCGCCGCCGACGCCGATCCTCGGCACGGTCCGGCCGCGGTCGACCGCCGCGCACGCGGCGCGACTCGACGTCACGGCCTACGTGCAGCACGTCGCGCGCCCCACCCGCCCGCCGCGCCGCGTCGCGGTGATCGGCGCGGGCCTCGCGGGCCTCGCGTGCGCGCGCACGCTCACCGATCACAACGTCGACGTGGTGCTGTTCGACAAGGGTCGAGCGCCGGGTGGGCGGCTCGCGACCCGGCGACGCCCCCCGCACGCCTTCGACCTCGGCGCGCAGTACTTCACCGCACGGCACCCACGCTTCAAAAGAAGCGTCGACGCGTGGCTCGCCGAAGGCGTGTGCGCGCCATGGGCTGGCCGTATCGTCGCGCTCGACGGGGTTGGCGGTCCCGCGCGCCCGACGCCGCCGCTCGAGCGGCTCGTCGGTACGCCCGATATGAACGCGCTCGCGCGTCACCTCGCCGCCGATCTGGTGGTCACGATCGGACATCGGATCGATCGGCTCGAGCGAGTGGCCGGGAGGATCACGCTACGAGGCACGAGGGCGCCGATCGGTGTCACGCTCGGCCCCGCGCGTCATCCCGACGAGCTCGGGACCGAGGAGCTCGGCACGTTCGACGACGTCGTCCTGTGCCTTCCGGCCGATCAAGCGGCGGCCCTGCTCGAGCCGATCAGCGCTCGGCTCGCGAGCGAGGCGCGCGCGGTACCGCTCGAGCCGTGCTTCGTCGTCGGTCTCGCCGCGGGACGCACCGACGATGCGCTTCGCGCGCTCGCTCATGATGGCGCCTTCATCGGTCGTGACGGAGAGCCGAGCACGTCGCCGCTCGCCTGGGTCGCGCGCGACTCGAGTAAGCCAGGTCGACCGCCTGGCGAGCGCTGGGTGCTGCATGCCTCGGCGGCGTGGTCGCGTGCCGCGAGCGAGCGGCCGCACGAGGAGGTGCAGGCCGTGCTGCTCGCCGAGCTCTCGCGCCTCTTCGCGCTCGGACCGCTCGATCCCGAGCTCGCGTTCGTCCACCGGTGGGGTTACGCGCGCGCGCTTCGGCCCCTCGATCGCGGCGCGATCTTCGACGAGGAGATGCGGATCGGCCTCGGCGGTGATTGGGCGTGCGGCGGCCGCGTCGAGGGCGCGTTTCTCTCGGGCATCGCGCTCGCGGGTCGCGTGCTCGGCTCCTAGCAGCTCGCCCGGACTCGTGCGCACGGCTCAGTGTCCGGTCGGTGCCACGGAGTCTCGAACGAGGAGCTGCGCGGACCAGCGCTCCATCAGTTTCTCTTCGCGTACGGCGTGGTGACGAACGAGCTCGACCAGCGAGAGCGGCACCTCGATCTCGTGCAGGTCGACCGCGACGCCGCACTCGAGCAACTGTTCGCGGATCTTCGCGTGATCTGCGAGCAGCGCGCGCGCTTCCTCGAGATCGACGCGAGCAAACTCCGGAAGGATGTGACGCTCCTCGGTGTCCATGTGCGCGCGAAGCCCACTGTCGATCTCGGTCCAGATCTGACGAGCGATCGGAGCACCACACATCATCGCGTCGACGAGCTTCACGAACAGGTCCTCGTGGTGCCGGTGCAGCCGCAGCGTGTAGTTGTAGAAGGACGACTTGATCTGAGGCGCGAAGAGCTCCATGCCGCGATGCAGTGCAGCTCGCGTGCCTCGCTCGCGCGCCGTCGAGCCCCGCGGCTGACGCGAGCCGCGCAAACCCTGCACCAACACCGAGCGAACGCGCGGAGTTTGCGTCGCGCGAGGCGATCTGACAGACGGATCCACAGGCATGTGCTGGCGCGTCAGCTGCAACATGCAGCGCGCATGACCGTCGCTGTCTCTATCACCGATATTCACGCCGTGCTCGGCGCGACCGATCGACGCACCATCGATCGTATCCTCGCCGCCGCGCCGACCCGCGCCGAGCTCGAAGAAGCCGCGTCCGCCGAAGCGTGCGAGCTGTCCTTCGGAGAAGGACCCAACCCGTTCACCTCGCCGCGAGTCGAACAGGTGCGAGAGATCCTCGCCGAGCTCGCCGACACCGAGACCGAACAGATGGCGCTCGCGAGCGCGAGGCGAGCGCCGTAGCGAAGCGAGCTTCACCGAGCTTCACCGAGCTTCAGGCGACCGCGAGGTCGAGCAGCTCGGCGAGCGCACGACACGCGTCGACCATCGTGAAGATCCCGACGACCGCGCCGCTCTTCGTCGTGACGACGACCGAACCGTACTTGTGCTCGCTCATCCTGCGAGCGACATCGGCGACTGCCGCGTCCGCGTGCACGGTGAACACCGGCTCGCTCATCGCGTCGTGCATCCGATCATCGCGGCCGCCGATGGTTTCGAGCAGCCGCAGATCGCGTTCGCTCACGAGCCCGACGAGCGTCCCGTGATCGAGCACGGGGAGGTGCCGGATCGCGTGCTCGCGCATCATGCCGAGGGCATCGCTGATCGAGGCACGCGAGCTGATCGTCCACGGTTGACGCGTCATGTACCGGTCGATGGGAGGCATCAGCATGGCGGTTAGTTCTCGAGCCTGCGGAGCCGCCCGACCAGCACCGGGCAATGCGCGTGACGAACGACGAGCTCGGCGATCGAACCGAGACGCAGGCGTTCGAAGCCGGTCCGGCCATGGCTGCCGACCGCGACGAGATCGTACTGGTTCGCCTCGAGGAGCATGAGGAGTTGTTCGCTCGGATGCCCGACGATCGCTCGTCGGACGACCTGGACGGGTCGGTCGAAGTGAGTCCTCGATTGCTCGAGCAGCGCGGTGCTCCGGCGCTCCAGATCCTCGATGATGGCGAGCGCATCGCCGACCGCCTCGAGGCCGCGCGGTTTGTCGACGACATGAACCCGCTCGAGCCTTCCATCATCGCCATCGACGAGCTGCACCGCGAGCTCACCCGCATGTTCCGCCGAATCGGAGAGATCCGTCGGCCACAACACGCGGTGAATCGGAGCAAGCCGATCGTCGGGGTGAACCGCGAGCACCGACACCGGCGAGAGCCGGACGATCTTCGCGGCCACCGACCCGAGCAAGACACGGCGAAGCCCGGTGCGGCCGTGCGTCCCGACGACGATCAAGTCGACCGTCGGATCGACCGCCGCGAGCTCCACGATGGCCTGCCACGCGACGCCGTGGAGATGATGCGCGACGACCTTTCTGACGCCTCGCTCGGTAGCATGCCGCACGGCTTTCGCGAGCAGCTCTTCGTCGGCATGCAGCGTCGCGTCGACGAGGTCGGCGGAGAACCCCATGTCGCCGGCGAACATCGGCAGCTCCCAGGCATGCGCCACGACCAGCTCGGCACCGTGGCGAACCGCGAGCTTGATCGCCATGTCGAGTGCGTGCGTCGCACCGGCGGAGAAGTCGGTCCCGCAAACGATCTTCTTGAAGCTCATGGTGACCTGACCTGGAGCAACGCGCGGGCCAAGCGCGGGCCGAGCGCGGTTAAAAGCTGGCGATGCCCGGCTCGAGCGGGACTGCGCCGCGCTTGCGGCGCTTTGGTCGCCACGCGCACTTCGTTCGCGAATCAGTCGAGGGACGAGCCGAAATCGCTGGCACGACCCGCGCAGTTCACGTGGTCATGGCCGCAGTGTTTGCACTCGTGTTCGTCCCCGCCGTTACCGCGGTCGTCTGCATGTTCGGAATGCATGGCACGCCGAGCTTCGGCACGGTCGCGGCGGCAGCGATGTTCTTCGCCCTGATCGTGGGGCTGCTCGCCGGGTTGTTTCGACTGACCCGCGAGTTGGACGACGAGAAGCTGGCTTGAATGGTCCCCTACCGTGTTCTGATCCTCGAGCGAGCGCCCAACCTCCGTCGCGCGCTCGGCCAGCTGCTCACCGACGAGGGCTTCGAGGTAGCCACCGCGTACGATACCGAAACCGCCGTGTCCCGCGCACGTGCGCTCGAGCCGGCGGTCATCGTGATCGAGCTCGAGACCGAAGCCGACCTCGCTGCGGTCCGGCAGCTCGCATCGGTCACGCGCCAGCTCATCGTGATCGCGCCGTACGGCCGCGGCCCGCTCGCGATCGAGGCGATGAGCGCGGGTGCGAGCGACTACATCTTGAAGCCGATCTCGCGAGCCGAGCTCTTGGTCGTGATCCAAAAAGCGATCGAACAGTTCGAGCTCGCGCGCGAGGTAACCGAGCTGCGGCTCGAGCTCGGTCGCGCTCCAACCTAGTGGAGCGACGCAAATCTTGCGCCGATCTGCGGTCGCACCCACGTCGAACGCACGGTTTGCGCACGATCACGCTCGATCCCCGTGGCACGGATCTGGCTAGAAGCTCCCGCATATGTCACGCGGTGGACGAGTGCTGGTCGTCGACGACGAGGTCAATGCAAGGACCGCGTTGACAGAGCTCCTGCGTGACGAAGGCTACGAGGTCGAGATGGCCGCGGATGCCTTCAAGGCGCTCGGCAAGGTCGAGAGCTTCGCCCCCGAGATCGTGGTCACCGATCTCAAGATGCCCGGCATGGATGGCATCGAGCTCGTCAAGAAGCTGCGTTCGGGCGACGACCCGGTCGCGGTGGTCGTGATGACCGCTTTCGGAGCCGTGCAGACCGCGGTCAATGCGATGCGCGCTGGAGCGGCCGACTATCTGACCAAGCCCCTGAACTTCAGCGAGCTCGTCGTGGTGATCGATCGCGTCCTCGAGACCGAGCACCTGCGCAAGGAGACCCGCCAGCTGCGCGCGCGGATCGGCGAGCGCGTGGCTCCCGATAACATCATCGGTAGTGCGCCCGCGATGCAGCGAGTCTTCGAGATCGTCGAGCAGGTCGCACCGAGCCGCGCGAGCGTCCTCATCACGGGTGAGAGCGGTACCGGCAAGGAGCTGATCGCGAACGCGCTCCATCAGCGCTCGCCGCGCGCGAAGGGCCCCTTCATCAAGTTGCATTGCGCCGCTCTCGCCGAATCGCTGCTCGAGAGCGAGCTGTTCGGTCACGAGCGCGGCGCGTTCACGGGGGCCGTGGCGCGCAAGGAAGGCCGGTTCTCGCTTGCCGACGGCGGCACGCTGTTCCTCGACGAGATCGGAGAAATCTCGCCGTCGATCCAGGTCAAGCTGCTCCGCTTTCTCCAGGAGCACGAGTTCGAGCGGGTCGGTGGCACCGAGACCCTCAAGGTCGACGTTCGCGTGATCGCGGCGACCCTTCGCGATCTCGTCGGCGAGGTTGCGATTCGTCGCCG
>JANXOP010000154.1 GCA_025357755.1 Kofleriaceae bacterium | reverse complement strand
CCTTGGCGGCCTCTTCGGTGGTGCTCATCGTGACGAACGCGAAGCCGCGCGAGCGGCCCGTTTCGCGATCCGAGACGAGGTGGACGTCGCTGACAGTGCCGAACTGCTGAAAGGCAGTGCGAACGCCATCGGCGGTGGTGTCGTGGATCGTAAGCCGCGCGATCCTGTTTCGCTCCCGATCGCTCGCGAAACTCCCGCCAGCGCCCACGACCACTGATACGCTTGCGGGTGGTGCGCCTCGACCCGACCGTCACCCACGCCCGGGTCTTCCCGCTGATCGATGTCAGCCGGGACGAGCTCGCGGCGGTGATCGGCGGCAAGATCGTGAGCGCCGAGCCGGTCGACGGGGGGCTCACGAACACGATCCACAAGGTCGTGACCGATGCGAACGAAGTGTTCGGCGTCAAGCACTACGCCGGCGGTCGCGATTGGTTCGAGACCGAGCTCACCACGCTCACGCTCTTGCACCGCACCCTGCCGGTCCCCGAAGTCGTGCATGTCGACGATGCGAAGCACGTGATCGTGTATCGCTGGATCGAGGGCGTGACGCTGCTCGATCTTCGACGCAAGGGGCACAAGGATGGCTTCGCATCGCTCGCGCAACCGCTCGGGACGGCGCTCGCGTCGCTCGCGAAGACCGATGCGACGGAACCATTCGATCTCACGCCGATGCTCGAGGCGAACTACGTCCGGTTGAGCGATGGTCGCGCACGCGAGCGCCTGGGTGCCTCGCTCGCGGATGGCCTGAAGAAGGAGCTCGAGGCACAGGAGCCGATGATGGCCTGGGGCTCGGTCTGCCTCTCGCATGGCGATCTCTCGCATCGCAACGTGATCGTCGCGCGACGCGGTGATCGTTGGCGGATCAACGGCATCATCGATTGGGAGACCGCGACGACGAGCTCGCCGCTCTTCGATATCGGCAGCTTGTTTCGCTACGGCGATCGTCACGACGCCGCTTGGCTCGAGGGCTTCGAGCAAGGCTATCGCGATGGCGGTGGTGACTTGCCGCCCGGTTGGAACATCTCGGCGCGGTTGCTGGACTGCCTGGATCTGGTCGAGCTCCTCGACGAGGAACAGGGCCTCCAGGTGTTGTTCGACGACTGTCGGATCTTGATCCAGAAGCTCGTCGCCGACGCTCGCAAATGAGGTAGTTGGTGCTCGTCGTCGCGTGCGCAACTACGGGCCGATCATCGAAGTGATCTACGGCGGGTCAGGCTCGACGATCCGAAGCGAACTGCCTCGAGCGATGCGTTTCTGGTCGTCACGTCGAGCGAGAGCATCCGGGTCGAGGCGAACCTGGTGCTGCTCTGAAAGATCGCCGGCTCGCTGGTACTCTTGCTTCGTGACCCAGAAGCCGCGCAGCCACGTCGAGGATCTACGAGGTGTTGGCCGGCTCGCGATCGAGGCGACGCGAGGCGTGACCGCGGTCGTCGAGGCGATGCACGCGACGATCGCGAGCGGTCCGGCGATCCTTGGCAAGCCGCTCGGCGGTGTGGCGCGTCTGGCGACCGGCCTGGTCTACGGCACCGTTCGCGGGGTGACGGCGCTGGTCGGCGGCGGGCTCGACCTCGCGCTCGCCCAGCTCGCACCACTCCTCGGATCGAGCGTGCCTGGCAGCGAGCGCGACGCGATCGTCGCCGCGCTCAACGGTGTGCTCGGCGACTATCTGGTCGAGACCTCGAACCCGCTCGCGATCGAGATGGCGCTTCGTACCGAGGGCGAGCGCGGCCCGAAGGTGCTCGTGCTCGTCCACGGCTCGTCGATGAGCGATCGGCAGTGGCTGCAAGCGGGCCACGATCACGGCGCGGCGCTCGCGCGCGACCTCGGCTACACGCCGATCTACGTCCACTACAACTCCGGCCTGCACATCTCGGCCAACGGCCGCGCACTCGCGGACCAGCTCGAGCGCCTCGTCGCCGAGTGGCCGGTCGCGATCGACGAGCTCGTTCTCGTGGGCCACAGCATGGGTGGCCTCGTCGCGCGCAGCGCGTGCCACGTCGGCACCGATCACGTATGGCGCTCGCAGCTCCGCGCGATGATCACCCTCGGCACTCCGCATCACGGCGCACCGCTCGAACGCGGTGGCAACGTCGTCGAGCTCCTCCTCGGGATCAGCCGATACAGCGCGCCGCTCGTCCGGCTCGGTAAGATCCGCAGCGCCGGGGTCACGGACCTCAGGTACGGCAATGTCCTCGACGAGCACTGGCAAGGGCGCGATCGCTTCGAACCTCGCATCGACGATCGCGATCCGCTCCCGCTGCCCGAAGGAGTGCGCTGCTATGCGGTCGCGGCCAGCCTCTCGCCTGCCGCCGGTCCGCGCGCGCGCGGCGATGGGCTGGTTCCGATCGCGAGCGCCCTTGGCATCCACGCCAGCCCCGAGCTCACGCTCGCGTTTCCGAAGGCGCACCGCGCGGTCGTATATGCCACGGGTCACATCCAGTTGCTCGGCTCCGCTGCCGTGTACGAGACGCTGCGGACCTGGCTCGAGCGCGACACGAGCGTATAGTCAGGAGATGCAGCGTCGCATTCCGGCCGCCGGCGGTCTGGTCATCGTCTACGTCGCGCTGCTCCAGGCGAGGCTGTTGTTGCCGACGCTCCTCGCGAATGGGCTCGAGCTACTGACGGAGCCCGTCGCGATCGGGACGCTGGTGACGACGTGCGGCCTCGTCGCGCTCGGCTTCGCGATCGCCACCGAGCGGGCGGTGCGCGTGGCCACGGGGGTCTGGCTCGCGGGCGGAGTGATCGCGGTGGCGGGCTTGCTTCGCATCCATACCAACGGGCTGGGGCTCGTCGTCGCGTTGGTGCAATTCGCAGGCGGGCCGCTCGTGCTCACTCTCGTCGCGCGTGCGGTGCCGCCATCGCGCGCGTCGGCGCGACGCGAGATCGGCGCCTCTCTCTTGGTCATCGGGATCGGCGGCATGGTCACGGGCGTGTGGGAGTTCATCTCGGAGCTCCACATGTTCGGCGGCCATCTGCCGACGAGCTCGCTGCTGGGGCTCGCGGTCTCTCCCCTGGTGATGATCCTGACGGGCGCGCTCGCCGTACGCGCCGCACACTCGTTCCTGTATGGCCGCGCGACCGCGCAACGAGTGCTCGCGCAATGGATGTGGGTCGTGGTCGGCGCACACGGCTCGTTCGTGGTGCTCCAGCTGGCGAGTCTGTACGGGGGAACGCACGAGGTGGCGCGCCCATTGGCGGTCCAGTTGGTGCTGACCGCAGCCATCTCGTCCGTCATGCCAGTCGTGCTCGCGTACCTCGGACGCTGTGCGCTCGCCCTGCCGATCGATCCGCGCGACTCGCGCACCGTGCCCACGGTCTACGCCTGGGTGGCCGCGTGGTCCGTCCCGATACTCGCGAGCGCCGCGATCCTCGTCCAGACATCATTCGCGGCGGGTCTGCTACCCGAGGATCCGGCACGCTTCGGCCTCGTGAGCGCCAGCTGCATCATCGCCGCGATCGTCTTGCTCGCCACGGCGATCAGCGTGCTGCGCGCGGCGTCGATCGCGCGGCTGCTCGTGAAGGTCACCGCCGCCCTCTCGCTGTGCGCGCTGTGCTACGTCGGATACCTCGGCTGGACGATGGGTGGTCCGCACGAGTACTCGCGCTTGGCGGTGCCCGTGGGCGCGGTGGCGCTGTTCACGACCATCATGTTCGCGCTTGCCGCGTTCGAAGCTCGGCGCGAGCACGACCTCGCACCAGCGCGCGTGATCGAGTGACGCGCGGGTTGGCGACGACGACCACCGTGAAGTGATACGGTCCCCCGCATGTCGTTGCTCGACGAGCTGACGGAGCGTGGACTGTTCGAAGAATGTACCGATCGCGCGGGCCTCGAAGACCTGTTCGCGAAGGCTGCGCCCGTCTCGGCGTATGCCGGCTACGACCCGACGCAGTCGAGTCTGCACGTCGGCAACCTCGTCCCGACGATCATGTTGAAGCGGCTGCAGCTCGCTGGGCATCGGCCGATCATCGTGGTCGGTGGGGCGACCGGGATGATCGGCGATCCCTCGGGACGCAGCACCGAGCGCAACCAGCTCGACGACGCGACCCTCGCCACGAATGTCGCCGGCGTGCACGAGCAGCTGTCGCGCCTGCTCGATTTCAATACGTCGCCGACCGGCGCGGTCATGACGAACAATGCCGAATGGACGCGCGGCATCTCGTTCCTCGAGTTTCTGCGCGACGTCGGCAAGTACCTCACGGTCAATTACATGACCTCGAAGACCTCGGTGAAGACCCGGCTCGAGGGCGACAACGGCATCAGCTACACCGAGTTCTCGTACATGCTGCTGCAGGCGTTCGACTTCGTCGAGCTCGCCAAGACGCACGACTGCCGCCTGCAAGTAGGCGGCAGCGATCAGTACGGCAACATCACGGCCGGCATCGAGCTCCAGCGCAAGCAGGGTGGTCGGCAGCTGTTCGGCCTCGTCGCGCCGCTGCTCCTGGATTCGACCGGCCAGAAGATGGGCAAGACCTCGACGGGCGAGCGGATCTGGCTCGATCCCGAGCGCACGACGCCGTTCGCCTTCTATCAGTACTGGCTGAACCGCACCGACGAGGAAGCCCCTCGCCTCTTGAAGATGTTCTCGCTCGATCCGCTCGTGCGGATCGCCGAGCTCCTGAAGGAGCACGAGGCCGACCACAGCAAGCGCGTCGCCCAAAAGGAGCTCGCGCGAGCGATGACCGCATGGGTCCACGGCGCCGCCTCGATCGCGACGATCGAAAACAGCTCCGGAGAGATGTTTGGTGGTGACATCACGAAGCTCTCGGACGCGCAGCTCGCCGATATGGCCGGCACTGTTCCGACCACCGATGTCCCACGGGCCGAGCTCGAGGCCGGCATCGCCCTTGTCGATCTGCTCGTGCGCACCGAGCTCGAGCCCTCGAAGGGCAAAGCCCGCACGACGATCGAACAAGGCGGACTGTCGTTGAACAACGTCGTCGTGAAGGATGTGGCGAAGAAGGTCACGCTCGCCGATCTACTCACCGAGTCGCGGCTCGTCTTGCGCAAAGGCAAGAAGAGCTACCGTATCGTCCACGTCGTCTGAGAGCGCGCTCGGTCGTCACACAGCCGATCTAGCCAACCTGCGCCGAAACTGGCAACGAGCCCGAGAGAGGTCTCGAGCTCGTTTGGCCGAAAAAGAGAAGAGGGCTCGATCTTTCGATCGAGCCCTCAAAACCCCGGCAGCGTCCTACTCTCCCACAGGGTCGCCCCTGCAGTACCATCGGCCCTGGAGAGCTTAACTTCCGTGTTCGGGATGGGAACGGGTGTGACCTCTCCGGTGTAGCCACCAGGAAAAAAAATAGAAGTGCGAGCACGGCCAGGCGGGTGCCTGACAAGGTCAGCGGGTCACTCGGGTGAGTGACATGGAGTTTGATTAGATCGTTCTACACCGCGGTACCTAAAGGGTCGCCGAGACGCTCGAAACAAGCGTCGAAGTCTCTCTCTAAGAACGCAATTGGGTGATGACTTAGACCTACTCCCGGAGCGCCTAGAAACAGGGACTGGGAAGTCCATGCGGCGTCCTCGATGACGGCCGATCTTGCGATCGACCTTCAACGATTGGAAAAATAGGTGGTCAAGCCGCCCGACCGATTAGTACACGTTAGCTGCATGACTTGCGTCACTTCCACATCGTGCCTATCAACCCGATAGTCTACCGGGGGTCTTCTGGTGCATTGACTGCATTTGGGATACCTAATCTCGAGGGGGGCTTCCCGCTTAGATGCTTTCAGCGGTTATCCCTTCCAGACATAGCTACCCGGCGATACCACTGGCGTGATAACCGGAACACTAGCGGTCTGTCCAACTCGGTCCTCTCGTACTAAAGTCAGCTCCTCTCAAGTATCCTGCGCCCACGGCGGATAGGGACCGAACTGTCTCACGACGTTCTGAACCCAGCTCGCGTACCGCTTTAATTAGCGAACAGCTAAACCCTTGGGACCGATTTCAGCCCCAGGATGCGATGAGCCGACATCGAGGTGCCAA
>JANXOP010000153.1 GCA_025357755.1 Kofleriaceae bacterium | reverse complement strand
CCTTGGCGGCCTCTTCGGTGGTGCTCATCGTGACGAACGCGAAGCCGCGCGAGCGGCCCGTTTCGCGATCCGAGACGAGGTGGACGTCGCTGACAGTGCCGAACTGCTGAAAGGCAGTGCGAACGCCATCGGCGGTGGTGTTGAAGGAGAGGTTTCCAACGTACAGACGAGTGTTCATCGCTTGCTCAAACTGGCCCGGTGACATGAAACGACCCGCCCCGCGAGGGGCCTCGATGCTCGAAAGCGGGTTTTGGAACTTTTGCCCACTGAGCAATCAGAAGTGGCCGTAGCAACAACGCAAACCGGACCGGCAACCGACGGACTGTGGCGAACCAAAAGGTACAGCGCGTTTTTCCGAAAAGCCATATGGAAAAGGCGGTCGCCGAAACCGGGGGGGCAGATCAAGTGTCTGATCGAGGGGTTGAGTATGCTTTGGACGTCTCATGTCTGACCTGGAGCCCTCGTTTCTTCGCCGGTTGAAGGACCGGGATGAACGGGCGTTTAGGGAGCTGATCGAGGCGCATCGGGACCGCGTGTACAACATCAGCTTCCGGATGCTGGGCAGCCGCGCCGAGGCCGAAGACGTCGCCCAGGAAGTCTTCATCGCGGTGTTCAAGACGATCGAGACCTTCCGCGGCGATTCGAAGTTCTCGACCTGGCTCTATCGCGTCGCCGTGAATCACTGCAAGAACCGGATCAAGTACCTCGCGCGTCGTCACGATCGCGATCGCGACGAGCTCGACGAGACCACGAACGGTCAGCACGGCGCGGTCGGCGCGATCGGCGGCCCCGGGCCACGCGCTCCGGATCACGCGCTCGAGGCCCAGCAGATGGAGACACTGATCCAGGAAGCGATCGCCGAGCTCGACGAAGAGCAGCGCATCGTCGTCGTGCTCCGCGATGTCGAAGACCTGTCGATCGAAGAGATTTGCAAGATCACCGATCTTCCCGACGGCACCGTGAAGTCGCGCCTGCATCGCGCGCGGTTGGTGTTGCGCAAGAAGCTCCAGCGCCACGTAGGAGAGAGCAATGAGTGACGAGCTCACCGGAGAGGACTTGATCATCGTCGAGGTCTCCGACTTTCTCGACGGCACCTTGCAGGGCCCAGCGAAAGACGCGATCGCGGCCAAGGTCGCGAGCGATCCGGACTACAAGCGCATCCACGAGGAGATGCTCGAGACCAAGAAGGCGATGTCCGGCATGCAGAAGGCGCGCGCCCCCGCGACGTTCGCGCAGGATGTTACCGCGACGATCCACAAGCGGTCGGCCGGCCGGTTCTTCGCGCGCCGCACGCTCGGTGACCGCGTGCCGTTCGGGGTCCTGATGATCGTCGCGGTGCTCGGCCTCTGCATGATCGGCTACTTCTTGTGGGCGTCGGAGACTGGCTCGTTGAAGCCCAACCCGAGCCACGCGCCGACGACCGAGCCGATTCCGTCGACTACTCGCTGAGCGACGAACAGAACCGCGCGAGCGCTTCGCGTCGCTCGGGCGGCACGAACTCGAGGTTGAGCTGGCGATCGGTGACCTCGAAGAACGATCGCTCGGCGCCGAGCAGCTCGCCTTCGGCACGCTCGACCTGACCGTGATCGACATCGCGGAGGTTCTTGCGTACCGCCTCGGCCTCTTCGTCGAGCTTGCGGGCGACGAAGAAGCCGCCCAGGATGAGCTTGGCCTTGACCGCCATCGTGTGGAGGTCGTTGCCCGTGCGATGTGGCATCCCGAGCATCGTGCGCAACAGGTCCGGCGCGGCGGGCGAGGCTCGCTCGTACGCGCGGCGCGTGACGTAGCCGAGATCGAACAGCACGAGCTGCGGCGCGAACACCATCCCGAACGTGCGGGTCATGTTGCCGTAGTAGGCGAAGTGCTTCGCGAGATCGCGGAGCAGCTCTGGCCGATCGACGAGCTCGCGCCCGAGCCGGCGGTACTGATGGAACACGTCGTAGGTCGCGCGCAGGTTGCGCGCCTTGATCGCCTCGCGCAGGAAGTTGTTGAAGAACCGGATGCACAGTCGGATCTCGTGCTCCTCGTGATTCGCGATCGCGCGGGTCGCGATCACGCGCATGACATCGGAGAAGGTCGAGACCGTGTCGTTCGCATTGTGAAGCGCGCGCAAGAAGCCGGACTCGACCTGCTGCAGGCACTTCATCTCGAACCACGTGTGGGTCTCGTTGAGCATCTCGAGCGCCTCGTCGGAGAGCCCGACGAAGTCCGCGCGATCGACGACGAACCACGCCTTCGGCAACTTTGGCTTGAGCTTGTCGTAGTGCTCGAGCAACAGCTTGATCGCCCACACACCCTCGGCGGCGACATCGCGATCGTTGCGATCGAGCGACTTGATGATGATCGTGCCGATCTGCTGGAGCCGGCGCGAGATCTCGGGCTGGGAGTGCACCGGATCGCCGCGATGCGAGTGGACCCGCGCGAGGATGTCCTGCGCATCTTCGCGCAGCCGGATCAGCAAGCGCGACGGATCGACGAACCGCACGACGTAGAAGAAGTACGGCAGCAGCAGCGCCCAGCCGACGAGCGCGCAGAACACGCTGACCGCGATCGACCACGTCGGCGCGAACTTCGGGCCGATCATGTAGTCGACCAACAGCGTGTGCGCGGCGCCGAACGCCATGAACGAGAGCACCCAGCGATTGATCCGATCGCGAAGGAACATCTCGATCAGCTTCGGCGTGTGCATCGTCGCCGTGAGCGGGATCGCGAGGCCGATCGTCGCGAGCAACATCGCGAGCACGTTGTTGTAGGCGCGCGCCATCGGCGACAGGATGTCGACAAGCTTGGCGGTGTTGCCGACCTCGGCCCAGCTCGTCGCGGAGACGCCCGGGTATCCCGCGCGCTGCCACTCGAGGAAGAACTCCGCCCCGAAGAACACCGCGAACGCTATGAAGGCGATCGCGAACGATCGCAGGAACAGCCTGCGCATCGAACGATGTTACGCCTAACCGGCTAGTCGTTGTCGTCCTGCAGGAACGCGAAGTAGCGCTCCGGCAGGTCGTCGAACTCCAGAGCGCCACCGCAGCTCGGGCACTTGAACACCGGCGGCTCGAGGTTCGCGGCGAGGATCGCGGCAGACTGGATCAGGCGCTCCTCCTGGTGGTCGCAGCTGATGCAATGAAATGGCGCGAAGAACGAGGTCACCGTGCCGCGCCCGACGACGTCCCGGACCATGGAGGCCTGGAGGATGAAGGGCACCGAGCAGGCGTGGAACTCGTAGCCCTGGATCCGGGCCTGGCGCAGGAATTCGCACCAGGCGCGCACGCCGAGCGAGTTCATGTAGGTGACCTGCGCGGTGTCGAACACGACGCGACCGACCATGGCCGGCAGGAGCTCGTCGAACCGAGTCGCCTCGGTGAAGTCGCCGCGCAGCACGACGCGCGTGCGGTCGCCATCCTTCTTGACCTGCCACTGGGTGAGCTTGGCGAGCACGCTTCGGGCGCGATCGTCGAGCGACGCGAACGCGATGCCGACGACGGTCTTGCCATCGCGCGGCTGGGCCCAGACGGCGGTGCCCTTGATCACGACGGGACCACCCTCGGTGTCACCCTCGGTGTCGCCATCCGGCGTCACGGTGACCTCGACGAGCTGGCCCTCGGTCACCGGTTCGGCGACGAGGAGCCGCACCCCATCGATCGACAGGTTCGAGACGGTCGCGTCGATCACCACCGCCCCGCCGTTCGGCGGCGCCGCGCTCGCCCCGCGCTTGGCGCCGAGCGTGATCGAGATCCGGAAGCCCTCGCTGCCCGGGCGCGTCTCGCCGAGCTGGATCGCGATGACATCGTGGAGCTCGTCGGCGGTCATCGGCGCGATCAGGAGCTCGTCGCACCCGCACGCGGAGATGTCGCGCATCTGATCGCCGGAGAGCCGCGCACTCGCGACGAGGATCACGCGGACCGCGGGGTTCTGGTGCTTGATCGTGCGCGCGACATCGAGCGAGTCCGCGGCGTCGGCGTCGAGCAGGACGAGCTGCGGTTCCTCCTTCAAGAACAGGCTGCGCGCTTCGTCTCCGGTCTTCGCGACGACGATCTGCAACCCGAGCCGCTGGAACGGCGGCGCCGTGAAATGGCGCAGGAGCTCGTTGTTGTTCGAGACGAGGACCTTGGGCACCGAAACCCGAGGGTACTACAGGATGGCCGCGACGATGACGATCAGCGCGATGAGGATGAGGATCGAGCCTCCGATGGTCGCGACCCCACGTACCAGTGTGCCGCGGTCGTACGCCTCGCGCTCCGCGGTGAGCTTCTCTTGCTCGGTCGTCCGCGAGGTGATCGCGCCGCGCAGCCGATCGATCCGCGCGTAGAGCTCGGCGAACTGTGGATCCTCGATCCGGTTCAAGTTGACCAGCGTGCCGAGGGTGACGAGCCTTCGCGTGATCTCGCTCTCGGCGAGCCCGATCTCGCGGGTCTTGCGCTTCTGCTCGGCATCGAGCTCGGCGAGGCGATGCGTATGACCTTCACGCGCGTCGTTGAGGCTGCGCTTCGCGGCATCGAGCTCGGCCTTGCCGGCATCGAGGCGCGCGGTGACTTCGTTGATCGGGCGCTCGATCTCGCCGAGCCGGCGTTCGACCTCGCGCTTGTCGGGCTCGAGCGCGGCGGCCTCCTTGCGATGGCCTTCGGCGACCCGGCGTAGCTCCTGACGCTGATCGCCGAGCGGGGCGGTGCCGGCCTGGCGATCGTGATCGTCGGCGGCCTTGAGGTACGCCTTCAAGCGACGCTCGAGCTCCTTGCGCTTGTCGCGGAGCGAGCGGCGCTGGCCCTCGAGGTTCGACAGCTCGCTCTGCGCTTCGCCGACCATGCGCTCGGCCTCGGTCAGCTTCGTGTTGCGCTCGCGCTCGATGTCGACGAACTTCGAGAGCTCCTCGGCCTTGCGACCTTCGACCTCGGCGCCTTCTTTCCTGAGCTGATTGATGCGCTCCTGCGCATCGGAGATCGCGGAGTTCTCGGCGGAGAACACGCGGCCCTCGACACGCGCAGTGCGTGCGGCGAGTCCGAGCGCGCCGAGCACTTGATCGAGCGCTTCGGTGTCCTGCTTGATCTCCTGGCCGAGCAGCCGGATCGCACCACGACGCTGCCAGCGCGCCCGCGCGAACACGTACGCGTACTTCGCCGCCTTGACGAGCCCGGGCTCCGGGATCAGCGGTACCGCGAGGACCTGCGGCGGCGAGAACGGCCGATCGATCATCGCATCGGTACGGATGCGCGTCGGTGGCGGTTCGTTCGGGCCGCGCGGAATCGCGGCTTCGATCGGCACCGGCACCGGCACCGGCACCGGCAGCTTGGTAAAGTCGTTGTCGGTAACGAACGTGTCGCCCGTGACCGCCGACGGCACCGGCGGCGGTGCGGCGGGAAACGCACCCGATCGCGGAATCGGCGGCGGAATCGTCTGCGGCCGCGGCGTGGTCAGAGGAGCACCGAATGGCGGAGGCTGCGACGCTGAAGCCGGCGGTCGCGGGATCGCAGGAATCTGCCCCGTGGTCTTTGTACCCGCGAGCGGCGGCGGCTGCGTCGGCGGCCGCTGCATCGACTGAGGTGAGCGCATCGCGGGCACGCTGAGCGGCGGCGGTTGCGAGGGACTGTTCGGCCGCATCAGCGAGAGCGGCGAGAGCGGCTGCTTGGAATCGGTGCGACTGCGCCGATCGGCGGGAATGCGATCATCGGGCGAGGCTTCGCGGCGCTGCGCTGCAGGGCCTGGATTGAGAGCATTCGCGAGCTCGCGCCGCGCGCTGTCGTCGACAGGTGCGACGGCAAGCGGAGGGACCGCAGGCATCGGAAGGACCGCAGGCGTGAATACGGGCGGCGGAGGCAACGACGGCGACGTATCGCGCGATGCGTTTGGCTCGATGCTCGGCGAGCCCATGACGGGCCCACTCGCGCCCGACGGGGCGTACGCCGGCGTGCCCGTCGTGGGGCCCGCGAGTGGTGCCATGCGCGGGATCGGGGTCGGGGCAACCGGCGGTGTCGCGATCGGCGCTTCACCGTCCCACGTCGGCGCGGAATCGACCGTGGTCGCTGGCGTCTCGGCTATCTGTGATGGGCGTGGCGTCGGTGCGGTGTCTGGCAGCGCGGGGTCCGGCAGTGCGGGGTACGGCTGCGTCGAGATCGCAGGCGCGATCGTCTGGCCTGGCTTGCGCGGCGGCAACGTGCTGCCCGCCGGCCGATTCGGCAGCAGGATCCCCGTCGGGGGTGCATTGCGCGTGGCACCACGACGCGGCGGCAACGGCGGCAAGCGCCGACCGCACGCCTGGCAGACCGCGAGGTCATCGGCATTCTCGGCGCTGCAGAACGGGCAGAACCTCATTTCGAGGTTCCTTGGTACACCACATCGCCGCCGACTACCGTCATCGCGATCCCCAACGAGAGCAGCGAGCGATCCGGGGCGAGGACGCCGGCAAAGACCGTGAGGTCCGCGCTGTTGCCAACCGCGAGCACACCGCGATCGGTCGCACCTTCGGCCGCGGCGGCATCGCGCGTGAACGCGGCGAGTGCTTCGTCGAACGTCATCCGCTGCGCAGGGTACCAACCTCCGGCGGGATTGCCCGCTTCGTCCTGGCGCGTGACCGCGGCGTAGATACCGAGCAAGGGGCCGACCTTCTCGACAGGAAAATCCGAGCCAGCGATCAACGGTACGTGGTGGTCGAGCATCGTGCGCCACGCGTACGCGCCGAGCATCCGCTGCGCGCCGATCCGGTGCTCGGCCCAGGGCATGTCGCTCGTCGCGTGCGCCGGTTGCATCGACGCGATCGCACCGCTCTCGACCATCGCCTGGACATCGTCGGGCGCGATGATCTGCGCGTGCTCGACGCGCAGGTGGACCTTCGTCCCGCCGGGCGTCGCGCGCACGGCCAGAAAGGCATCGAGCACCGCATCGACCGCGGCATCGCCGATCGCGTGCACCGCGATGTCCCATCCGCCCCGGACCGCGGCCGCGATCGCGGCCGCGAGGGGCGCCGGCTCGGTGACCCACAACCCCGTGTTCTTCGGATCGTCATCGTAGGGCGCCTTCAACTTCGCGCCGCGCGAGCCGAGCGCACCATCGGCAAAGAACTTCACGCCACGCATCACGAACCGGCCGGTCGCGGGCTCGGGGTGGCGAGTCGCGAGCGCCTCGGGATGCTCCGGATCGCCATGAAGAAAGGCGTAGACGTGGAGCGGCAAGCGATGCGAGGCGGCGAGCTGCTGGTAGATCGCGGCCGTCTCGTCGTCGATGCCCATCTCGTGGATGCCGGTGATGCCCACAGCGATCGCTTGCTGCGCGGCCGCGAGGATCCGGTGCTCGCGGACGGCCGCACTCGCCGCGGGCTCGACCGCGAGGATCAACCGCTGCGCGTTATCGATCAGCACGCCCGTCGGCGCGCCCTTGCCATCGCGCACGATCTTGCCGCCCGCAGGATCCGGGGTCTTCGCCGTGATCTTCGCGAGCTCGAGCGCCTTGGAATTCACCCATAGCGCGTGACCATCGACGCGATCGAGCGCGACCGGCGTGTCCGAGATCAGCGCATCGAGCGTCGCCTTGGTCGGGAACGCCTGGCCCGGCCACCGGTTCTGATCCCAGCCTCCGCCGAAGATCCAGTGATCGGCCTCTTTACCCGTTGCCGCTAGCTGGGCGGCGTGTTGCTCGTCGGGTTGATCGCGCAACGACACCGCTTCGTTATAGGTGCCGAGCTCGTAGAGATGGCAGTGCGCGTCGATCAACCCGGGCGTGACGCTGTGACCGTGAAGATCGATCACCGTCGCGCCGGGGCGCCGTGCGAGCTCGTCGCCGCCGAGCGCGGTGATCACCCCACCCTTCCACGCGATCGCGGTCGCGTGCGGGTGCGCCGGATCGAGCGTGCGAATGTCGCCGTGGACCAGCACGGTCTCGCCGCCGGGCCCTGCCGTCACTTCGGCCGCTGGCGGCGGGTGCGCGCAGGCACCTGCGAGGAGGATCAGCGATACAACCTTCACTGTCGCGCGACCTTACCCGGTTTGGATCAGTCGGTCAGGCCGATGGCGAGATAGATCTGGAGGTCGCGCGCTTCGAGGCCGTAGCCGAAATCGAGCCCGAGCAGCGGCAGAACGATCTGGCGCAAGAACAAGCGTGTGCCGACGCCAACGCTGTTCTTGAAGGGTGCGAGCCCGCGCGCCTTCGCGTTCGGGAGGTAGTTGCGCTCGGGATTGTCGTCGGTGAGGAACGTCGTGTACGCCGAGTCGAGAAAGCCGATGCCACGGAACTGCAGGCCTTCGATCTCGAACAGCGGCACGGAGTACTCGAGGTTGACGAGCGCGCGCGTATCGCCACGAAACTGGTTGTTCAGCCAGCCTCGCATCGAGGTCCCACCGGTCAGGTACTCCTGCTGGAACGGCATGTGGTGGCCGATGTCCACGCGCGCCTTCGCGACGAAGTTGTGGGTCTCGAGCACCGGCCACGCCTTGTAAAAGCTGCCGTTGAATTCGTAGTAGTGAAAGTCGCTGTTCAGGATCGTGTGCTCGAACGTCAGCGACAGCTTCTGGCCGCTCGCGATGCCGTACCAGTTCGCGCGGTGATCCATCGTCAGCGTGATCTCGTTCGAGATGTCCCAGCCGCTGATCCCAGGTGCCTTGATGTTCATCGGATCGGTCGCGCCGACATCTTGCGGCGTGACCATCGGGTTGTCCTGCGTGTCGAGCTCGACGTGCGAGTAGCTGACGTGCGCGGCGCGCAGCCGGGTATCGAGCTTGAGCCCGTGATAGATGTCGTAGCCGAGGCGCAGGCCGGTGTTGTAGTAGTCGACGTACGATCGGCGCACGGCGACGGGATTCGAAAGGTAGCTCGTCGGCGCGGCGTACTCGATGTTGCGCGAGTGGATGTCGTAGGTGTCGACCTGCGCGTAGAACCGCGTGCCGAGGATCGACGGAATCACCCACGCCCCGACGAAGTACGAATCGCCCGTGGCGATCTGCGCGTAGATCAGCAGCTTCTGGTTGAGGCCGAACAGGTTGTTCTCGCCGAACCCGATGCCACCGCCGACGTTCGTGGGCTGGGTGTAGAACGCGGGCGCGATCACCCAGGAGTGCTTGTCGCGGACGAGCATGTGGACGCGCACACCGCCCGTGCCGACCGGCTCGTAGAACACCTCGACGTCCTTGAACAACCCGCTCGAGACCAGCCGGGTCTTGATCAGATCGACCAGCTCCGGAGTCCATTCGTCGCCGACCTCGACCTTGGCGATCAGCTCGACGGTATCGGACGTGGTCTTCTCGTTGTCCTCGACGACGATCTCCTGGATCGTGTCTGCAGCGGCATGCCCGGCGGCAAGCGCGAGCATCCCGAGCACGAACAACGTGCGCCTCACGCGCCGAGTATCGCACGCGGCCAGGTCCCGGGCGTGTTAACAAAGGCACATGAACCCCGCTGAAGTGGCCACGGCCCTCCTCATCGAGAAGACGCTGCAGGACTCCACCGCGTACCGCAAGATCGACGACTCGCTCTACGTCCTCAAGCAGGGCTCGGCGTACGTGATGATCAGCGTGGTGCCGTGGGGCGACAACAGGGCCATGGTGCGCTGCGTGTCGCAGCTCGTGAAGGGCGTCGATGTCGACGGCCCGCTCGCGAAGCAGCTGCTCGAGCTCAACGGCCATCTCCGGTTCGGCGCGTTCGCGTACGACCCGGGCGAGCACACGGTGCTGTTCAGCCACACGATCCTCGGTGGCACCACCCTCGATCCCGAAGAGCTGATGGCGACGCTCCGCGATGTCGCGCTGATCGCCGACGAGTACGACGACAAGCTGATGAAGAAGTACGGTGGCCAGCGCATGGTCGATCTTCTCGAAGAAGCCGCGATGGAGCGGATCATGGAGAAGGACCCCAAGGGCTTCCGGTTCGAGTAGTGAGCGAGCTCGAGCAGACGCTCGAAGCCAAGCCGCGCGACCTCGGGGGCTTCACCGTCGGGCGCGTGCTACCGCAGATCGGTCGCCGGATGGTCGGGCCGTTCACGTTCCTCGATCACATGGGCCCGGCATCGATCGACGAGATGACCGTGCGGCCGCATCCGCACATCAACCTCGCGACCGTGACTTACTTGTTCGAGGGCGAGATCCTGCACCGCGACTGCCTCGGCTCGAAGCAGCCGATCACGCCGGGCGCGATCAACTGGATGAGCGCGGGCCACGGCATCACGCACTCCGAGCGGATCGCCAAGGACGGCACCAAGCACGACCTCGAGGGCCTGCAGCTCTGGGTCGCGCTGCCGAAGGCGCACGAGGAGACCGCGCCGTGGTTCGAGCACACGCCGGCGGCCTCGCTGCCCGAGCTGCGCGAGCACGGCGTGACCACGCGCGTGCTCGTCGGCAACGCGTTCGGCGCGACCTCCCCGGTCAAGACGGTGTCGCCGATGTTCTACCTCGATCTCGCGCTCGAGCCGGGCGCGAAGCTCGAGGTGCCGGCCGGGTATAGCGAGCGCGCGATCTACGTCGTGCGAGGTGCGATCACTCTCGGTGCCGAGCGTCTCGAAGCGCGTCACCTCGGCGTGATCGCCAAGGGTGCGCAGCCGATCCTCCAGGCGGATGGTCCGGTCCGGCTCGTGATCCTCGGCGGCGAGCCACTCGATGGCCCGCGCTACATCTGGTGGAACTTCGTGTCTTCGTCGCAGGATCGGATCCACGAGGCCGCGGCGAAGTGGCGCGCACAGCAATTTCCAAAAGTGTTCGACGACGAGATCGAGTTCACGCCGGCGCCGGCCGATGGGCCGAAGTTCGCGCCTGGTTCGTAATACGAGCGTAGGCCATACTGAGGTATGGCGGTCGATCGTTTGAGTGTGACGGTCCCGAGTGAGCTCGGAGAGGCACTGCGCGCGCTCGCCGCCTCCCGTGGTGAGACCGTCTCGACCGTGGTCACGGACGCGATCGCGCAGCAGTTGCGACTCGTCGCGCTCGATCTCGCGCTTGCCGAAGCAGACGTGAGATTCGGGAAGCTCCCAGCCAAGCTGATCGCTGCTGCGGAGGCCGAGCTGACCGCACCGAAGAAGCGAAAGCGCCGAGCACGGTGAGCCGATTCGTCCTCGATGCTGGCGCCTTCATCGCGTCACGTCCGATCCAGACGATATCCAGGTGTTGCTGGATGCGGCTGGTGCCCCACGCCACGATCCTGACGGTCTAGCAGCGTTAGAGCGTGACCGGGTTAAAAGCGTCAGCGGCGGTCTGCAAGGACGATCCTCTTGCGCCGCCGGTCCCACTTGTCGAGGCTGAAGCCGAGGAACGCGACGCACGCGAAGCCGACGACGAGGTTGGTCTTCCACGGCGCCTGACCGAGCAGCGGCGTGCGCTGGTAGCAGAACTTGATCGCGTGCATCCAGTCGCCGAAGAAGCTCTTGCCCGAGTCGACGCGGTTCTTGTCGGCCGCCGTGACGTCGACGGGGTGCGCCTCGTCCGAGATCGGGATGTCGCGAAACGCGTGATAGCTGCACCTGCCAACCGGCACGAGGAGCCAGATCACCATCACGAACGTCGCGAACAAGGCCCAGCGGGCGATCCGGCGCCAGTCGTAGTCAAAAAAGGGCCGGAGCACCGGCATCAGGACGATAGCTTCTGGATCAGCTGTTCGCCGAGCGCGGCTGGCACCTCGGGCTCGGGCAGCCCGCCGTAGATCGCGGCGATGTCGCGCATCGGCGCATCTTCCTGGCCGATGCCGGTGCCGTAACGACCGTAGGGTTCGGCCTTGCGCAACGAGACCTCGCCACCGACGGGACCGACCGAGCGAATGAACCCCTTGTGCAGCGCGGTCCCGACCCGCGCCGGGCAGCGGCACGGGTTCATCGGATTGACGTGCTCGCAGCGCGGCGCGAGGTAATCGCCGATCTTCTTGCGCGCGCGCGACAGCCGCACCTTGTACGCGCTCTCGGTGATCGCGAGCACCTTCGCGGCCTGCTCGTCGGTGAGCTTGATCACGTGACACGTGACGAACGCGGCGCGCTCACCGGGTGGCAAGCAGTTGACGACCGCGGTCATGCAGCCCTGCTTGAGCTCCCACAGCAGAAAGTCGCGCTGCGGATCGCTGAGCGACCGCACGACATCGGTGCGGGTTGCCTCGTTGCGCAGCGTATCGTCCAGGATGTCGAAGTTGACCTCGGGATTGCGCGGCAACCGGGCGTCGAGGAGCTGGTTCGCGAGGGTCAGCAGCCACAGCGCGGGCTCGGCGGGCGCTTCGTCGAGCTTGGTGGCGGCGAGCTCGAAGATATCGCCGACATAGCGCTCGGCTCGATCGCGATCGAGCGTGAGCCGGAACACGAAGTTGTAGAGCCGCTGCACGTTCGGCTCGACGAGAGCCGCCGCTCGCGCGCGATCGAGCGCCATGGCGCAATGGTAGCAGGCCTACCGTGTTACGGTCGCGACGATGCGGCGGATCGTTGGCGCGATGCTGTGCGTGGGCATGCTCTGCCTCGTCGCACTCGGCTCGGCCAACCTGTGGTCGTGTTACTCGCCGCCCACGCCGCTGTGCGGGTTTCAATGCAACGCGTCGAACGGCTACGCGTGCCCGGCTGATTACACGTGCGCGAAGGTCGACCAGACCTGCAGGCTGAACGCTGCGCCGAGCGGGACGAGTTGCCAGAGCGATGCCCGACCGGATACGCCGGGGCTCGACGCGAACCTGACGCCGACGATCGTGACCGCGACGAGGCCGAGCAATGGTGCGACCGAGGTCGATCGCGCAGCGGGCATCACGATCACGTTCTCCGGCCGCGTCTCCAACGTCGGGATGAGCAGCTTCCTCGTGATGGACGGCACGTCGCAGCTCGCCGGCACGTACACCGAGAATGCGGCGACCGATCAGTGGAGCTTCGCGGGCACGCTGCCCGGCGGACACCTGATCACGGTGACCCTGACCTCGGCGATCAAGAACGATCTAGGTGTACCGCTGGGGCAGTACTCGTTCTCGTTCACCACGCACGACGACGAGCCGCCGATGCTCGTGTCGTCGAACCCGCTCGACCAGGGCATGGCCACGTCGGTCACGCAGCCGATCGTCGTCGTGTTCAGCGAGCCGGTCGCGGCCGTCGATGGCACGACGATGGTGGTCACCAGCGGTGCGACTCAGATCGCTGGAACGTTCACCAACTCGGCCGACCTCACGACCTGGACGTTCACCGAGACGGCGGCTCTACCGGCCGCGTCGACGATCAACGTCGCGCTCGGCACCGGCATCGTCGACGGCGCCGGCAATCACCTCGTGGCCACAGCGTTCTCGTTCACGACGCCGTGAGCTTCGGCTTCGCGGCCGCGTCTTCGCTGTAGGTCGCCAGGCTATAGGTCGCCAGCTCCTTGCTCACCTCGGCGACGAGGTCGGCCTTCTCGCGATACGGCATGAACGCGCTCTTGAAGCCGCTGATGATGATCTCCTTGAGCGTCGCGAGCGACCAGCCGTAGTGCTGGTGGCATAGATACAGCTCCTTGGTCATCGTCGTGTCCGACATCAAACGGTTGTCGGTGTTGATCGTCACGCGGAGACCGTAGTCGACGTAGAAGTCGACCGGGTGGGCCTCCCACGACGCCGCCGCCCGCGTCTGCACGTTCGACGACGGACAGACCTCGAGCGGAATCCGGTGGTCGTTGACGAAATTGAGGAGATCGCCGTTCTCGCCGAGCCGCGTGCCGTGACCGATGCGGTGCGCGCCGCACTTGTGGATCGCCTGATGGACCGAGTCCGGACCGAAAGACTCGCCCGCGTGCGCGGTGCAGTTAATGTTGTTGTCGATCACGAGCTGGAAGGCACCCTTGTGGACCTTCGCGGGGAAGTTGATCTCGGAGCCCGCGAGATCGAAGCCGACGACGCCACGATTCTTGAACGCGACGCACAGCTCGGCGATCCGCAACGATTGCTCCGGTGGTTGCGAGCGAATCGCGCACAGGATCACGCCGTAACGAATCCCGAGCTCGCGCTTCGCGGTGCGCAGGCCGCGCAACACCGCCTCGACGACCTGCGACGGGCGCAGCCCTTCACGCACGTGAAGCAGCGGCGAGTAGCGCACCTCGATGTATCGAACGTTCTCCGCGTGCGCATCGGCGGCGAGCTCGTACGCGGCGCGCTCGAGCCCTTCTTCGGTCTGCATCACGGACAGCGTGATGTCGAACGCGCGCAGATAATCGTCGAGCGATTCGACATGCTCGCCGGCGTACAGCAGCTTGAACAGCTCGCCACGATCGAACGTGGGCAGCTTCACCCGCTGCTTCTTCGCGAGATCGAGCACCGTATCGAGGCGTAGCGAGCCGTCGAGGTGACAGTGCAAATCGGTCTTGGGGAGCTTCGCGAGCAGCTCCTGGGTGATCTCGGACATGCGAAATTATAGCGGACTACGGATCCGCAGGTCGTCGAAGCTCAAGTTGCCCGTCTCACGAAACAGACGAGCGCGTCGGCTTCGGCAGCTCGTGGCGCGGCGTGCCCTCCTGCAAGGTCGGCTCGGTGACCGCATCCTCGATCAGGGCAACCTGGGCGACCTGGGCGACCGGAGAGACCGGCTCGAGTGGCATGGTCGGCGCCATGGTCATCGGCTCGCCAAACCCGAAGGTCTGACCCACGACATAGAGCGGGCGCGCCTTCACCTCCTCGAAGATGCGGGCGATGTACTCGCCCTGGATGCCGTTCGAGATCAGCAGCAGGCCATTGAAGAACAGGAGCACGATCAAGAGCGACGCGTAGCCCGGGACCGTGATGCCCCAGAACAGCTTCTGGATGATCGTGATCAATAGATAAACGAAGGCGCCGGCCGCCGACAGCGCACCGATGTACGTCCACAGCTTGAGGGGCGCGGTCGAGAACGAGAACAGGCCATCGAGCGCGAAGCTCCACAGCTTGAAGAAGCTCCACGACGTGACGGTCTCGTTCGCGCGCTGGCGCGCCTGGAATTCGACCGAGGCGACCTTGAAGCCGGGCCACGCGAAGATGCCCTTCATGAAGCGGTGACGCTCCGGCATCTTGTTGATCACGTCGAGGATCTTGCGATCGAGCAGCCGGAAATCGCCGGCGTTCGGCGGAATCTCCACGCTCGTCATCGAGCGCATGATCTTGTAGTACAGCTGCGAGAGGGTGCGCCGCGCCCAGCCTTCTTCGTCGCGCTTGCTGCGCACGCCGAGCACCATGTCGAAGCCCTCGCGCCACTTCGCCACGAAGACCGGGATGAGCTCGGGCGGATGCTGCAGATCGCAATCGATCGGGATGATCGCCTTGCCGGTCGCATGCGCGAGGCCGGCCGAGAGCGCGATGTCCTTGCCGAAGTTACGCGCGAGACCGATGACCTTGATCCGCGAATCCTGAGAGGCCGCGGCGGCGAGCATCGCGAGCGTGTTGTCGCGGCTACCGTCGTTGATGAAGATGATCTCGAACGTCTCACCGATGCCCTCGAGCACGGGAATCATCGCCGCGAGGAACGCGTGGATGTTGCGCTCCTCGTTGTAAGCGGGCGCGACGATCGAGAGCGTGGGCGAAGCCATCCAGCCCCTCTTCTAGCATGGGTTACGATCCGGTTTATGCGCTACTGGCTCTGGGTTGCCATCCTCTGTGCGTGCGGTGACAACGCGACTCAGAAATCTGTCATCGACGCGGCCATCGATGGCCCGCCCGGCGATGGTGCGCTCGCGGCCTGCACGCCGAGCCGGGGCACGAGCCTGCAGTGGAAGTTCGTCGCACCGACCGTCGGGCCCGCCATGATCGTGGTGTCTCCGCCTGCCCTGGCGGCCAGCCATACAATCGACCCTCGGATCTTCGTGGTCGAGCAACAGGGCCGGATCAAGCAGGTCGGTGACCACTCGCTCTCGGCGCCATTCCTCGACCTCTCGAACCTGATCTCGTGTTGCGGCGAACAGGGCCTGCTCGGCCTCGCGTTCGATCCCCACTACGCGAGCAACGGTCGGTTCTACGTGTTCTACACGACCGACACGAAGAACATCCTCGCGCGCTACAGCGTCGATCCGGATGATCCGAATCGCGCCGATCCAGACAGCGCGCAGATCCTGCTCTCGATCGACGACTTCGCCACGAACCACAACGGCGGCATGCTCGAGTTCGGTCCCGATGGCTATCTCTACATCACGACCGGCGATGGCGGTGGCGGCGGCGATCCGCACCTCAACGGTCAGAACAAGCACACGCTCCTCGGCAAGATGCTGAGGATCGATGTGAGCGGCGACAACGGCTATTTGATCCCACCGACGAACCCGTACGCGAACGGCGTCGACGGTGCGCCGGAGGTCTTTCATTACGGCCTGCGCAACGCATGGCGCTGGGCCTTCGACAAGCTGACCGGCGACCTCTGGATCGGCGATGTCGGCCAAGCTGCCTACGAGGAGCTCGATCTGATTCCTGCCGGCACCGCGGGTGGGCTGAACTTCGGATGGAGCCTCTACGAAGGCAACCATTGCTACAACAATGGCAATGGCAACGGCAGCTGCTCGCCCGCGGGCGTCAGGCTCCCAGGGTTCGAAGCGACGCACTCGGATGGTTGGTGCGCGGTCATCGGCGGTGACGTCTATCGCGGTCAGTGCTTCCCGGATCTGGCGGGCACGTACTTCTTCACCGATTACTGCAAGGCCCAGCTCCACACCGCGACCAAGACCGGCGACACGTTCACGACCGCGGTACCCGACATCAGCTACGTCGAAGGCGACATGACGCACGTCGGGTCACCGCCTGGAGCCGCGAGCATCCACGCCGCGGCGAACGGCGAGCTCTACCTGACGACGACGACCTGCTGCGGCAGCTCGGGGACCGGCGGGATTTATCGGCTCGATGCAGGCCCGTAGCGTATGTTCGCCATCCGTGCAGTGGTGGAACGCGCTCGTGGTGGCTGGTGTGGCTGGGTGTGGCCGCTTCGGATTCGACCCCAGACAGGTTCGCGAGGTGCTCGACAGCCCGAGTGTCGACGCGCCCATCGATGCACCCAGCTGCACGTTCGGCGCGTGGAGCGCCGCCGGGAGCCTCACCGCCCTCAACTCTCCTCAGAGCGATTTCGGTAGCCAGATCTCGGCGGACGGGCTCGCGCTGTACTGGCAGACCAACGGCGACATCCACAGCTCGCATCGCGCGACCCGCACCGCACCCTGGGGTGCGATCGCCACTTACCCCGAGCTCCTGATCGCGGGCGGGCCGGACGTCGACACCTCGATTCGTCTAGGCGAGCTCGAGATCTATCTGAGCGATACCAACAACCAGTGCACGTATCGCGCGACGCGCGCGACAACCGCGGATGCGTGGAGCATTCCTGCGATGGTTGGCACCTGCGATGCGAACAAGGCGGTCGGTCCCGACGTGTCCCTCGACGGTCTCACGCTCTACTACAGCGACACGAGCGGCACGAATGCCCTCGGTAAGCTCCTGGCGAGTCAGCGCGCGACCACGGCCGATGACTTCACGCCTGGTTCGCAACTCCCTGGCATCGTCGACGACGGACAGAAGGGCTGGCCGTTCGTGACCGCCGATGGGCTCGCGCTTTATTACGAAGGTGGTTACATGGGCAACGCTGGCACGCACCGGATGTTCGTGGCCACGCGCTCCGCCGCGAGCCAGCCGTTCGGCACCCCGGTACTCGTTCCCGGCCTCGATAGCCCGGCGAACGGCAACGAAGAGGACCTCTCGCTCACCGAGGATCAGCTCGAGATCTTTTTCTCGACGGAAGCGCCGGGCGGCGCTGGTGGGTTCGACCTCTACTCGGCGACGCGCACTTGTGACTAGATCGCCGCGCCGACGAGCTTGCGCGCGAGCACGCGGACGAGCAGCGCGGAGCTGACCACCGCGAGCGCGGTCGCGACCGCAGCGCCGGTCAGGCCAAACGCCGGAATCAACACCAGATCACCGACGAAGTTGATCGAGACCACCGCGACGACGAGCAGCGTGTGCCAGCCCGGGCGATTCGCCATCATCAGGATCTGCGCGAACGGCAAGTACGGCGAGCCGAGCGCGAGGCCGGCCATCAGGATCGCGAACGGGATCGAGGCCGCATGCAGCGAGACATCGGCCATCAGCCACGGCAGCGCGAACGGAAACACGATCGCACCGAGCGCGCACGCCGCGGCGAAGCTCGGCACGAACCAGCGCTGGGTGCGCCGCGCGAGCGCCGCGACGAGACCCGGCTGGCCCGCGGCGAGATCCTTCGCCATCAGCGGATTGAGGTTGTTCTGGAGCACGACCGAGAGCTGGGTCGCACCCTCGTTGAGCGCGCCGGCGATCGCGTAGACACCGACGAGTGATTTCGGAATGCCCGAGGCACCGAGCATCCAGATATCGAGCTTCGAGTTGATCTCCTGGGCGAGCGTCGCGAGCACGCCGCGCGCCCCAAAATCGAGGTGGCGCCGCATCCACGCGCGCCAGTCGCGCGCGCGCCGGACGGCGACCGTGGCGAACAGCTCGCCGAGCAGGACCACGAACATCGTACACTCGGTGATCGTCCACACGATCGCGATGTGGCCGATGCTCGCACCAGCCGCCTTCGCCGCGATCACGCCGACCGCGATCAGCGCGTAGCGCAGCGAGGTGTAGATCGCGAAGGCGCGCATCCGGCGCAGGCCATTGACCACGCTGAACATGACCTTGTTGATCGAGAAGCAGAACAGCCCGGGTGCCGCGACGAGCATGCCCTCGCCCACCGCATCGCTGTGGTGCAGCGAGGAGATCGGACCGCGCAGTGCGAGGAACGCCACCGTGACGATCGCGGCGAGTACCACGTTCGGCACGAGCGCGCCGACGACGACCGAGGCAACGCGATCGCGGTCATCGGGGGCTTCGGCGACCGCGCGCAGCACGGCGAACTGCAGGCCGCATGCACCGACCACCGCGAGTACGAAGAACGCGGTCGTGACGAGGTTGAACACCGCGAGCGCTTCGGAGCCCCACCACGTGAAGATCGCGAAGTTGCTGCCGAGGCCGATGCCGGCGAGCAACGCGACGGGAACGAGGTTCCAGATGACATCGCGCCGCAGCCGCGCATCGCTCTTCTGCGGGGCGTCGTGCATCAGATCTTTGGCGCGCGACCGGCGAGCGAGCTGCGCACGTCGTCCTCGTCGGCGACCACCATCATCTCGATCAACTCTTTGAATGCGACCTTGGGTTTCCAACCGAGCTTCGCGCGCGCCTTCGAGGCATCACCGTGAAGATGGTCGACCTCGGTCGGGCGAAAGTATCGCGGGTCGATCTCGACGTACGGCTTCCAATCCAGGTCGAGGGCGCCGAACGCGACATCGAGGACCTCGCGGACGGAGTGTGATTCGCCCGTGGCGATCACGTAGTCGTCTGGTTCCTCTTGCTGCAACATCAACCACATCGTCTCGACATAGTCCTTGGCGTAGCCCCAATCGCGCCGAGCATCGAGGTTGCCGAGGAACAGCTTCTTATCCAGGCCGTGTTTGATGCGGGCCGCAGCACGCGTGATCTTGCGCGTGACGAAAGGAATGCCGCGGCGGTGGCTCTCGTGGTTG
>JANXOP010000144.1 GCA_025357755.1 Kofleriaceae bacterium | reverse complement strand
CGCGGCTCGCGGGTCTCGAGTGGGGCACGTTCGTCGGAGCGGAAGTTCGCCAGATGCTCGACCTCGACGAGCTGCGCCGCTCGGGTGCGTTTAACCGGGTTACCGAAGTGAGTCCCGAGATCGCATTTCTACAGTTGACTGCCGATCCCGAGGACGATCTCTCGCTCCACGCTGACGACCGTTTCACCCGCGCAAGAAGCTTACTGTCGTCGGTGCTGCTCGATACGTCGGACCTTCCGGGATTGCCAGATCCCAGCGTCTAGCTGCGCTGCCGGCCGCGCCAAACGTTAGTTTCGCGACCGGCGCGGACAGTGGAGGCAGTTCGAGCCAAGTGGGCATGCTATCCGAGTGCCCGCATTCTCAAGTCACCTTGCGGAAACCGCTTAGCAACATGAACCAGTAGAGGTTATCGAACGGTGCGCGATACACGGCTTCGCAGCCCAGCAAGTACGCGGCGACCGCCGTCATCTCCCAGCCCTCGACGATGTCGCAATCCCAGTAGTTCGTTGTGAGCCTCTCGATGCCGCGTACCTCACCGAAGGCCGGAAGGTCGACAATGCCGTCGATCATCGGCTCATCGTGATCGTAGAGCACCCACGCCCACTGGAACGAACTGCTCTTCGTTGAGTAGCTGCCGACCATGCGCACGTTAGCGATGAGACGGCGACTCCCTCTCTCTGAGAACGTGACCGTCCGGTTATCGCTGTCGAAATCCCAGCGCGGAAACGTCAAAAATCCCCACTTCGCATCGGCGGCTTCCTGCGCCCGGTTCAGCTGTTGGGTCGCGCCTGCGACGAGTTGGCGCTGCTCATCCTTTGACAGTTGCACCGCCTTGCCGCGGGCCAACGGCGGAATCCGTTCATTCCGCGCACGCGCGGACTCCCAGCAGTGCGTGCACAGGATCTTGATCATTGCGAGTGTCAGGTCGTCGGTCCAGCCGCCAACAGCAACACGTTGTTCCTCGCAAAGATCGCACCATGCGTCGGGCCAACGATCGGATCGATCTCCATCGTCGAAGTGAAAGCCAGTTGCAACGCCGGCGGCGAGATGACGGCACGCATAGGTAATGGGAGTACTCCCGTGCTTACCGCAGACGACCCGCTCGCTCTCGCTCATCGGTCGCACTAGGGTGCCACAACGCCGGATCGAAACGAATGGAAGGCCTCGTCGTGCTCCGTCTTGCGCGGGTTACCGTGGTCCGGACTGCGGCGACGACGAATACCGCGCGTTGTTGGACGAGACCGCAGCGACTCCGCTGATTCGTTTAGGTAGAATCGACGTACAAACCACTGGCAATCGCTAGTGTGACGAGGCCGCGATGAAGCCGCGGTCGATCTCGACGACGCACATCGAGAACGCCCTGCAATCCGCGGCCGCCACGCACTTGCCGCCTTGATCTAGTAGCTGGCTCACGCGTTTTGTGGGTGCCTTCGCCATTTGCGCGGCCGCACCGTCACAGGTCGCAGCGACCTTGTCCGGCTGGGTGTCGCTGGCCAGCTCGGTATGGGCGATCGCGAGCACCGCGTCGCGGCCCTTCGCCTTGACCTCGTCGCCGATGCCGGGCGGCTTGTTCAGCTCGACGCGATGATCGAGCAGCACGGGGAGATAGTCGTCGGCGCACGTCTCCTTGCGCGCGAAGATGCGCTTGCACATCGGGACGAGATCGTCGGTGGTGTGCGCGGCAGTCTGCGGCGCCGCCTTCTCGGCGGGCGGTGGTGAGGATCCGCCGCACGCAGCGACGGCCAGGATCAGGAGGGAATGGAGTCGGAGCATGTCCCCTCGTTGCCACCGCGCCGCGAAGCGTTGGCGAGAAACGACCACCCGTTGCGAAAATCGGCAACACTTCTCCCGGTCGCGGCAACAGGAGCACATGGGGGATTCCGCACCGACGGCAGAAGACCTGCTCGCCCACACCGAATGGCTGACGCGCCTGGCGCGTGCGCTCGTCGGCGACACGTCGGCGGACGATGTCGTACAGGACACGTACGAGGTCGCCCTCGGCACGCCCGCGCACCGGCGAGGCCCGCTGCGTCCGTGGCTCGGCGGAGTCGCGCGCAACGTCGCGCGGATGACCACGCGCGGTCGCGTGCGGCGGATGCGCCGCGAGCAAGCGGTGCCGGAGCACAACGATGTGCCATCGCCGGAGCAATTGCTCGCGCGCGCGCAGGTGCAACAGGAGGTCAACCGTCATGTGCTCGAGCTCCACGAGCCGTTGCGCTCGACGCTGCTTCTGCGTTTCTTCGAGGGCATGTCGGCAGCGGAGATCGCACGTGCCCAGGGCATCCCAGCCGCGACCGTGCGGTCGCGGCTGAAGGACGCACTCGATCGCATCCGCGCTGCGCTCCGGCCCAGTCACGCTCGCTGTCTCCGTCAAGACCGACGCTGGTGTGCCACTACCGAGGGGTGGTGTCGGAACGATCCAGCTCTCGATCAACCCGCAGACGGCCGAGGAGGTGCGCGACGCCACGCAGATGCCGACCGACCGCACGGTCCCGATGCACGGAGGTGGCATCCGCGACGGCGCAGCATCGATCCACGATCTCAAACCCGGTACGCACACGCTGTGCGCGATGATCGGCGATCCGCGCATCGCGAGCTCGGTGAAGCTCAGATGCAAGCAGGTGACGCTCACCGCCGCCGCGAGTAAGAACGCGTCACTGATCGTTCCAGCCGCCTGGTCGGAGTGAGCGCGTTGACCCACTCGCCGGAATCACATCGCGCGGTCGATGCCTAATATTTTGTTGATCGCCTTCGACTTGAACGAAACGACTGACGATGCGCAGCGGGCGCTCGTCCAACCGTCTGCTGTCATCGCTGCTCCTCGATACGTCGGACTTCCGGGTTTGCCGGGTCCCAGCGTGTAGGCCGCGTCCGAAGGCCGGTGGTGCAACGAGCACGACGACCCCGCGGAAGTTACGCCAGCCCGTTGTCGAGACGGGTGCGCGTCGGTTGCCGGCGACGCGTGTAGGATCGCTCGATGGCTGGCGATGGCGTGCGCGACTTGGTCGACCGGTTTGACACGCATCCGATCGTCGCACTTGGCGAGATGCACGGTGTCGAGCAGGGCGCTCGCTTCGTCGAGGATCTCGTGCGCGACCTCCGGTTCTCGGAGAATGTCGACGCGATCGTCGTCGAGTTCGGCAACGCGCGACATCAGGCCATCTGCGACGCGTACGTCGCGGGCGGTGATGTCGCGTCGACCGAGCTGAGGCAGATCTGGCAGGACTTCGCCGGTGCGGGGCCGTGGGGCTTCCGCGCGCCGATCTATCCGCGGTTCTTCGCGACCGTGCGCGAGGTCAACCAGACGCTGCCCGCGAAGCGTCGCACTCGCGTGCTTCTAGGCGACCCGCCGTTGGACTGGTCCTCCGCGCGGACGTGGCAAGATCTCGCGACCGCGCTCGAGGATCGTGATGCTCACTTCGCGCGCGTCGTCGAGAGCGAGGTTCTCCGCTGCGGCAAACGCGCGCTGGTGCTCGCCGGCGCGTATCACCTGTTCAAGGCCACGTGGCCACCATTTACGCCCGGCACCGGTCTCGTGCAGATCCTCGAGCGTGATCATCCTGGATCGACATATGTCGTCCTTCCTCACGACAATCTGCGGCCACGCGATCGAGTGGCGATCGCGACGAAGCTTGCGACGTACTCGGTGCCATTGCTGGCGCACATCGCCGGCAGCTGGATCGACGACCTGCCGGCCGGTGCGTTTCTCGGCGGCCGGACACTGACCAAGATGGACGGCTCGACCTACGATCCATTCGACACGTGCGAGCGCCGCATGGGCGAGCTCGGCGACGCGCTCCTGTATCTCGGGCCGTTCGAAACGCTGACCTCGTCGCCGGACGATCTCCACCCGCACGATGAGGCGGATCGTGCGGAGCTTCGGCGTCGGATCGCGCTCTGGGATCCGCGGCTTGCTGCCGAGGATCTCGCCGCACTCGACGGATGAGTGAAGCTGCACGCCGGCTCTTCACTTAAGACGTCTGCGACTGTGAGAGGAGCCGTGATCGAAGAGCATCCGCTGCCACGTGGCTGCCACACCTCGGCAGATCACGTCGGATCACGGCAGACACGGCAGGATGAACCGCTGATGCAACCCCGCGTGGTCATTGCAGGGTCGCGAGAAGTTGGGGGTTCTCGCGAGGTCGCATCAGGGTTCGAGTCCCCCCGCTCGCACAACGTAAGCGGCGGTATTCGCTGCGCCACCACGAGATCGCGCACGTTCGGATCACGCTTCAGACCAGCCCGACATCCTGGCGTCGCGCTCGTGGGTCGAGTCGAGCAAACTGATCCCTCTAGCGCGAATTGGTGTGCATGCGGGCGATCCTCCACCGCCCGTCCCCATCGCGATGCCAGCTCGCTTCGAACACCCCGTCGGCGTGAATCGCCTCGCCCCCGGGACCCGTTACCTCTTGATGGTAGCTGCCTCGTTGCGTCGCGGTGTCGCCAGTCACGACGGTCGAGGCCGCGTCGATCACGTACGCCGTGACGTGATACGCGCGGAAGGTCTCTAGGAACTTGCGAATCGCGGCGCGGCCGACGACCGGCGCCTGATCGGCGTGATGAATTTGCGCATCGGGTTCGAGTAGCTCGGCAGTCGAGTCGATGTCCATCGCCAGCACGGACTGGCGATATGCGGCGAGCGCGTCGCCAGGTGTCTGAGCGGGATGAGCCGTGTGGACGCACGCGCTCATCACGACGAGGCAGAGGAAGCGAAGCCACGCGCGCGCCGGGCATCGCGGATGGCCGAGCATCGAAGTCATGAGGCTCGCGAGCGTCATCAACGCTAGTAGAAGCGACTCCGCGTTTCGCCGCAGTATCCACGGCGACCAAAGTTCGCGGTGGGACCGCTCGGGTTCGTCGCACATGAGCGCTTCGCGCGCGAAGCTCGCGGCTGCCTGATCTTGTTCTGCGAGACCATCGCATCGCGGTCCGCGACGGCCACCACCACCTCGCGCATTGGCGGGTTGCCGCGGCGACCTCGACGACGCGCTGCGCAAGTCGAAGTCTCATGGACGAAGCGGATCAGGACCCCGCGGGAATTGGGTACGCTACACCGATGAACCGAACCCTGGCTCTGTTTCTTGCGGGCGCTGCCGCGATGGCGCCACTCGGTTGCTCGAAGGCGAGCAACGACTCCGAGCCCAAGCTCACCGCCCCGAAGGCCGAGCCGAGCGCCGCCGCGCTCAAGTCGATGACGATCGACGAGGTCGAAACAAAGATTGCCGCGCACGATGGCAAGACGTTCATCTTCGACGCGAATACCAAGGACAGCTGGATCGGCGGTCACGTGCCGACCGCGACGTGGATCGACGACGAGAACGTCACCGCCGCGGCGCTGCCGCCCGCGAAGGATGCGTTACTCGTCTTCTACTGTCACAACGAGACGTGACACGCCTGCCACACCGCTGCGGTCGCAGCGGAAAAGCTCGGTTACACGAACGTCTTCATCATGCCGCAGGGCATCGCGGGTTGGACCAAGGCGGGTAAGCCGGTCGAGAAGGGAAGCGGCTAGCGCGCACGAGCTCGGCGATCTAGCCCCCGACCATTTCAACGCCTCGCGTCGTCGACGTGGTCCTGGGTGATCGACTCGAGCCAGCGCCACAGCTCGGCCTTGCGCGGCGCGGGATCGTGACCCCACGGCAGCACGTGCGTCGGTCGGGGCGCGCGATCGAAGTAGAAGCCGCCGCGGACCAGCGCGTCGATCGGGATGGTGCCGAGCCACGCGAGCGTATCCGCGCCGCCGCCGGGGGCACGCAGCAGCGGGCGCATGAGCGCGTGGAACCGCGGCAGCGAGGTTTGCACTGCGGTGGTGTTGGCCCAGCCCGGGTGCATCGCGACCACGCGCGGCCCCTCGGGATCGTGCTCGGCCCACAGGGTGGCGAGCGCGACTTGCGCGCGCTTGGTCTCGGCGTAGGCGCGGACGCCATCGTACGGCGTGGGCACCCGTCCGGGCGCTGGCAGTGCGGCGAGGTACATGCCACCCGACGACACCAGCACGTGCCGTGTGGCCGCTGTGGATCGCGGCCGCAGCAGGCGCATCAGGAGGTGCGGCCCGACGACATGGGTCGCCCAGGTCAGCTCGATGCCATCTGGTGTGATCACCTCGTGCGCCGGGAGGACGCCCGCGTTGTGGATCACGATGTCGATCGGATCGTCGAGGCGCGCGGCGGGCGCGGCCACCTCGCCCTGGCGCGCGACATCGCAGAGCTCGATCGCGAGCCGCGCACCTGCGGAGGTCGCGCGTACGATCTCGTCCCGCGCGAGCTCCGCGCGCGACGAATCGCGGCAGACCATCGTGACCCGCGCGCCGAGCGCGACGAGCGCCTCGGTGGCGGCGCGGCCGATCCCACTGTTCGCGCCGGTGACGATCGCGTGGCGACCGTCGAGTCGCGCAAGCTCCGCGAAGCTCCGCCCGCGGAGCCACAGCCCCGGTCGGCCGAACGACAGTGGTACGAAGGGCCCGAGCAGCGCGTCCAGGAGGCGAGGCATGGCTAGCTCTACTACGATCGCAGCCACCGCGCACGGAGGTGGACGCTAGTGACCGGGTGCCGTGCGCTAGGTGACCATGCGCGAGCTCAAGAACGCATCGACCGCGGTCAGCAGCTCGCTGTTGTCGGTCTGCGTGTAGCTCGCGAGCTTCGCGGCACAGTCCGGGATGCGCTCGAGGAACGCGGGGAGCACTCCCGGATCGTCCAGCGTGAGCGTGCACATCCCGTAGCCTTCACGCTCGAGGTACTGGGCGTTGAGCCACTGCTCGAACTGGCGCTCGATGGGTAGCGCGAGCATCGGTTTGTGGAGAAAGACGGCTTCGCCCATGAGCGTGAAGCCACCGCCAGCGATCACGGCGTGGCAACTCGCGAGGTCCGAGATGAAGCCAGCCTCCGCGAACGGCAAAAAGTGGAGCCGGCCTTCGCGCTGCTCCTCGGTGATACCGGGGCGCATGCCGTAGATCCTGCACTCGATGCCCGTCGCCGCGAGCGCACTCTGTAGCGCCGAGTTCGGGCCCGATTGATAGACGAGCAAGTGATCACCGGCGGTCGGCTTGGCAGCGAGGATCTCGGGGCGGAGGATCGGCGGAAACAGGAACGTGTCGGGCTTGCGCGGTGGCGGCCGGAAGAACGAGGTGATGAAGTACGCGTCGCACGAGGGCAGCTTCGACTTGATGAACGCCTTCGTGACCTGGAACGCGACCTGGTTGCCTTCGATGATCGAGGCTGGAAGCTCGCAGCGATGGATCACCTGCATGTTGTCGATCGAGAGGATCGGCAGGCGATGGGTCCGGCCGTAATAGTAGGTCCATGACTCGAAGTCGCTGATCACGACCTCGGGCTCGAATGCGGCGATCAGCTCGAAGTACGCCTCGATGTTGCGCGGCACGCCGAGCACGCCGTTGAGTACGTTCGACCACAGCGTCTTGCCCGGCCGCACGCGATTCTCCTCGAGGATCATGTGCAGGCCGTGGATCGTGTTGACGCCCTCGAACCGCTTGGCGAGGAACTCCGCCGCGCGGCCCGAGGCCATGATCTCGACCTCGTGGCCCGCGCGGAACAGGTGCTCGAGCACGACGCGCGATCGCATCGCGTGGCCCATTCCTTCACCCGTGACTCCGTACAGGACCTTCATCACCGACATACTATCCAGACGTGCGCCGCCGCGTCTGGTGCGAGACCCTTCCGTACGAGGAGCTCGTGCGGTCCGCGGTCGTGGAGCTGGTCGCCGCGCGTGGCCTCGATCTCCTCCTCGCCGTCCGCCCGTGGCAGCTCGCCGAGGTCGGAGACGTGGTCCGCCGGTTCCGCGACCGAGGCGTGTTCGTCGCCGTGTGGCCGATGCTCGACGACGCCGACGGCCGCTGGGTCAGCGCCGCCTCGGCGCCCGCGTTCATCGCGTTCGCGGACGCCGTGCTCGCAGAGGTGCCGTTCGCGGACGAGCTCGTCCTCGATCTCGAGCCGCCCAAAGCGCAGCTCGAAAAGTGGAAGGATTGGCGTCCGACGTGGCGGCAGACTCCGTCGCCGAGCCGCTATCACGACGCGCGCGACGCGCTTGGCGAAGCGACCCATCGCTGGCGACGTGGGCGCCGGATCACCACCGCGATCCTCCCACTGCTCGCCCTCGAAGTGCGCGGCGAGTGGATGCAGCGCGCGGTCGGGACGCCTGCCACGATGCTCGACGTCGATCGCCACAGCGTGATGGCCTACACGTCGCTGCTCGAGGGCTGGTCGCGGGGCGTGGTCAACCGCCGGCGCGCCGAGCTCCTCCTTGCCGCCACCGCGCGCCTCACCAAATATCGGTTCGGCGAAGTAGCGGGTCTATCGCTCGGCGCCGTCGGCATCGGTGCGTTCGAGGACGAGCCGCAATACCGGGGTCCCGCCGAGCTCGCGCGCGACGTGGCGATCGCCACCGCCGCGGGGATCACCGAGCTCTCGTTGTTCGAGCTCGGAGGGGTCCTCCGCCGAGGGCCTGCCGAGGCCTGGCTCGAGGCGTTCGGCGCGCAGGTGCGGTAACCGCGCCCATCAATCAGCCATGCGCCACAGCGCGCCGTCCCCTTCGTGACGAAGTAAGCTCGGGTATGCCCGACGAGCCGTCGCCAGACCTCGTGCGCGAGCTCGAGACGCTCGCCGACCAGCTCGCTGCGCGCCCCGATCACGCCGACCTTGCGGCGCGCGTCGAGTGGCTGATCGATGTGATGATCTTGCGCGGCCAGCTGCCGCCGCGGTTCAAGCAGCTCGCGGCCAAGATCCGCGGCGAGAAGTCGAAGGTCCAGCTCGCGATGTTCCGCGACAAGTACGCGCTCGCGAGCCCCGATATCGACTGCGCCGCGCGGATCCCGCTGTGCGGCGCGCGTTGCTGCTCGTTCGACGTGTCTCTGTCCGCGCAGGACGTCGCCGAGCGCAAGCTCCCCTTCGAGCTCGACCAGCCGTACATGCTCCCGCGGGTCGAAGGGCGGTGCATCTGCATGGACGCCGCCGGCGCGTGCACCGTCTACGACCACCGGCCCGGTGCATGCCGCGCCTACGACTGCCGGCATGATCCCCGCGTGTGGATCGACTTCGAGAACCGCATCCCACAGCAACGGTAGCCAGCCGCCAGAGTGCGCGCGAAGTGGTCCCCGCTCGCGAGCAGATCGGAGCCTGTGTCAGGCTACTGGCACGTGGCGCATGAAACGAGGGAACAGGAGCAGCACCTCGCGCAGGTCGCGCGAGTGCGCCTCCGCTACACTTTGGGTCATGCATCGTCTTGTCGGGCAGGTCGTCGACGCCGAGGGACACGCGGTTGTCGGCGCCAGCGTGTGGATCGAATCGAACGCGGTCACGAGCGATCGCGATGGCGGGTTCGCGATCGAGAACCTGCTCGAGCGCAGCTACGAGGTTCGCGCGCAGGCTGGCGATCTGATCGGTTCGCGAGTGATCCGTGTGACGGCACACAGCGAGCCCCTGGTGATCGAGCTGAACGAGGAGCGGCACGTGATGGTCACCGTCGTCGATGCGTCGCGTGTGCCGATCGCGAACGCAGCCCTGCGGGTGATCGGCAGCGATCACGTGGTGGCCACCGATGCGAAGGGAAGGGCACGCATCACCACGCACCCGAGGGAGGGCGAGCTCGAGATCACGGCAGCGGGCTATGCGCCTCGTCGCGTTTCGGTGGCCGACACGATCGTGCTGCGCGAAGGGTTCGCGGTCAGTGGGCGGGTTGTCTCCGACGCGGGAGCTCCGATCGCGAACGCACGCGTCTGCGCGCGGTCAGATATGGGGCTGGATCAAGCGGGAGTGATCACCGACCACGCGGGCGCCTTCACGATCCCGTCGGCTGTCGGCCTCCACTACTTCTTCGTGACCGATGGCGAGCACGCGCCGACGAGGTGTGGACCGATCGATGTCGATCGAGTGATCGCGGATCTCGAGATCGCGATGAAGCCGGGTAGGGTCTACGCCGGTCACGTCGTCGACGCCGGTGGCAAGCCCGTCGCACGGGCTCGCGTCTGTCTCGACACGCTATCGTCCTCATCGTCCTCGAGGCGATGGTTCTTTGCCACGAGCGATTTGAACGGCGCGTTCGAGATTCGCGGCTTGCCGCATACGATCGGGATCACGGGCGCGGAGGACGATGTCGCGGTCGTCTGTGCTGCGTCGGCGGACGTGGTCAGCGACGACGTGATCGTCGAGCCGTCGGGAGGACAAGTGCTCGTGGTCCGGCGGATCGATACGAGCGGGGTCGCCGGCGTCGTTGTCGATGACACGGGCGCGCCCGTCGCGAACGTCGTCGTCAACGCGGTCGCGCGCGAGCGCCTGCCACTCCCAGAGGGACTGCTCAAGGCCAAGATGATGCAGGACTTTCCTACGATCGCGACGTCGACGCGCGCGAACGCCCGCGGCGAGTTCTCGGTCCGCGATCTGCCCGTGGGTGAATACGGGATCTGGGCGGGCGCCTTTTTCCCCTCCCCGAACTCGGGGCTACCAAAGCTGTTCGCGGCTGGCATCGACTCGCCGGCCATCGCGAGTGTGATGACGGGCAACACCGAGGTGCAGCTCGTCAGGCCGCGTCCGAGCCGCATCACGGGCACCGTCACGTACGCCGATACCGGCGAGCTCGTCGAGAACTTCGAGGTCGACCTGTTCGCGGGGTACGAGATCGTGACGGGTCTGCCGGGCGAGCACGGCGCGTTCGACCTGCGCGAGCTGAAGCCAGGCAGCTATGGCGTGTGCATCCGCCGGGGGCTGCTGGCAGCGCCGAGGGTGAATGTCGAGATCGAGGCGGGTGCGAGCTGCGACGTCGGGACGATCATCCTCGAGCGAGGCCGAACGCTGACAGGGACGGTCGTCGATTCCGCTGGCCGCACCGTCGCGGGGGCGAGCGTGATGCTGCGAGACTACGGCCTGTTCGGCAACATCGGACGGTTCGATGCGACGCTCGATCCCTCGTGCGCCTTGACCGATGCGGCCGGCGCCTTCGCGATCGCCGAGATTCCAACCGCGTCATCGCGGATCGTGGTCGGCGCAGATCACCCGGCGTACGGTCGCAGCCTCGCGGTGGCCGCGCGAGAGCCGATCACCCTCACGCTGCTCGAGTGCGGCTCGATCGCGGGTACGGTGACCCGAGGCACGCAGCCGCTCCGCGGTTCGGTCGACGCCGGATCGCCGCCGCTCGCCATCGCCGTGACCGACAAGGACGGTGCGTTCGTGATGCCGAGGCTGCCGGTAGGTCCAGTGTCGCTGCGCGTTCAGATCTTCGCGGATCACAGCGACGGCGTGTACGAGACGACGGTCGTCGTCGAGGCCGGCACGCGGACCGCGATCGCGATCGACGTTCCCGCGGGGACGGTCGATCTCTCGGTGGTCATGACGCCCGCGCCCCCCGGAGCGAGCCTCTATCTGTTCCGCGGCACGGTGGCATTCAGAACCTATCCGGAGCTGATGGCGCAGTTCGTCGCCAGCATCCACGGACGTGCCGACTGGACCGGCGACGCGGTGCCTACGTTCGAGCGCTTGGTTCCAGGTGAGTACACCGTGTGCGTGATGCCGCTCGCGGGAAGCCCGCGCGATCCACAGACCATGCAGCAGGTGCACAGGGACCGCGCCTCGATGAAGGTCTACAGCACGCCCGTTCGCGTCCTCGCCGGACCCGCCGAGCAAACGATAGGGGTCGAGTTACCTGGCTAGACCAGGTCACGAACGTGGTCGTCCGAGCAGCAGCCGGTTCTTACCGCTCACGGTCGCCGGAATCGCGTCGACGAACACGTCGTAGCCGCGCTCGACGAGCCACATCGTGCGCTCGTGGTCGATCATCGCGGCAGGATCCGCCTGGCCGACGAGATCGGTACGACGCCTCGTCCGGTGGCAGCAGGGCATGAGGGCGACGCGTGCGCCCAGCGCGGCGGCTCGACTCAGCACGGTATCGGAGAGCGACCCGCAGGCATGGGACGAGACGATGACGTCACCCGTGCCGAGCGTGACGTCCTCGAGGCGCGCCCGCTCGAACGTGACACGGCCGGCAAGGATCGGAAACGCGGCGACGACGGCGTCGTGGACCAGCACGTAGTTCTTCGCGGGGTGAGTGTCGACAGCGACAGCTGTGGCGCGGGGATCGTTGCCTTGGAGCAGGAACACCTGGGCAAGCAAGCCGTAACCGGCGCAGAGGTCGACCACGCGCACGACCGTCTCGCCTGCGAGCCACGTATGGATCCGCGCGGCCATCTCCCACGCCTCGTGAAGCTCCTTGCGTGGCAGGCAGTCGACGGCGCAGATCGCGCGTCCGAGTGCATCGAGCACGGTGTCGTCAGCGTAATAGCGCGCATGCGTCGGCGACAGCTTGTTGCGTGAACCGGGACCGTGCACGAGACCTCGGTGTGACTATACGTCGCCTCGAAGGCGCACGTGGCCTCCGTCGGGACTCACGTCGCGGATCTCATGATCGAGGAATTGACGCTCGACGAGCTCGGGCACGTCGCCTCGGCCGCACTCACGGATGCGGCCTGGCGTCATCGAGAACTGTTCCAGCGACTCGTGGTCCGAAGCGCTGCGTCGCTGCTATGCGGCCGCAGACTGCTTCGGCCAGATCGTCGCGTACAAGCTGCGGTGGCGCTGAAACGAAATCCCGTTAGCCGCCAGCTTCGATCGCTCCGCTGCCGGTGACGTGCTTGGTCACCTTCGGCGGGTTGCCGAAGTAGCGGACCGAACCCGAGCCCGTGAGCTCTGCACCGAGCGACGCGGTCGCTGCGACTTCGACGCTTCCCGACCCGGTGCTTGTAACGTCGGCAGCTTCGGCAGTCAGCGCCTTCGCACGTAGCTCACCCGATCCGGTCACCGTGATCTTCAGATGCCGTGCGGTGCCCCGCGCGTCGAGGTTTCCCGATCCCGAGACCTCTAGCGAGAGGTCCTCGGCGTGCACGCTCTCGAGGTGCACGTTGCCCGAACCTCCCAGCCGTGCGAGGACGAGCGACGGCATCGCGACCCGCACCACGACGTTGCCGCCCCGAAACTCCGGTTTCGTGCTGACGACCAGCGTCTGCCCTTTGACCTCGGTGGTGACGAGCGGCACGAGCTCGGGACTCGCCTCGATCTGGACGCGCTGCGCACCACCCACCGTGACCTCGACATCGATCGAGCCGACGAGCTCGACTCCATCGAACGCGGTAACCTGGCGCTCGTTCGTCGACACGCCGCTGCCGACCGGAGGCGTCGCGGGAACCGCACTGTCACCACTGATGGGAGCCGCTGCCGATCCGATGACCGGCGCCGCTGGTGGACTGGCCTTCTCGTTGTTCTTGCACCCACCGGCGAGAAGCATGATCCACAAGAGCTTGCTCATGCGGTTCAGTAACACGTCGAGCTCGTCACGGTGTTGGCCACTGGACGCTCGCGAGCTGCGCCGCGAGTCGGCCGCCCTTGTTCGCGTCGATCGAGGTCACCCACGACACGCGGCCCTGCAGGTGCGCGCGAAAGTCCGGCACGTTGGCGCGGTTCTGTGAGTGCGGTCCGAAGCGCACGCAGTTGTGAAGGATCGCGCGAAGTTCCTCGAGATCCGCGCGTGCGATCGCGAGGCGTTCGTTGACGACAAGGCCCGTCAGGCGCTGGCGCGTCGACGACTTCATGACGCGCGTCTTCCGGAAGTTGAGCGCGAAGCCTTCTTCGATCGCGATCGCTCCGATGCGTGGAATCAGCGTCGTGGCGGCACGAGCGAGTGAACGAGGACCCGAGATCGCGAGATCGTCCGCGTAGCGCGTGTAGCTCGCGCCGAGCGTGGCAGCGAGTGCGGCGACGCGCACGTCGAAGTGATGCGCGACAAGGTTCGCGAGCGCGCCGGACGTCGGTGCACCTTGCGGCAGATGACGAGCTGCCATCCGGCGGCGATCCTGGGGCGAGGGCGCCGATCCGATCACGTCGTGCGGTGGCGCGTGCGTACAGAGTGCCGCGAGCACCCCGGCGATCGAGAAGGGATAGCCGGCGGCGCGAAAGACCGCCGCGACGCGCGGCGCGGTGATCGAGGTGAAGAACGCGTGGAGATCGAGGCGCATCACGACCTCGCGCCCCACGTGGGGCTGCGCGAACGTCCGCACCGAGTGCCCGGTGCGAAACCCGTGCGCCGCGGCGTGTGGCGGGATCCGCGCGACGATGTCGTCGAGCAGGTACCGCTGGATCCCACGTAGCGTCGGTTTCGGGGCCTCGAGCAGGCGATGTCCGCCTGTGCGTTTCGGCAGCCACGTGTAGCGATAGTGGCGGGCCCGCGGATCGATCGAATCACGCGAGAGGTTCCACTGGTCGGCGAGGATCTCGAGGCGCGCATGCGAGACGCCGAGCCACCGCGCGAGCTCACCGGTGGTGGGTAACGCGGGGACGGCCCACCGCGACTCGCGCATCTCGTCGGGCTCGATCCACGGGCGAACCACTCGCACGCCCGCGCGGAGCGCCTTGGCCAAGGCGGGCTGGCGCCCGAGCCACGCGGCGAGCCGCCCGTACGTATCGATCAGCTCGTCGGACGCGGCATCGTCGTCAGGATCGAAGTCGTCCCCGGGCGCGTCCGCCGAGCTCGCCAATTCGTGCACCGGGTCGTCGGCGAGCTCGTGGATCCACCGCTCGCTCGTACCAACGACATGAACGATGCGCGCGGCGAGCGCGGCGCGATCCCACGGCGCATCGACGAGTGCCGATGCCAGCGCGTGCTGCAACTTGGACATCGACGTCATGAAGTGTGCGGCGACGTTCCAACCTGTCTCGTCTTGGCGCGTCCGTTCCTGCGCTTCGCGCAGTGCGGGACGTCCGTCGATCTCAGCATCTCGAATCCAGCCTCTGCGGTAACCGCAGAGCAACGAAGAGCACGCTCTTCATCCGCTTGAAACGCCGCCGCACCGGCGCAGCCTACACCGACTCCAGTTCTTACTCGGGTCGGAACACGGTATTGTAGCACTCGACGATCGAGGTCTCGAGCTCGACCTGGCGATCCGTCTCGACCACACGGATCCACAGCCGCCAGCCGGCGCGCACGGCAGCGCGCGCGCGGTGGAGCGACCGGCCATCGGTGCGGACGATCGAACCCGCGGGTTGCTCGATCGCGGGGGGATCGAGCGCGCGCACGGAGGCATCGAGCGCATCGAAGTTCGGGATCAGCTCGGGCAGCGAGAGGGTCACGGGCTCCGTGATGAACAGCGTCGCGCAGTGGTGCGACGACTGATAGGCCAGGTACCGCGGCGACGCCGTCGCCGTGAATCGCGCCTTCATGTCGTGGACCAGGCTGTGACCGAGCGCCTCGACCGCGGGCCCGCGCGCGACGACGCTCCCATCGACGTGCCAGTGCTGGCTGTCGACGGGCACATCCCCGGATTCGAGATACTGGATCTTCGAATCGACATACACGTAGCGCTTGTCACCGACGAGGTGCGCGCGCATCGCAGCGAGCACGCGCTTCGTGAGTGGCCCGGCGACGGTTTCGGCGAGCTCGAACGGACACCAGACGAAGGTCGTGCCGTCGGCGCGAATCTCTTCTTGGCTCGGCGGCGAGAGCGTGTCGACGATCTCGTACACGTTCGGGAACGTGGGCGTGAACGAGGCGATCGGGCGGTGCGCCTCGACCGGATACTCGGTCATAGTGGTCGGCCGCATCTCGTCGACGATCGGCGCCTGCGACGCCTGCGGCCTTGGCACGCGCTTCTTCGTCGAGCCGTGGTACGCGCCTTCGCCGGTGAACGGCGCGACGAGCTGATCCGCGATCGTGTGGTCCCGTCGGAGATAGGTGAGGTTCATAGGAAGTCGAACATCGCTTGAAAGTATTGCAGCTTCGCGCGCGGATCGCGCGACAGCCGGAGGACCTCGGGGATTCGGTCGAGCAAGTGCTCGTGCTCGGCGACAAGGGTTGCAGGGGCCTGCTCGAGGTACCGCGCGGGCAGCCCGTACGACACGTTGAACGCGACGTTCGTCAGCTCGGTGCCGGTCGCGTCGTAGATCTTCGCCAACGGTGCCCAATCGTGCTCGATGAAGAAGCTCTCGGCGCCGCGGCGCAAGAAGAAATCGAGGTGCTCCATGCGAGCGAGCCACGGCGGATCGCCGATCTGCCAGAAGCCGCGCCCGCATAGCAAGTGCTGAGCGTGACCGACGCTACGACCGTGCGCTCGCAGGTGATCGCGCGAGTAGTGCGTGCGGATCGCGGCGAGCATCAGGCTCGACAGGTGCGCCTTGCGGTGCTCCTTCGCGACGACGAAGTTCGCGATGTGGTGGTAGCCCTTGGGCTTGAAGCGATGGATCTCGGGGAACGCGAACCGGGCGAACCACTTGTGATCGCGATCCTCGCCATCGGGCTGATCGAAGTCGACCGTTTCGGCGAGCGTCGAGTAGCGGAGATTATTGTAGCGCCCGGTGAAGAAGAAGATGGTGTCCTTGCTGCACGCGACGAGGACCGGTGGTCCACGCACGCGGCGAGTGCCCGGGGTGGTCGGCGGTGGCTCCGAGCTCGGTCACGAGGTGATCCTCGGCGCCCGCGGCCACGAGCGCCGCCGCGATCTCGAGGTTGCCGCGGCGCTTCGCGAGAATGAGCGCGGAGTAACCGTCGTTGTTCTGGATGTCGAGGTCCGCGCCGACCGCGATCAAGACGCGAGCGAGCTCCGTTCGCCCTTCGCAGGCGCTGCGCAGGAGGGCCGTGTTGCCATCGCTATTTCGCGCGTCGAGTAGCGCGCCCGCCTCGACCAGCGTCAACGCGATGTCGACGTAGCCTTCGCTCACGGCCCAGATCAGTGGCGTCTCGTCGCGGACCTCGAGGCGTACGTCGAGGCTCCCCGCTCGTGTCACCTGCTCGAGGACGGCGGCTAGCGTGTTCGCGGGAGGCATCGATGTGCTTCGCAGCGTAACTCGATCTTCGCGAGCACGCCTGAAAGCGTGTGGCTACCGGACGAGCGTCAACTGGTGCTTGATCGCGAGTGCGTCGACCTCGGCGAGGGTCCCGCCCGTGTACTGCGTGAGTCGCCCACTGTCGAAGAACTTCACGGACCACGTCTGGCCGTTGTCCGCGGTTCGCGCTTCGATGCTCTTCTTGTCTCCGCTGTATCTTCGAATCATCCAGGCTCCTGGCAAATGCGCCGAATGCGCGCCCGGATCAACATACCTCGCGTCGAGCGACGCAGGCTGAGAAAGGTCATGCGGAGCTCGCTCTAACGCTGTCGCCCGCGCGATCGTGATTTCGCGGCCAGGCCGGGAAGCTCCTTCGCGATGACCTCGGCCACTGCCTTCACGCGTGGGATCATCAGCGACGCTCGCGCGCAGACGAGGTGGAGCGACGACGACAGCTGGCCGAACGAGACGGGGAGCTCGACGAGTGGCGAGGGCAAGGCGAACCGCGAAGAGGCACCGGTCAAGAAGATCGCGCCGACCCCGGCCTCGGCCGCGCGGATCTGGACGATGTAATCGTTGGCGGCGAACACCGGCTGAAAGCCCGGGATCAGCTTCGCGAGGTACGAGCTCGGTGCGAGATCCTCGAACGGAGGTGCCCAGGCGATCCACGGTACGTCGGCGATGCGCGGCTTCGGTGGTAGCGTCGCGATCAACGCCGACGTGGCGTACGCGGCGACGGTGCTCGTGACCGTCGCGAGCGAGACGAGGCTGCGCGGCGCTGCTCGATCGAGCTGCGGAAATCGGATCGCGAGATCCGCGTCGCGTCGCGCGAGATCGACGTAGCTGGTCGTCGCGATGATCTCGAGCCGGATCTCCGGCAAGATCGAACGCAGGTGCGCGGCCAGGGGCGCGAGGAACGTGTACGCGATCCCGGGCGCCGCGGTCACGCGGACCACGCCTTTGGGCGTCGCTTCGGCTCCCGAGGCGACGCGCTCGACCTCACCCGCGGCTTCGGCCATCCGCCGCGCCGCGGGCAACATGCGCTCGCCGAAGCTGGTGAGTGCGGTGCCTGCCACGCTGCGCGCGAACAGCGGCTCGCCGAGCCCGGTCTCCAGGTCCGCGAGGCGGCGGCTCACGGTCGGTTGCGTGGTCTGGAGCCGCTTGGCCGCGGCACTCACGCTGCCGGTCTCTGCGACGGCCAGGAACAGCTCGACGTCGTTCCAAGAGACATTCATTTCTGCATGGTAGCATCAAATTTCAGGCAGTTTTCATACATCCGCGCATGTCCCAGAGTGAGGGCATGTCCTTCGTTCTCGGTTGCCTCCTCTTCATCGTCGTTGTCGGTCGTCTCGACCGGCGCATCCCCTGGCCGAAGCGGAGCGCGTCGTGATCGCGGGCCATTTCGGCTTCGCAGCCGCGGTGAAGTCCCGCGTCCCGGGCGCGCCGACCTGGTCGCTCATGCTGGCGTCGGTGTGGATGGACGTCTTGTTCCTCCCGCTGTTGTTCGCAGGGGTCGAGACGATGCAGCCCTTCGGCGGTGGGGATGGCAAGGCGTACGGCACGGCCGTCATCCACGCCGATTGGACGCACTCGCTCGTCGGTGCGTTGCTGATCTCGGCGGTGTTCGGGCTGGTGTGCGCGGTGCCATGGGGTAGGAAGATCGGCGCGGTCCTGGGCGCGGTCGTGTTCTCGCACTGGGTGCTCGATCTGCCGATGCACCACCACGACATGCCGGTGCTCCCGGGCAATGCAGCGCACCTGCCGCTGCTCGGCTTCGGCTTGTGGTCGGTGCCCGCGGCCGCGGCGGCTCTCGAGCTCGTGCTCGTGCTCGGTGGCGCGTGGCTCTACTGGCGGCGAGCGAATGCGACCTCGCTTGCTGCCGGTGCGAGCACCAGGTCCGCGCGTGTTGCCAGTATCGCGATCGTGATCTCCGGGATCGTGACCCTGGGTCTGAACCTGGTCGGGGTGTAGCTAGCCTGCTCGAGAAGCTCCGTGTCGACGAAGTTCGCGGTCGACAAAAGACTGAGGATGCTTATTTTTTACGCCGCGCGTGCAAGCGCCAGCCGTCGCGCGTGCGATCGCTCGTGGTGGTGCTCACCGAATTCGTGAGCGCCTCGACGGGCCCCTTCTTCTTGTGCGTCGAGCGTCCGGGCATGTCGGAGCCGTAGTAGAAGCGCTGCATCACCCACACCCAGAACGCGGGGCGATACATGAAGAGGTCCGCCATCAGCGAGACCTGGGCTTCGTTGTCCCAGAACGTGCGCGCCGGTGCGCCCTCCTTGCGGCGCAGCTTGAGCACGTCGTTCGAGACCGGACAACGCGTGATGCACGCGCGACACATGTGATCGCGTCGTGGGCCGAAGTAGTCGCCGGAGATCAGCCGATCACACGACGACACCCGCGTGATCTTGTAGTCGTCGAACGCCCCGACCGGACATGCTTCGACGCACAGATTGCACGTCGTGCAATCCGCGAGCTTCCACTCGCGATCCTTGGGCGTCGGGTCGTAGCGATCGACCGCGCCGTTCAGGAACACCACGCTCAGCTTGCAGTTGAAGCCGTAGCGCCGCGAGTAGAACAGCGCGTTCTTGCCGATCACGCCGAGCCCCGCGGCGACACTGAACTCTTTCAAGACGATCGGAATGCCGGCCTCGGCGTCCGCGAGCGCGGCTCCGTTGCCGTAGGTGCGGTTGATCGTTGCGGCGACGTCTGCGGCCATCGTCTCGACGAAGTAGTCCGCCGCGACATCGCTGAATAACACCATCACGAGCACGGACTCCATCGTCTCGTGGCGATGGGTCATCCGCACCTTGCCGACGAGATGCGTGCCGCGGCGCAGCTCGGGACCCTCAGGAAACCGAGTGCGGAGCTCGGCCGCCGTCATGACCACGGCTTCGAACGGCACTCCGGGAGGTGCCGCGTCCGCCAGCGCACGATCGATCACCTCGCGCTCCATCACGACGCCGGGCCGCACGGCTGTACGTAGCTTCGCGCGCGCGGCCTCGTACTCCTGTTTCATCCACGGCGTGGCGACCGCGCGGATGGCCTTCCAGTTGCCCTCCCAGGTGGTATTGATCACCTTCCACTTGGCAAGGCGGAGCTGCTTGCGGACGGCATCGAACATCGAGTGCAAGCGTAGTCCAAGTACACGGTTTCGCCCCGCAAGAAGTGTGCGACCAGGCCCGCGATCGCGATTCCGTCCATCGCACGAGAATTACTGATAATAAAAATCTATCAAAGCTATCCGTTAATGTTGTCAGAATTATCACGATAACTCGCGCATGCTGCGTCCGTATGAAGCAGCTCCCAAAGATCCTCGTCGCGATGGCCTTCGCGACCGGCGTATCGCAAGCCGATGCCCCGCCGAAGCCGAATGCGTTCTGGTGGCCCGATCAACTCGATCTCTCACCGTTGCGATCGCACACCGTCGAATCGAATCCGCTCGGCGCGGAGTTCGACTACGCGAAGGCGTTCGCGACGCTCAACCTCGAAGCGGTGAAGAAGGACATCAAGCAGGTCCTCACGACCTCGCAAGATTGGTGGCCGGCCGACTACGGCAACTACGGTCCGTTCTTCATCCGCATGGCGTGGCACGGCGCCGGCACGTATCGCGCGGGCGACGGACGCGGTGGTGCCGGTGGTGCACAGCAGCGGTTCGATCCGCTGAACAGCTGGCCGGATAACGCGAACCTCGATAAGGCGCGCCGCTTGCTGTGGCCCGTGAAGCAGAAGTACGGCCAGAGGATCTCGTGGGGCGACTTGATGGTGCTCACCGGCAACGTCGCGCTCGAGTCGATGGGCTTCAAGACGTTCGGTTACGCTGGCGGTCGCCCCGATGATTGGGAGCCAGACCTCGTGTACTGGGGACCCGAGAAGAAGTTTCTCGGCGACGAGCGCCACACCAAGGGCACGCTCGAGAAGCCGCTCGCGGCCGTGCAGATGGGCTTGATCTACGTCAACCCGCAGGGCCCGAACGGCAACCCCGATCCGCTCGCGTCGGCCAAAGATATTCGCGAAGCGTTTGGCCGGATGCAGATGAACGATGAGGAGACCGTCGCGCTGATCGCCGGCGGTCACACGTTCGGCAAGACCCACGGCGCGCATCCCGCGAGTTGTGTCGGTGCCGAGCCCGCGGTGGCTCCGACCGAGGCACAAGGCATCGGCTGGAAGAACAAGTGCGGCACGGGTGTCGGTCCCGATGCGGTCACGAGTGGGCTCGAAGGTGCGTGGACGATGAACCCGACGAAGTTCACGACCGACTACCTCGACAACCTCCTCAACTACAACTGGATCAAGACGAAGAGCCCGGCGGGCGCGTTCCAGTGGATTCCAGAGAAGGGACAAGCCAAGGACGCCGTACCGGATGCCTTCGATCCCAAGAAGTCGCATCCGCCCGTGATGCTGACGACGGATCTCGCGCTCAAGATGGATCCCGCGTATCGCAAGGTCATCCAGGCCTTCCACGACAAGCCGGATGCGTTCTCGCTCGCGTTCGCGAAGGCTTGGTTCAAGCTCACGCATCGCGATATGGGGCCGCGCGCGCGCTACCTCGGCGCCGATGTGCCGAAGGAAGTGTTGCTCTGGCAGGATCCGCTCCCGGCCGAGAATCACGCGCTGATCGACGCGAATGATGTGACCGCGCTCAAGGCGAAGCTCCTCAACGCGGGCCTCACGGTGCCGCAACTCGTGCGCGCGACGTGGGCCTCGGCCGCATCGTTCCGCGGCACCGACATGCGCGGTGGTGCGAACGGCGCGCGCGTACGCCTCGCACCGCAGAAGGACTGGGCGGCGAACTCGCCGACCGAGCTCGCGACGGTGTTGAAGAAGCTCGAGCAAGTGCAGACCGATTTCAACAAGTCGCTCAAGGGCGGCAAGGCGGTCTCGTTTGCCGATGTCGTCGTGCTCGCAGGTGATGCCGCGATCGAGCAGGCCGCGAAGCAGGGTGGCGTGACCGTCACCGTCCCGTTCCGCGCGGGTCGCGTCGATGCCACGCAGGATCAGACCGATGCGAGCACGTTCGCGAACCTCGAGCCGACGGCCGACGGGTTCCGCAACTACTACACGACCGGGCAGAAGCGCTCGCCGGCCGAGATGCTCGTCGACAAGGCGAACATGCTGAACCTCACCGTGCCAGAGATGACGGTGCTCGTCGGTGGGCTGCGCGTGTTGAACGCGAACACTGGTGGCGTCGCGCACGGCGTGTTCACCACCACGCCCGGCGTGCTCACGAACGACTTCTTCCTGCAGCTGCTCGACATGTCGACGAAGTGGGCGCCGTCGAAGACCGATGGCATCTACGAGGGTACGGATCGCAAGACCAACAAGCTCAAGTGGACCGCGACGCCGGTCGACCTGATCTTCGGTTCGAACAGCGAGCTGCGCGCGGTCGCCGAGGTCTACGCCGAGTCGGACGGCAAGGAGCGGTTCATCCGCGACTTCGTCAAGGCGTGGACCAAGGTCACGAACCTCGATCGCTTCGACGTGAAGTAGTCAGCTCCGTCGTTTGACGACTCCGACGCGGGCCATCACCCGCGGCGGGATATCGTAGGCCTTCAGCGCCTCGGTATGATCGAACCAGCGCAGGCTCTCGCGCAGGATGATGAAGTACCAGACCGCGGTGGCGGCCTCGTCGAGCAGGACCTCGATCCCTCGCAGATCGGTGCCCTCGGCGAGGGCCGCCATCGTCGCTTCGATCTTGCGACCGGCGTCGCCGAGGGCGCTGGCGCGTTCACCTTGGAGCTCGTGTTCGACGGCTTCGATCATGCTGCTCGGCATCGCCTCGAAAGATGAAGCGCGATCCACGCTTCGACAAGCCGCGCTACACTTCCCGGATGAGAGAACGTGTGGAGTTGCGCGCGAGCTATGCGCGCCTGGTGGTAGCGATCCTGTTCGCGGTCATGTGCGGTGCGATGCTGCTGGTGCCCTCGATCGGGATGCGCATCGTGTTTGGCCTGGTCGTGGTCACGCTCGTGACCCTCGGCATCCTCTCGACGCGCGGGCGACTGGTGATCGACGACACCGGCATCACGGCGCGCGGCATGTTCGGCACCAAGCAGATGGCGTGGACCGAGCTCGATCACTACACGTTCTGGTCGATGGACCAGCAGACCGCATATGTCGCGGGTGCGCAGGGTGGCTTGGTCCTGGTGCTGATCATCGCGCTCGTCGCGTTCGCGACGCGCAATCGGCGTGGCGATAAGAATCGCAGGTTCAACTCCGGGCGGCTCACGATCGTCAGCAAGACCGGCCAGAAGATCTGCATCGACTCGCGCTGGAAGAAGCCGGTCGATGCGCTCGAGCCTGCATTCGAGATCATGCACGAGCAGCTGCGCGCCCGGCCGACCGCGGATTACGCGCCGTTCACGCTGAATGCGAACGAGCTCGTACACGCAAAGCGAGGTGCGCTCGGCTTGTCCGATGTCGAGAAGGTCACCATCGCGACGAGCACGCTCAGCATCAAGAAGCGCGACAAGCGATTCCGCTGGGTCGCGATGCGAATGGCGAAGATCCACAACAGCGTGCTGTTCATGCACGAGCTCGGCGAGCGTGGGCTGGTCGTCGATGCGAAGGGCGGAACGTTCGTGCCGCAGGCCGTGCTCGATACCTTACGAGCATCGACGGCGCGTCAGGGCGCGCTGCCAGCAGCTCGCCTGATCCAGCGCTAGCAACGATGTAGGTCGCGACCGGCCATCATGTTCCGAAAATTCTTGGTGACAAAACGCACCGCATTCCGCTAGCGTGGTGTGTAGACGAGCAACGCATTCACAACGAAACGGCAACCCCCACGCGAGTGGGCTACGCAAAGCCACGGAACTCTAGAAGTCCGCCGGGCTACCGAATAGGAGGAGCGTGAAGTACACGGCTAACCCAAGAGCTGGTCCTCGCTGAGCTGAAGTCTGCATCCGAGGCGAACCTCGAAACGGCAACCCCCGCGCGAGCGGGCTACGCAAAGCCACGGGACTCTTCGAGTCAGCCGGGCTACCGGAGGATGATTTGCACGCACGAGACGATCCGTAGCGACCGAACAGCTAGCGCCACTCGTTACCGCCTGCGTCCAACGACCGAATGCATGTTGCCCCGGCTTGCCGGACTAGCACGCGTCGGTCGCACGCAGCCCCGATGAAGCGGCGCCCCTAGCAGCTTTCCAGCCGAGCCCCCGTCGCTTCACCGCGCTCCGGGGGCTCGGTGCTTTTCGGCTACATGAGCTCGATCGGCAGCAGCGCCGGCTTCGCCACGTGATCGGCGTCGAAGATCTGGAGATAGAGCTTCTCGGTCTGAGGTTGCGCGCCCGCCGAGAGCAGCACGGCTTGGTCGTGGACGTCGGGACCGATGAACGCGGTCTTGTCGGCGAGCACGTGCTGCTTCGCATCGACGATGCGTAGCTCGAGCGTCTTGGCCTGCTTCGCATCGGCGAGCCGAACCGCGAGCGTTCCATCGGTGTGGTTCATCGCGAGGCGGCCGCTGACGTACATGCCACCGCTCGTGAAGTCGACGATCAAGAACACCACGCCGGGCACGATGCCGGCGAGCAGCCACAGGCAATCCATGACGAGCGTGCCGCCCGCGATGTAGCCGCCTTGCTGACCGCGGCGCTCCGGGAACAGCAAGTAACCGCAGCCCATCGTGCTCGCGCCGATGGTGATGAGAAGAGATGCAGCGATCGCACGAAACCAGGTCATACGAAGGTCTCGTGCAAACCGCTCGCCCACTGCAAAGCCGCGAATTTCCGTCGCACTTCGATGCGTTCACGCACCAGTGGGGCGCCGGCGCACGTCAGCTTGGATCGGAGGCGACGACGTACCGGGCGAGGAGGGTCCCGAAAGTGGCGACATCCTTGGCCGACCACTTCGCGAGGCACTGCTCGAGCGCGACGCGATGCTTCTCGATCGCGGTGACGAGTGCGCGCTTGCCCTTCGCGGTGAGATGGAGGTCTTGCGTGCGGGGTCGGCTCGGATGACGTGAGCGGCGCACGAGGCCCTGCTTCTCGAGCTCCGCGAGCTGGCGGCTGACCGTGGATTTGTCGAGGCCGTATGCCTCGGCGAGGCTCGTCGCCGTCGGGTCTTCCGTATTCGCGATGTACGAGAGGACCGCAGCCGCAACGAACGAACCACCGATCGTCGTGTAGGCGACCTGCTTCCGCGAATTGCGGGTGAACTGCAGGATCGCGCCCTGGAGCACGGTGATCGGATCGTCAGCTGCCACGATCGCAGACTACCCCATCAGCTGGGAACTTCGCTCCACCCGTCACGAGTCGCGGTCTTTTCTCGACGCAGCGAGCTTTTCCTCATGGAGGTCGTCGGCTTCGTCCAACGAGTGACTCTTGTGCACGTCGTCGTCGCTCTCCGCCAAGCGCGCGAGCTTGACGTAGAACGCCTTGAGCACCTTGAGCTCCTCGGGACTCAGATCCTCGACATCGACGAGCCGGTTGTTCGCATCCTGGCTGCACGCGATCAGCTCGTTGAGCTTCAAGTGCACCGCGAGCGTGTCCTTGTTCTGCGATTGTTGGATCACGAACACCATCAAGAACGTGACGATCGTGGTGCCCGTGTTGATCACGAGCTGCCAGGTATCGGAGAACTTGAAGATCGGACCGGTCAAGCCCCAGATCACGATCACGGAAATTGCGATCATGAAGGCAGCCGAGGTGCCGGTGGCCCGGGTCACCGCTCCGGAAAACCGATCGAACAGGCTGCGGCTGTGATCATGATGGTGATCGGTCGGTGCCCTGCGCGGAGTCTCGCTCATGGCGCGCGAGACTAGCTCGTTACGCGGATTCCGCAGCGGGCCTGCAACGTCCGCAGGTACATCGGGCGGCTCGCAGAGCAAATCCGAGCCGTTAGCTCCTGGCCCGACGCTGGCAATGAGGTTGATCGCCGTTCGAAGGGAACCATATGTCGATCAAGTCATTCATCATCACTGCCGCGCTCGGTGCCGCTTCTCTCGTGGGCGTGGGCGCCGCGTCGGCGAACACGTTCGACGAGTCTCCGCGACAGGAGCGCAACGAAGTGCGGCACGACCGCATGGAAGACCGCGGCGATCGCCGCGAGATCCGCCAGGACCGTCGCGAGCTGGAGTACGACCGCCGCTTCGATCGGCGCGACCTCGGTCGCGACCGTCGCGAGCTCCGGCACGACGAGCGCAAGCTCGGCCACGACCGCCGCGAGACGCGCCGCGACGAACGTGGTCGGGATCGCCGCTGGTAACTACAACAAGCTGCGGCGAAGCTTGGCCATGCCGCCGAGCCAGCGATCGTAGTTCTCGGCCTTCTTCACGATGTAGGTCGCGACCTTCGGGTGCGGCAGGATCAGAAATGATTCCTTCGCGAGCCCCTCGATCGTTGCCTCGGCGACAGCCTCGGGCGTCAGCACGCCATCGATATCGGCGCCATTCATCTTGCTGACGCCGGCGATCATCGGGGTCTGCACGGCTTGCGGGCACAGACACGACACCTTGATGCCGTGATCGCGGTGCGTGATCGCGAGGCTCTCGGCAAAGCCGATCGCGGCGTGCTTCGTCGTCGAGTACGCGGCGCTCCCGATCTGCGAGAGCAGCCCGGCCGCCGAGACGGTCTGCAAGAAGTAGCCGCTCTTGCGAGCGATCATCCGCGGCAACAGCGCCGCGGCGGCGTGGACGTGCGCCATCACGTTGACCTGCCACGTGCGCGTCCACTCGGCCTCGGGCGTCGAGGCCGCGTTGTTCGGATCGCTGTCGACCGGCAAGATGCCGGCGTTCGAGCAGAACAGATCGATCGGGCCGATCGTGGTCTCGATCTCTTCGACCAGCGCGGCGATCGCGGAGGCGCTCGCGACATCGACGCGCCGCCCGGTCCCGCCGACACTCGTGGCGACCGCGTTCGCGTTGGCTGCGTCGAGATCGACGACGACGAGATGCTTCGCGCCCGCCTTGGCGAACCGCTCGACGAGTGCGCGGCCGATGCCAACTGCACCACCCGTGACGACGATGACTTTACCGGCGACTTCCATGCCGGGACGGTAACGCAGTCGAGCTCGCACAAGAACACCACACCACTGTGCGCAGGCGCACTGTGAAGAAGCGTGAGCCCACCGCGATATGTCCTCTTCCGAACCCGCAGGCGCTCGGTCGCCGTGTTTAATTCGCGGCCATGCTGAGACTACATCCACTGTTGCTCACCACTGCTGTGGTGGGAGCAAGCGGATCGATCGCTGCAGCGGAAGAGCTCGGAACTACCGCCTCGACCGCCGCTGTGACGACGCCTGCAACTGACACCGACACGTTTGTCCTGCCGAAGGGCAAGCTGCTCTTGAACGCCTTCCTCGAGATGAACCTCTCGAGCGGCGCGGCGTTCAAGCCCGTCTCCCTCTCGCCGGATCTCTGGTACGGCGTCAATGACGACGTCACGATCGGCGTGGTCCACAGCACCTTCGGTCGCACGGGCTTCCTGTATGCCGCCTCGGCGAGCGGCGATGCGCTCTGCCTCACCGGGTCAGACAACGGCTGCGCGCACGTCTACAACAACCTCGGCATCGATGGCCGGATCCGGTTGAGCAAGAAGCCGTTCGCTCTCGACGTCGGTCTCTACGTCAACAGCTTCGCGGATCCGTTCCAGCTCGCGGCCAAGGTCGGCATCGACGGTCGCTGGAACTGGTCCAAGGTCTCGCTCGAGATCCAGCCCGCGTTCTTCCTCGGGCTCACCAATCGTGGTTCGAACAACACCGAGACGCTCTCGATCCCGGCAACGCTCGCGTACTCCGTCGCGCCGAAAGCCGACCTCGCGCTCCAGGCCGGCCTCATGTTGCCGTTCACGAACACCAGCGATACCTGGGCCATTCCGCTCGCGATCGCAGCGCGTTACGCCGTGACGCCCCAGTTCGGCCTCGGCCTCGCCTTCGCCTTCCCGACCTTGATCGGGGGCAAGAGCACCGCGAACCTCCGCACGCTGACTCTCGGAGGCACGTATGCGTTCTAAGCTCCTCTTCCTGGCGCCCTTGCTGTTCGCGGGTTGTTACAAGCCGGCGGGTCCCGAGATCTGTACGCCGGTCGTCACGAGCTGGTCCGGTCCGGTCGAGCGCTGCGTGCCGCCGCCGGTGATGCAGCCGACGATGGTTCCGGAAGCGCCGATGGCACCCGAACCGGTGCCGCCGCCCAAGACCGAGGTCACGAACGAAGAGATCAAGCTCAAGGAGAAGATCGAGTTCGAGACCGATTCGGCGACGATCACCTCGGGCTCGAAGCCGGTCCTCGATGAAGTCGTCAAGGTGATGAGCGAGCATCCCGAGATCGAGCACGTGCGGGTCGGTGGTCACACCGATTCGACCGGCAACAAGGACCACAACCTCAAGCTCTCGGACGAGCGTGCGGCGTCGGTCAAGGCGTACCTCGTCGAGCACGGCGTCGCTGCCGATCGCCTCGCTTCGAAGGGCTACGGCCAGACCCGTCCGATCGCGGACAACAACACCGATGCGGGCCGTGCCGACAATCGGCGCGTCGAGATCCACATCTTGCGCCGCAAGGGCGAGAAGAAGGATCGCGACGACGAGAAGCCGGCCAAGAAGTAGCTAGGTTCGCGACAGCACGTCGCGAACACGGTCGAGTAGCGAAGCCTTGGTGAAGGGCTTCGCGACCAGCACGACACCGGGGTCGAGCACGCGATGGTGCGAGATCGCGTCGTCGGTATAGCCGGACATGTAGAGCACGCGCAGATCCGGCCGGATCGTACCGAGCCGGTCGGCGAGCTCGCGCCCACTCATCTCGGGCATCACCACGTCGCTGAGCAAGAGGTCGACCTCGGCGAGGCGCTGGTGGTACTGGAGGATCGCATCGGGGCCACTCTGGGCGGCGAGCACGCGATAGCCCGAGCGCTGAAGGATCGCGGTCGCGACCTTCCTGACCTGGGCATCGTCCTCGACGAGCAGGATCGTTTCGCCCCCGCGCAGCGGGCGGTTCTCTACCGGCAACGCTTCCTCGATCGTCTCGTCGCAACGCGGGAAGAAGATCTCGAACGTGGCGCCGCAACCGGGCTTGCTGTGCACGGCCATCGTACCGCCGCTCTGCTCGACGATGCCGAACACCGTCGAGAGCCCGAGGCCCGTACCCTTGCTCTTGTCCTTCGTCGTGAAGAACGGTTCGAAGATCCGGCTCTGGGTCGCCTCGTCCATGCCGATGCCGGTATCGGTGACCGACAGCATGACGACGGGCCCGTGCTCGGTCACCGCATCGCGCGTCTCGACCGTGAGCGTGCCGCCCCCGAGCATCGCGTCACGCGCGTTGACCACGAGGTTCATGATCACCTGGTTGACGTGCCCGGGGTCGGCCTTGATGTGGCCGAGGTGCGGGCCCGTGATCACGATGATCGCGATGTCTTCACCGACGACGCGGCTGAAGATCTTGCGCATCTTCTCGACCGTGGAATTGAGGTCGATGATCTGCGGCTCGAGCACCTGCTGGCGCGAGAAGGCGAGCAGCTGACGGGTCAGATCGGCGGCGCGATGCGCGGCGGTCTGGATATCCTCGACGTCGAGGCGCGAGCTCGGCTCGGTCAGATCTTCGAGCAAGACCGAGGATGCGTTGACGATGACCGTCAACAGGTTGTTGAAGTCGTGGGCGATGCCACCGGCGAGCCGACCGACCGCGTCCATCTTCTGCGCCTGATGGAATTGCTCCTTGGTCTGGCGCAGGCTCTCCTCGGTGCGACGGCGCTCGGCGAGCTCGCGATGCGCATCCGCGATCAGGCGGCTGTTGTGAAGTGCGAGCGAGGTGTGGTTCGCGAGCTCGCACACGAACTCGACATCGTCGGGAGTGTAGTGGCGCGTGCGGACGATCGTCAGCGCGCCGATCACGCGACCGCCCGACATCAGCGGGACGGCGAGCATGCTGGTGAAGCCGATCCGGCGGATCAGGTCGCCGTAGCCGGGCGGGATCCGCGATGCGATGTCGTCGTTCGTGGTGTTGAGGATGATCGGCTTGCGCGAGGTGACGACGAGACCGGCGATGCCTTCGTCGTGACGCTGGTCGCTCGACGCGAACACGCGCCTGGCGAGCTCGAGGACCTCGGGATCCAGATGAAACATCGCGCCACCACGCTCGAACGTCTTGCCATCTTCCTTGACCATCCGGATCACGCACGCGTCGCCCACGAGCTCGGCGAAGCGTTGCGCCGCGGTATCGAGCAGGTCACGTAGATCGCTGGTCTTGGCGGCGAGCTCGCGCGAGGTCTGCGACAGCTTCTTGAGCCGCTCTTCCATGCGCGCGCGATGGGCGAGCTCGCGCTGGGTCTCCGCGAACAAGCGTGCGTTCGTCAGTGCGAGGACGGCGTGCCCGGTGGCGCTCTCGATGAGGAACTGATCGTCGTCCGTGAACGGTTTCGGGGCGTGGCGCCATAGCGTGATCACGCCGAGCGCGTGCTCGCCGGCCATCAGCGGCACGGCCATCACGGCACAGACACCGAGCGTGCGGATCCAGTGATCGGCGGGCGGGCCGAGCTGGCTTGCGAGCGCCTCGCTCGTCGCGTGGTGCACGCGCATCGTCGTGCCGGACTTCATGACCGCGCCAGAGATTCCTTGGCCCGAGCGCTGCGGCGCCGTGAGCATCGCGCGCATCAGCGAGGCCTTCCTCGGGTCGGCGTGGAACACGCTGCGCGCCGGTTCGAGCGCATCGTTCTCGAAGAATCGGATGATGCAACAGTCGCCGACGATCTCGGCGAACCGTTGGCACACCAGGTCGATCAGGGCGCGTTGCCCGCCCGTTGCCGCGGAGAACTCGCGCGCGAGCTGCATCAGGACCTGGTGATGGCGCTCGATCGATCGGCGCACGACGACGTCGCGGTCGAGGTCGGCGAGCAGCTTCGCGTCGAACAGCGCGGCCGCAAAGCGGTCCGCGATCGCGCTCGCGTGCGCGACGTCTTCGGCCGTGAACAAGGGGGAGTGCGAGCCGTTGCGCGCGACCGCGAAGCAGCCGAGCGATCGACCGCGCGCTCGCAGCGGCACGAACATAGCTTCGGGTGCGGCGACCATGCGCGCGACCTCGAAGTCGGCGTCGCTCGCGAACGTCACGCGCAGCATCGCATCGGTGATCTGGACGATCTCGGCTTTGCCGTGGCGAATCGCGCGCGCGATGAAGCCGTCGCCGGCCAGCGGCGAGGGCTCGCCGCGCGCGAACAGCTGGATGTGACCTGCCTCGCGTGCGGTCGCCGCGCGGACGGCGCCGACCGCGACGTGATGAGCGGTGTCCCCCGTGATCATCGAGATGCCGCAGACCCCACCGAAGGTCTCGGCAATGAACTGCGCTGCGGCGGTCATCAGCTCGCCCGATTCGCCGGTGCCGTGCGAGATGGCGTGGAGGATCGGCGCGAGCGTGTCGCCCGGACTTCCTATCCCACTCCCACGCCCACCCATCACACTCTGAACCGACCGGATCCGCCGCGCGTCAACTACAGAAAGGGTGTGCGATAGCGCTCGCTCTGCGCCTTGCGGCCACTCGCCCCCAACTACGTGCCGATCACTGGAGCGAACCGTGGATCACGAGCGAGCTCTGGACGCGCAGCGTGCCGCCGGTCGACGTTGCCGAGAAGCCGTAGATGTGGAGCTCGATCGCGCTCGCGCTCGTGACCGTCAGCGCCGGCGTGCTCGGTGCGGCGGTGCTCGCCGAGGTCATCGTGGCAAAGGCATCGCCGCTCGTCGCGAGCGAGGCTGCGGCGGGACCCGAGGCACTCGCCTTGAGATCGAGCGAGAGGCCGGTGATCTCGAGCGAACAACCGGCTGGCGGCGCGATCGTGAGCTTGTAGTACTTGGTGTTGTCGGGCGTTGCTTGGCTCGGCCAGTTCGTCGAGTTGATCGATCCGGATCCGCTACTCGCCGTGATCGCGGCGGACCGCGTGAGCGCACCCGCGACGATGCCCGGACCCATCGTGCCCGCGACGACCTGCACTTCGCTGCCGGTCTGGCCCGTCAGGTCCCACGTCGCGAGATCGCCGGAGAAGTTGCAGGCACCGCTGCCGCTGCCACTGCCACTGCCAGCACCGTCGTGTCTGACGACCGCTGCGTCGTGGACACCCGAGGCGTCTCCTTCGTCGGTGCCGCCGTCGTTCGACCTGCGATCCGCGGTCGCGGTCGCACAGGCTGCGATGCTGACGAGAACAAGCGCGCGCACCATTGCGGCGCACCCTAAACCAGGAACTCCAGGTTGACGAGCTGCATTCGCTCGGACGCGATGACCGGTCCTCGCAGCACCGATTCGCCCTAGTTACGTACGGCAACTCTCGTGCTCTTACGTGGCGATCTGACGACCAAAACGAACGTCGCGCCTTCCCAGTGCGTCGCTCCTGCCTTCATGAGGCGGATGAGGACCAGACAACGCCTGACGACGCTTCGCTTACAGCAGCTCGGCGTGCTCGATCAGCACGGCCGCGGGACCTTCATACGGTCCCCGCCGGAGCGAGCGCGAGCTGCGCCGTGCGCGGGCGAGTGCGTCGATCAGATCGAGACGCACCGTGCCGCCCGTGAAGGGTGTGCCGGTCGCGCGATCGATCGCGAGCGAGAGCTCGAGATCGCCGTCGCCCGTGTACGGATCGATCTCGAGGCCGCGCAGGCGACGCACGTCGATCACGCGCACGCCTGGCGGCGCAGCTCGTTCGTCCCAGGTCCCGAGCGACACGCCGAGGTTGCGGACCCCACCATTCGGATCGCGGTGGAGGAGGGCGGCTTCGCGCGGATCGAGTCCGAGGCCGGCGGCGATGCCGCGGTCGACGAGCGGGAACATGCGCACCGCATCGCCATCGTCGCCGACCGGCGCGGAGCGAACGCCGAAGGCCAGGGCCCCGTTGCTCGTGATCGAGAGCGGTTCGGCGACCTGATCCGCGCCAGCCGCGATCACCCCACGCTCGTGGTAGCGCGTGAGGCCCTGGCGCGCGACGACCGCATCGGCCTGCGACGTGAACGCATTCCACACGCCGAGGCCGTGATGGAGGAGCGCATCGCTCGTCAGGATCAGCGCGCATGGCCCCGGGACCGGCGCGCCGGCCGAGGCGAGCAACCGCAGATCCGCGATCGCTTCGTCGATCGTGGCGACGAGCTCGAGCCCGTCGCCTCGGCGCGCCTCGCGGCTGACCTCGAGGCTGTGCCCGGATGCGATCACGAGCGCATCGACCCGCGCGAGCGTCGCGTTCCAGTCGGCGTGGAACCCGGTGCGGCTCTGCACCGCCACGCGCTCGCGGAGGACCGCGATGCAAGTCTCGAGCGCCGCGCCAGCGCGACGAGGCACCAGCTTCGCGAGGGCGATCGCGGCGTCGATCGCGGTGCCGATCGAGAGCGCCGGATCGGCGAGCTCGACGCGCGCGGGTGCGGCCTGGGGAATCGTGCTCCAAGCGGGGCCGACCGAGAGCCGCGCGAGGATCACCGCATCGTCGACGAGCTTGTCGGGATCGCCTTCATTGGCATCGATCACGACACGTGCGGTCCCGCGCCCAGCCGGTGTGTCGGCGTGCACCGTGAGCTGCCAGCGCGTGCGGTGTTCTTCGCGGCGGGCCTCGTCGACCACGGCGAGCTCTTGCTCGCGCTCGACGACGACCCAGTCGGCGAGGTCTTGATGCTCGAGCGCACGTACGATCTCGCGCCGCGAGATCACGCGAGCCTCCGTCGCGCCCGGACGAGGCCCTTCGCGCGAAGCCAGGGTGCTTCGATCGAGCGCCAGCGCGGTAAGCCGTCGCGCTCGTCGCGGATTCCGATCGTGCGCGTCGCTTTCGTCGCCTCGCCGGTATCGCCGAGGAGCGTACCGAGCGAACCGACGAGCTCGACATCGGCGTAGGCGCGCCCGGTGCGCTGTCCGCGGCTGACCTCGAAGGCGCGCTGGACCGCGACGACGATCCGATCGCTGGATGGATCGATCAGGACGCCGCGATCGCCCTCCAGGAGATATCCGTCGTCGAGCGCGAGCTCGGTCGCGGTGCCCGCACCGACGCGGAGATGTCCGGACGTGATCTCGAGGGGGCCGGTATGCCCGGGGCGGCGCGCGTGCGCGATCCGATCGACGAGCGCACCGCGATCGATGATCGGCCTCGCGGCCGCGGCCGTGCCTTCGTCATCGAAGTGGAAGCCACCGTACGCGTGCGCGGCGGTCGCGTCGTCGGTCAACGAGAAGGTCGGTGAGGCGATCATCGCGCCGGTCACGAGCCGCGCGGCGACCTCCGGACGGCGCTGTGCGCGGGTGGTG
>JANXOP010000142.1 GCA_025357755.1 Kofleriaceae bacterium | reverse complement strand
GATCGACAAGCAGATCGAGCTCGCGAAACCGACGGCCGTCGTGGCGCCGACACAAACCCCGGCGCCTTCGGACGCGGCGGCCGGCTTCCTCACGCGGCTCGGTCGGTTCCTCGAGCGCTATCGCAGCCAGATCATCACCGGCGCGGTTTCGGCCGGCGCGGTCGCGGCGCTCGCATTGATCCTCCACGGCGGCGGTGATCCGGGCACCCACAGCGAGAGCCACGATCCGATCAAGGTCCAGACTGTTTCGCATCGCCCGGCCGAGATCGAAGAGCTCGACACGCCGGATGGCACCAGCTCCGTCTTCAACGTCGATGACGAAGATGGGAGCACGACCGTGATCTGGGTGACTCCAGAGGATACTGTGGAGGGCATATGAGGTTTGCGAGCATCGCGATCATCTTCGCGATCACCGCTGCGAGCTCGATCGTCCGCGCGGAGCCGGATGTCAAAGCGGACTGCGAATACCTCGAGATCTCGGCGACCACGGGTAAAGCACCTGTAGTCGATCCGGAGCTCAAGGCCCTCGACAAGAAGCTCAAGAAGCCGCCGTTCTCGTCGTGGAATACGTTCCACAAGCTGTCGGGCGGCCCGATCTCGCTCGCGAAGCAAAAGCCAAATGCGCTCAAGCTCGCGCAAGGCGGGGCCTCGTTGTTGCTCCGCGATCGGACCGACAAGAAGCTCGAGCTCAGCGTCACGATCGACGGGGCGGATGGCAAGCGCGTCCTCGACAACAAGCAGGCGCTCGCGGTGGGGGACTGGTCGGTCTGGGGCCACAGCGTGAAGGACGACGGCCACATCCTCGCCCTGCAGTGTAAGTAACCGCGCTCGCTTGCGAATTTCTATCGCATGAACGCAGGTTCCACGTCGTTGTATAAGGCGCCGATGCGTAACAGGGTGATCTCCCGTCGCTGGCTGTTCGCCGGCGGCGTCGTGGTGATCCTGTTCGTGCTCGTCGTCGTCGGGCTCGCGGTCGTCTACCCCAAGGTCGCCGCGCGCATGATCCGGACCCGCGCGGACCGGTTCGCGACGAGGCTCGATCGCAAGATCGAGATCGGTACGATCGAGGTCTCGCTCGGTCGTGCGGTCGTGCACGACATCTCGATCAAGGGCCCGCATGATGGCGACCTGCCGCTGCTCCACATCTCGCGCGTCGAGGTCGAGTTCGATGCGTGGCACTCGCTGTTCGGCAAGATCGCGCTCGGCGAGGCGAAGATCGATGGCGTCACCGCGACGCTGCGTCGCGATGCGACGGGAGTCGACAACGTGCGCGACGCGATCGAGCACTACAAAGCCTCTACTTCGGGTGAGGTGGCCGCCGGCGGTCACTCGCCGCGGCCGACAAAGATCACGGTCAGCCACGTCCGCGTGCTCGCGAACGACGAGCAATCGGGTGCGACCGGGCTCGTCGGTGATGGGGATGCGATGTGGACTCCGGACCTCGTGGTCGCGCATGGCAAGGGCATCACCGCGACGACGACGGGTGCCCCGAAGGCGAACGTGGCTTCGATCGAGGTCCGCCGAGCCACGGGCGAGCCGCCCGTCGTGACGATCGCCGGCGGCGAGCTCGAGCTGTGGCCGCGGATGGCGCTGTCGGGCATCGCGGGCTCGATCACCGCCGATCCCAAGCAGCTCGGCCTCTACACGCTGAACCTCGCGGGCGGCTACGGGGGCGTGCCGGGCCAGCTGTGGACCGCGAAGGGCGACCTCGATCCGAAGGGGCAGACCGCCCACGTCGATCTCGAAGCGGCGAAGTTCCAGCTCGATCGGCTCGCGCCGATCCTCGCGCAGTCCGCGATCGTCGATTACCAGGCGACCGCGATCGATACCAAGATCCACGTCGACGTCACGAAGCTGGGCGCGGCGTTCGACGGCGGCTTTCACCTCACCGGCTTGAACATCGGCCATCCGTATATTGCCGACAAGGAGGTCCACGACCTCGATCTCTCGGGGCAGATCACGGGCAGCTTCGATCGCGCGACGCGCAAGCTCGAGCTCACGCGCGGCGACTTCCTTTCGCGCAACGTGCCGTTCTCGATCACCGGCACGGCGCTCGCGCCGCGCGAGGTCCATCTCGATGTCGAACATCCGGTGAAGAATGCGGACGGCACCGAGCGCACGCCCCCCATGCGCGGGCCTCACGGGATCGAGCAGGTACAAGTGAGGCTCGTGATCCCGCCGATCGATTGCCAGCGCATGATCGATGCGTTCCCCGTCGAGATGGTGCCGTACATGCACGGCTACAAGATCCGCGGCGTGTTCGATGTCGACATCCATACCAACATCGACTGGATGGACCTCGATGCCCTCGAGCTCGGGGGGCACATCGCGATCAACAAGTGCAAGGTCGTCGACGAGCCGGCCGATTCGCCGAAGCGCCTCAAGGACGAGTTCGAGCAGTATGTCGAGACCGAGAAGGGCGCGTGGGAGTCGTTCGTCGTCGGCCCGACGAACCCGGACTTCGTGCCGATCGATCAGATCTCGCCGTACCTCACCAAGTCGATCCAATCGAGCGAAGACTTCGGGTTCTACAAGCACCACGGGTTCATCCCGACCGAGTTTCGCACCGCGCTGATCAACAACCTCAAGCACGAGAAGTTCGTGCAGGGCGCCTCGTCGATCACGATGCAGATGGTGAAGAACGTGCTGCTGTTCCGCGAGAAGACGCTAGCGCGCAAGCTCCAGGAGTTGTTCCTCACGTGGCGCGTCGAGAACACGCTCGAGAAGGATCGAATCTTCGAGATCTATCTCAACGTGATCGAGTTCGGTCCAGGCCTCTACGGCATCGGTCCGGCCACGAAGTACTACTTCGGCAAGCCGCCCAAGGATCTCAACCCGGTCGAGGCGGCCTTCTTCTCGACGATCCTGCCGAACCCCAAGGACCGGTCGTCGCAGTACTGCACGAACATCGTGACCAAGTGGACCAAGACCAAGATCGAGCACATCCTGGCGAACGAGCTCCATCGCAAGCAGCTGACGCAGGAGGAGTACGACAAGGCGAGCGTGACGCCGCTCTTGTTCTACAAGACCGACGATGCCGAGTCCGAAGAGGACTGCATGAAGCGCGTCAAGAAGGCGATCAAGAACGCGCGGCCCACGAACCCGCTGCGCGACCGCGAGGACGACCTCGCCAAGCAGCACGGGCGCGACAAAACGCCCGAGGACAAGCCTCACAAGAAGCACAAACACAAGCCTGAATAGACCGGAGTCTAGTGCTACACCGCAGGCATGCGGTTCCTGCTGGCTCTCGGTTTTGTCGTCGCGCTCGCGGCGCCCGTGCTCGCGGAGCCGCCGACCGTCGAGCGCCCGCACGAGATCCTCAGCGATCGGCCGTCGGGGTTCTGGACCTCGAACCGGCCCGCGATCGGCGGTGCGTACAAGTACCGGCTGCTCGGGATCGGCATCGTGGTCGCGACGCTCAGCGGCTTCTTCATGGTGCGGCTGATCAAGAATGCGAAGGGTCCGCGCCCGCGGGTCGTCAGTTCGTCGCCGCCCCGAACCACGCCGTGAGGCTCCACACCGCGCTCGGCATGGGCTCGGAAAAGTCGTAGATCCGCGCGCCCTGGACCGAGCTGAACAACCGCTTCGCCCAGGCGACGCGCAGCTCGGCAGCACCGGCACCTTCATGCGGGCTCGCCGCGGCCCACAACGCGGCCTGAACCCGCTTGGCCATCGGCGCACCCGCACTCGCCGTCGCGAGTACGCCGAGGCCTGGACGTTCGCGGATCCCGAGCTCGAGCCACCCAGTCGGGGCCACGATGCCCGCGGTCAGGCCAAACGCTGCGCCTTGCAGCTCGCCCGCGCGCGCGCGCTGCCACAGGTCCGCGCGCTCGACGCGATACAGCGGGCCGAACATCGACCCTGCGGTGCCACTGCCCCCGCGTGCCTCCCCGCGGATCGAGTAGCGCGTCTCGCCGACCGCGATCGACGAATCGACGTATCCGACGGCCTGGAAGCCGAGCCCGAGCTCCGCGACGATCGAGGCGCCGAGATCCGTGCGCGACTGATCGGTCTCGAACCGCCGGCTCACGCCTGCTTCGATGACTCCAGCAGTTCTTGTCACGCCCGGCATCGTCGGTTGATCGGGATCGATCGCGAACGCGGCGTGCACGCCCCACGGCGGCGCGAGCTGATGGTTGATGGCGCCGGCGATCAGCGCGGGATCGAGCACGTCGTCGATCTCGAGCGCAGCCTCGGTCTCGGTGGTGACGAGTGCAGTGCGCAGGCCGGTGCGCCAGCGATCGTCGAGGGTCGCGCGATAGCCATCGGCGATCCGAGCGACGTGACTCGGCGCGAGCCGACCGGCCGCGATCGCGAGATGACCATCGTCCAATCGCATCGTCGCCGCGAAGTCCCGGACGATCGTGACGAGATCCTCGACCCCATTCCAATCGCTCTTGCGGAACACGCCGTCGTCCCACACGCCGCGGACACCGAGCCCGAGGTGAGCGTCGCGCCACTGCTGATCCAGCCGGAGCTCGAGCGCGCCGTAGGTCGCGTTGCCCTGCGCACCTGCGCCGACCGATGCGCCGACCGAGACGTCGTCGGCGTGCGCGAGGCTTCCCCCGATCCACATCGCGAAGCCGACCACGAACCAGCGCATCCCGGCAGGTTCGCCCTGGTAGGTAGGTGTGGGCCAATTTGTTGCCGCGCGCGTCGCGCATGAAGACACCGTGGTGCCGCAGCGTCGGTGTGAACAGACGAGACACTGGCACGGTCGCGTTCGCGGCGGCGACCCGCGAGCGTTGGCATCAGGTTTCGAGCACCTAGCGAGGCAGTCTTGCGCGCTCGTGAAGCAGCCTGAAGAACTGTGATCGGCACGCGAGCTGCTCTGGGTGACGGTGTGCTGAATCGATGGTCGCTCGTGTCGCTCGTGCTGGCAACCGCTGCTGCCGGCGCAGGGTGCGTGGAACCATGCTCGAACGAGGTCGTCGAGCACGGCTTGGCTGCGCGGCCGACGTTCGATGCCGAGATCGACGCGTGCATCACGAAGAAGTCATGCACGCCGCTGTGTCGAGACGCGTTCGGTCTCGACGGTTCGATCGAGGTTCGCAGCTGCACGATCTCGAAGGTCGACGCCGCGAATGCACACGTGACCGTGCGGTTCTACGACGCGAACCGCTGCACGAGCAGCACCGACGATAGCTTCTATGTCGACGACACGAGCTATGACGACGGCAGCTATGACGACGGCAGCTATGATCACGGCAGCGACACTACGAGCCCCGGCGATGGCGGTGACTCGGGCGGCGATTCGGGCGGCGATTCGGGCGGCGACAGCGGCGACAGCGGCGACGGCGAACGGCGCATTCCGACCCACTCGGCGACTTCAGCGAACCCGGTCGTTAGAGCTCGATGAGTGAGTTTTGTCGCGCGATACAAGGCTATGAATCGCGCGCGGTGCTCGCTACAGTCCGCGCGTGCGCTGTAGGTTTTCGCTTGTCGTACTGGCCGCTTGCGGCGGCGGTAACTCCTCTTCCGTCGATGCGCCCCCGGTCGATGTCTCGACCGATGGTCGCTTGCACGTCGACGACGGCACGCCGACACGGCAGGCCTGTACGAGCAACTTCGGCCAGCTCCTCGGTGCCTCGGGGACCTACGGTCGTCTCGACGGATACCTCGTCGCGGTCGTGCCGCCGAGCGGCATGAACAGCTGCAACGCGGATACGTCGCACGTCCATCTTCAAGTCCGGATGAACAATGCGATCTACGACGTCGCCGTCGACGCGACCGACGGTACGACGAACATGGACGACGTCCACACCACGCAGATCGAGCACGCCATGCCGAACCTGCCGTGGGCCGAAGGCTGGCACGCGGCGGTCAACAGCGACTACACCACGCTCGGGTTGCACTCGACCGACTTGCCGTTTCAGACCAAGCAGCAAGTCGTCGCTGATCTGAACACCGACTTCACGACGACGAATCACATCAGCGTCTACATGACGACATACGGCGGCGATGGCGGCCACCTCGTCCACCGCAACGGCAACGGCCGCGACGGCATGATCGTGACCGAACCGCTATCGACGCCGGCAAAGCTCAGAGTGCTGAGCTTTACCAACATCGTGTTCTAGTCGGTTCTAGTCGGTTCTAGTCGGTTCTGGTCGGGTCTACGGGGAGATGCCGAGGCGGGCGAGGATGCCCTTCACGACCGACGTGACCTTCACCTTGTCGAGCAGGTCATCGATCTTGTCGAGCCCGGTGAACGCATAGAACCGGCGCAGTGCGTCGGCGGCCCGGGCTGCATCGCGGATGCCCGCGATCTCGAACATGTGCTTCTTGCCGTGCGCGTAGAGCGCCGCATCGACATGCTTCCACTTCACGAACGAATCTGGCTCGACCAGCGGCCATAGCTGACACGGAGTGGCCGTCGAGCCCGCGCGCGGGAGGACCACGTTGACGGCGTGGCGCGCCGCTTCGTTCGCGCCTTCCATCGTGGCGAGATCGGTCTTCGTGCGGATGTAGTCGCCCGCGAGCACGAGGTTCGGGATCGCCGTGCCCGGCTCGGGGCGTGTGGCCCAGGAGCCTGGCGGATGGATCAGCAGGCGCGACTTGTTCACCGGCGGTAACGTCGCACCCGAGTAGTCGAGATCGTCGTCGAGGTGCGCCGAGTGCAACAGCTCGTCGGTCAGCACCTTGTCGGTCGGGCTGTTGATCGCGGCCTTCATCTGCGCCCAGATCTCCTGCTTGATCTCGTCGGGCGTGCACATCTTCGCGGGCTTCGGAATCAGCATGCCCGGCTCGTTCCATTCCGAGACGTCGATCGAGATCAAGCCGCCGACCGCGCCGTCGCCATAGCGCTCGCGGAACAGGCCGAGGTCACGCCAGAACTGGGGCTGCGAGATCGAGGTCAGGGCCCACGGCGAATCCGGATAGAACATGTGGCCGCGGACGAGCGGCACGTCCTCGTACAGGAAGTACTGGATGCCGACCATCCACGACACGAGGTCATCCGCGTGCTTCGTGCGCAGGTTCTCGAGCATGGGATCCATCGCGCCCATCGCGGGTGTGATCATGCCGATCGCCTTGTCGATCGGCACCGCGAGCACGTAGAAGTCCGCGGTGACGACCGTGTTGTCGTCGAGCTTGATGCCGCTGATCGCGGTCGGTCCGGTCTGGATCTCGGTGACCGTCGTACCGGCGTGCAAGCCGACGCCGAGCGACGTGAGGTGCGCGAACCACGGGTCGAACCACATCTCGGAGGTCGGTCCGCCCATCGTTCGATCGTTGTTCATGCCCGACGTGGCGAAGTCGAGAATCAGCTGCATCGAGACCGTCCCGACGGTGCGCGCCGAGCCGCGCTTCGGATCCATCGCGACCATCGTGCGCGGTACCGAGCGGAGCAGGCGCTGGAAGCTCGGCGAGTACAGGTCGCCCTCGAGGAACGTCCACCACGAGATGCCTTCGTATTCGCCGAGCCGGCGCTCGTCGCACGCGGTCAGGTACTGGAGGATCTTGGCCGCGAACAGGCCGACGTCTTCGGCATCGAAGTCGAGGTCCTGGAAGAACAGCTCGAGCGCCTCGACGACCTCGTACGGCTTGTCGGGCTTCTTGCGAAAGAACCGATACCAGGTCTCGTTGTCGATCATCGCGAGGCCCGACTCGGTCGTCGCGCGCAGGTGATCGACGACCTTCCCGGTCCCCGAGGGGATGCGGCTCATCGTATCGATCACGTGCGTGTAGAACCTCGGATAGAACCGAAAGCCGTGCTCGCCGGGAAGGTCCTTGCGGGCCTCGGTACCGCTACCGATCACCGGTTGCGAACGCGCCTTGCCGCCCCAGGTGGCGCGCTGCTCGTAGACATCGACCTTGAAGCCGCGCTCGCTCAATTCGTGCGCCGCAGTGAGACCGGCGACACCGCCGCCGATCACGATCACAGAAGGACTAGCCATGCCTCACTCCTCTAACTTACGTGACGACGCCCCCGGTGAACCACTTCACCGCGAAGGCCAACGGACCTGGATCGATCGGTGCGCCCGAGAGCGCCGCGATCGCGAGCTGATCGACCTTGCCGCCGCGTTCGGAGGCGACCTGGCGCGCGCGCACGACGATCGCTCGCGC